>ONID01000067.1 GCA_900317765.1 uncultured Eubacteriales bacterium | reverse complement strand
CCAGCTTCAGCATATGGAGCAATCACACCCACGCGAGCGAGACCTGCACGCCGAACGAAAGCTGGAACGGCATCCAGCTATACTGCATTGTCAAGGACATGGCAAAGAACACCGTCAGGTCCAATACAATCACGGTCACTGTGACGCCAAAATTCGCCATCACCCAACAACCGACGAATCAGACCATCATGGAAGGCGACCCCGTGACAGTTTCCCTGAAAGCCTCCGGCACGGGACTGACCTATCAGTGGTACTACAAAAAATCCGGACAAACCGCCTGGAGCGCCTGGAACGGACGTACACACGCTTCCGAAACCTGTACTCCCAATCTTTCATGGAACGGCATTCAGCTGTATTGCAGAATAAAAGACACCTACGGACAGACACTCAAGTCCAATATTATCAAAGTCACGGTCTATCCGCAAATTACAATTACCGTTCAGCCTGTCAGCAAAACGGTAAGACTCGGTAAATCTGTGACGATTTCACTGAAAGCCGAAGGCGTCGGACTGACCTATCAGTGGTATTACAAGAAAGTGGGACAGTCCTCCTTCAGTAAGTGGAACGGACGCACACACGCTTCCGAAACCGTCACACCACCTGCCAATTGGAACGGCATTCAGCTCTACTGCAAGGTAAGTGACAGCAACGAGAATTCGCTGCAATCCAACATCATCAAAATTACAGTCACCAACTGATGTCCCACTACCTTCCAACGCCGGAAAATAGACGCAGGTGTGTCTTTCAGGCATAATCACCGTATTCGACAATTCGGCTTCAGTTCCTACTGCCAAGTCTGTAGCGGACTTTCACCGCCAAGTCGTCGCCCATGCCGGGCGCACCCAAAACAAAAAACCTCGGAAATGCCGTATTGCAGGCGCTTCCGAGGATTTTTTTGCTGGAAGGATAAGAAAAACAGAGTCAGGAATAACCAGAGAGGTGAAATCAGAATCAGTTCACGCGGAAACGCATGACCTTTTCTGAGACGATCTTATTATCGCTGCTGAATATCACCTTATACCAATGCTCTCCGCTATCCAGTCCGGTGGTATTCAGACCGAGCGTTGCCGTGCCGTTGTCATCAAACGAAACCGCGCCCATATCCACGCCGTCAATATACTGGCGAGCCGTACATACCTTGATGGCAGTGTCTGTCAGATGTTTGAGTTTCACCTCAAAGACCTTGTCCAATACCGGCACTTCGTCCGGCCAGTTGGTGATTTCAAAATACTTATTGGTAACGCGGATATTTTGTTTGGCCGTAAGGACAGTGCCGTCTTTTTTGGTGAGCACCGCTTCGACGGTGTGTTCTTTTTCCTGCTCATCAGGGAAATCCAGCGTAAAAGTGAAGAGTCCGTTTCTGTTGAATTGACTGCCCGCGTTGTCGGAAATCTGTACCGAGGTCGGATTACCGTCTACCGTGACATTCAATGCCTTGATTTCTTCCCTGTAAGTCCTGAAAAACAGTGTGAAGTCAGCGGTATTGCTGACCCAGCGGGCGTTGCCATTGCCGAGAAAAGTCAGATAATCATAATATTTTTTGCCTTCCTGAAGGATAAAAGGAAGATTTTTTTCCACTTTCGTTCCATCCGGAGCCACAAACACCACTTTCATTACCTGACTTCCCAGATCCACATCCGGGTAGCTCGCCCACACGTCAACCTTGTTTTCTTCAAAAAATGTTCCTCCGGTAAAGGGGAAGAATGTCATGTTGTTCTTGTACAGATAAAAGTGGCACTGATCGCCGGGAATACCTGAGGTGTTCTTGAGAACTATGTTGACAAAGCTCATAGATTTCAGACTATTATCATCATACCTCACATGGTCGCCATTTTCATTTATCCTGAACATTTCAAAGGAAAAATATCCGTCCGTGACATTAATGGTATTGGAAGCGGTCACCGTGCTTCCGTCCTCTTTTGTGAGGGTTGCCGTAACTTTGTGTTTTTCGCTGAACTGTTCTGTCACATCGAGATAAAAGTTGCAGAAACCGTCCTTGTCAAAGAAGTCTGTCACCTTGTCGCCCTTCTGACATAACGGCGTAGCCGGAAAATCGTCGATCGTCACGCTGAACTGGCATTTTTCAGTGACAATGCCGTCGTATTTCAGCGTGAAATCCGCCCATTCGCCTACATTGCGTCCGGATTTGGCGCTGTCGCCCCAGAATCTGAACTTTCCGCTGTCGGCGGCTGTATGGGAAATCCGGAAAGATTTTTCCTGAGCGTTGAATATGCCGTCGGAATCTTTGATTTTGCCTACTGCGTGATAGACCACGTTGACTGTGTTGACGCCTTCTTTTAAGTTTTTCGGGTCTATCGTAAAGGAAGCGATTCCATCGCTATTAAAGGAAGCATGATAAAGATGTGTCGAATAAGTGTTTAATTTGTATAACCAGACATCCAAGCTGCATTTCATAATATCGGTGGAAGAATAGCCCTTAATTTTCACCTCATAGGGCGCGGAGATGGTCAGCAGCGGGTCGTCCAAGTTGAGTATTTCAAAATGGGTATTCTGTATGTAAACATACCGGCTGAATATCACCGCGTCATCAACTTTCACAGTTAACTCACAATAGCCATTATATTCGAGCATTGTGTCATATATAGCTTCAAATGTTCCGTTTTCCTGAATGGTACAGGTACCCACGAGGTGAGGCTTAAACAAGGAGGAACCCATACATCCCTGATCCTTGATATAAACATTTGCGGTTTTGCCCTTGAAAGCATTGTCTTTCGCCCTGAACCGGAATGTAGTGGTTCCGCTGATGATTCCGTCTTCGCCCGATCCGTCGCTGACCAGCTCCAGACTGCTGTACGCGTATTGCGACACTTCGGGGTAATTCAGGAAACCATAATCCAGATTAATCCCATTACAGTTTCCGTTTTCCACATGGGACAGATCATCGGTGAATTTTTCGCCGGCAACGGTGTTTACAATGGAATTGCTGCCAATCAGAAAATAAGTATATTGCACAGGGTCATAGTCGTCAAATGTGCAGTCAACCACATAATAACGTCCGTCGTCCATCTGAACGTAATTGAACGCATGGGAATCACCTATGACTACCGTCGCCGGAATGTCGAATTTGTCACACAGCAACTTGACTGACAGCGCATACCCCTCGCAAATAAACCGGTTGCCTATATAGCCTCCGCCGAAGAGAGGAGCAATGCCATGCGACGGATCTTTGAAATCAAAGTCGTAATAATACGATACATGATTGCACACATAATCGTGGATCGCCTTTATCGTATCATAACGCGATTCGGATTTTCTGAGTGAACCAATCTGATTGACAGCTGATTGGATGCCATTCTGCACCTTGTCCCAATCATTATACGCGCCCTCGTATTTTTCTTCGGTTTTCAGAACGACCGCGCGGATATATTGATCGGAATCATCTTTGATGAAGTCGAAATCCTGTAAATCAAACCAGAACGCCTCCGGATGATCGTAAGTAAATGCGAACTCCGCCACTTTCATCAAGCCATACATCCGCTCGGTTTCGTAGGAAAGAAATTTCATTTGACTGACGTCGATTTCAATCGGCTCCAGACTTCGTTCCTCCAGAATATGCTTTTCGTAAGCGTTGTAGAATATCAGCTCATCCTCTGTGAGTTCGCTTTTGAAGCTACCGTTGTAGACCGCATGCGATCTGAAATAAGTGCGGTCACTTTCCGTGGCTTCTCTCTCGTAGGAGGCAGGATTGTTTTTCTGCCTACCGCATCCCACAGCAGCCGCAAGGATGAAGGAAAGCACAAGGACTACAGCCGACAGAATCCGAAATCGTTTTTTCATAAGCAAACAAATCCTTTCAACATTATTAATATTTTTTACAATTTATCTAATATTATCGTAATAGATGACGACAAATTTGTCAATACGCTTTTCAGGACTATCAGATTCAAGAAGAAAAAGAAGTCATTAAATAATACCATTTGCCTTTGGCTGACAGTTCCTACTGCCGAGTCTGTAGCGGACTTTCAATGCCAAATCGTTGCCCATACCGGGTGCACCCAAAAAGCCCCTATATATCTGACAACGACTTTTTTTGATTCATTGTCAGATATATAGGGAGCATATCAAGCATCGCACGGGGCTTATTAATGATGATGTCAGTTTTTCAATAGGTGAAAAGAATCAACACAACTCCTTCGGAAAGCAATATTTTCGGGATCACGGAATGTCTTCTTCAAACACCGACCCGTCCGAAAACTCTCCGAGCCAAAGGGAATCGGACGACGCGGACGCGTCGAATTCGATGCCTCTTTCGGTCAATCTGAAAACGTAACGGTACTTTCCGTCGGAGGTTTCAAGCGTCAGTCTGTCGCCGCTGAATGTGTATTTGCCGATTCCAAGATAGCTGCTCAAAGGAGAAAAAACAAACGTAAAGGACCCGTCCTCATGCAGCGTCACCTCAGCGCCATTGACTCCATCACCGAATATATAAGTGCGGTCCAGTTGCTTGTCCCTGCATGAAGACAGCAGCAGCAGGGAGAGAAGTAGTAAAGCTGCTAAAACCCATATTTTTTTCATATTGAAAGCCTCCTCGTAAATCACCGATTTTCCTATCCTTCTTTTCGCTACTTGGCGCTTTCGTCAATCGACGCTTTCAGCTGCTCGGCTCTCGCAGAAGTGATCAGTGCGTCAAATATCTCGTCCAGGTCTCCGTTGAGAATCGCATCCAGCTTATAAAGCGTCAGCCCGATGCGATGATCGGTCATGCGTCCCTGCGGATAATTATAGGTGCGTATGCGCTCCGAACGGTCGCCTGTACCGACCTGCAATTTACGCTCCGCGGCAATCTTGCTGTTCTGCTCCTCCATCGCCGCCTCGTATATGCGGGAACGCAGAATCTTCATGGCGCGGTCTTTGTTCTTGTACTGGCTGCGCTCATCCTGACATTCCACCACAATTCCAGTCGGAAGGTGGGTGATGCGGATGGCTGATTCGGTCTTGTTGACATGCTGTCCGCCAGCACCGCTGGAACAGAAGGTATCGATCTTCAGATCGGTCGGATTGATCTCCACGTCAACCTCGTCCACCTCCGGCATAACCGCTACCGTCGCGGTGGATGTATGGATGCGTCCCTGTGTCTCCGTCTCCGGAACACGCTGCACACGGTGAACGCCGCTCTCATATTTCAGCTTGGAATAAGCCGATTCCCCATTGACGATGAAACTGATTTCCTTGTAGCCGCCCAGCTCGGTCTCGTTGGCGTTGACGACCTCGACCTTCCAGCCCACACGCTCGGCGTACATCGAATACATGCGGAACAGCACGCCCGCAAAAAGCGCCGCTTCCTCGCCGCCTGCGCCGCCTCTGATTTCCATGACAACGTTGCGGTCGTCGTTGGGGTCCTTGGGCAGCAGGAGGATCTTCAGCTCGTCGGAAATGACTGCCAGCTTATCTCTGGCGTCGTCAAGCTCACTCTCTACCAGTTCGCGGAATTCCTTGTCGGAAATTCCCTCATCCAGCATGGTTCTGGATTCTTCCTCTATGGCCTTGGCGCTCTTGTATTCGCGGTATTTCTCTACAAGCGGCGTGAGATTCTTGTATTCCCGCATGGTGTCACGGTAAAGGGCGTTGTCATTGATCAGGTCCGGATCGCAGAGCTTCTTGCCCAGTTCCTCATATCTTACTTCTGCCGCCGATAGTTTATCAAACATGTTGTTTTCATCCTTTTCTTTCGTTAGTATCAGTGAATCAGTTGTATAATTAGTTTACTCACCGATAACGCTAATTCTCATGCTCCCGGATTACCTTTCGGATATTTCTCTCGATCTTCCAGCGGGCAGTCATGACCTCATGCCCACATTTGCTGCATTTTATCTTGACGTCCATTCCTACCCGCAGCACCTCGAACTGTTTGCAGCCGCAAGGATGCGGTTTTTTCATTTCCAGAATGTCGCCCACCTTAATATCCATGTTTATTTATCATCCCTTTCGCAGTTGTGTAAGGATAACTGAATTAAATCGTGATAAGTCCAAACGCATTGGCGATGGAGCTAGCCAGAATGATCATCAGGAAGAAGGGCGCGATGTATTTGGTGACGACATAATACATCGGCTGACGGCGGAAAGCGGACGAGAGCTTGATTTCTTTTGAAATGCCCTCGAAACCGATCACCTTGATCACCAGAATGCAGATGAACAGGGCGGAAATCGGCATCATCAGCGAATTGGTGAGGAAGTCGAAGAAATCGAGAATCTGCATTCCGAAGATTTTGACGCTGTCCCAGATACCGTAGCCGAAAACGCTTGCAGTGCCGAGCAGAAGCGAAACCGCCAGCACAATCAGGCTGCTCCAAAAGCGTTTCAGCCCCAATTCCTCCGTGATGGTGGCAGTGCATGTTTCAAAAAGGGAGATAGCGCTTGTCAGAGCGGCAAACAGCACCATCAGGAAGAACACGCTTCCGATTACATTGCCGAAGCCCATGCTGTCAAATACCTTCGGCAAGGTGATGAACATGAGCGAAGGTCCCGCCTTCAGGGTCTTGATGTCGCCCCCTGTGAAGGCAAAGACCGCAGGAATGATCATAAGTCCCGCAAGAATGGCGATGCCCGTGTCGAACCATTCCACGCGTGTGGTGTTTTTCTCAATGTCGGAATCCTTTTTGAGGTAGGAGCCGTACGTGATCAGTATACCCATAGCCAGCGACAGCGAATAGAACATCTGTCCCATCGCAGCCACCACCGTCATGATGGAGAAGTCGCTGAAATTCGGCACAAGGAAATACTTGACGCCTGCGAGCGCGCCGGGACGAGTCACAGAATAGCCCGCCGTGATGATCGCAAGCACCAGGAGCAGCGGCATAATGATCTTGCTGACCGCTTCAATGCCGTTCTGAACGCCGGCAATAATAATGAAAAATGCCGCCAGCACAAACACTGCAAAGCAAATCTCCGCACTGAAGGAGTTACTGATAAAACCGCCGAAGAATCCGTCGCCTGCCAGCTCGGAGGATTTTCCCCTGAGATATTCGACGCAGTATTTGACCACCCAGCCGCCGATCACACTGTAATAAGGCAGAATAAGCATGGGAATGACCGCGTTGATCCAGCCGCCGAATCGCAGCCATTTTTTGCTCCCGAAAGAGCTGAACGCGCCGACGGGACTCTTGCCGGTCATTCGACCGATAGCCGTTTCCGACACGATCATGGCGTAGCCGAATGTCAGCATGAGAATGAGGTACACCAGCAGGAATATTCCTCCGCCGTATTTGGCGGCGAGGTAAGGAAAGCGCCAGATATTGCCCAGTCCGACTGCCGAACCTGCCACGGCGAGGATATACCCGATATTGCCCGAAAAAGTGTTCTTCTGTTTTACTGTGGCACCTGCCACAGTGGAATTTGATTCTTTGTTATCCATAGATACCTCCAAAACTGCCGCGCCGTTGCAAATTGAGCAAGCGAGCAAATGAAAAATTCTTTTAGAATTAATCTTAAATATTATTATATCAGACAAAAGATAAAAAGCGCAACAAAAACAACTAAGAAATTAATAATTCTTAGAATGAATTTCTTTGAAAACGCAATGGGAAGCAGAATAAAAAATTTACTAATAATGATTGACATACGTCAAAAAAATGGTATCATATCGATGAATAAACATGATTATTCATCGAATATGTTTATCAGCATTATTGAAAAGGAGAATTGAATATGAACCCATTCAGACAGTTTTTCAACCCGCGAACAGCATTACTTGGGGTATTATCGGTCATGCTGACTTTATCGACCTTCACATGGATGGATGTCAAAGCCGCTGAGAATCATCCGTCCAGTGAACCAGTCTCCAAGAACTCATTTGTTTATCCGGCTCCCCGTCCACTATCTGTGGATAATATCAGCGAACCCGCTGTGACGATGACAACTAAAAAAGCTATAGGCGGCGAATTAGAATTTACTATTGGAGGATTCAATATAAATGTGGACTATGGAGACGGCGTTATTGAAGATTATTATCAGTCAGATCAGAAAGTAAAAGGACAGATTATTAAGCTTTATGGGGATATTACCTATTTAGAATGCGATAAAAACTTACTTACAGAATTAATCGTATCAAACTGTCCTAAACTTAGTATATTACACTGCTCTTGTAATCAGCTAACTTCACTGGATCTGAGTCACAATACAGCATTAGAGAATCTGTCCTGTATGAACAATAAGCTGACATCTCTCGATCTATCCAACAATAACTCATTAATATCCCTGCAAATCGAACAAAATAGCCTTTACTACATCGATGTATCTCAAAATGTCTCTTTAGATTATCTATTCTGTGGTTCAAACCACCTGACAACACTTGATGTTTCACATAATCCCGCATTGACGGAGCTGGATTGCAACGGCAACCAGCTGACGTCCATTGATGTTTCTCACAATCCCGCATTGACGGTGCTGGATTGCAGCAGCAACCAGCTGACGTCCATTGATGTTTCTCACAATCCCGATTTGCTGAAATTGTCCTGCAAATACAATCAGCTGACATCACTTGATTTGTCAAACAATGCCAAGTTGTCGGAGCTGACTTGCTTCAATAACCAGCTGACGTCACTTGATTTGTCAAACAATGCCAAGTTGTCGGAACTGATTTGCAGTAATAATAATATTTCCCTTACAGATATAGCCAAAATAGACATGGAGTCAATACGAAATAATTTTACAAATGACGAAGTTCCCGGAAAATGTATTTATGTGCCACAGTATTTTCAACTTCCCGAAACAGTTTCGGCAGGCGAAAAGATTGACCTTTCATCCATCAATTGTGTCAACGGAACCCCATGTGAGTTTAGATGGATAGATGAATCGAGAAACGAAATACTCCCTGCAACAGCGGAAGGTGGAGTATTCACATTCAGTGAAAACGACGTGGGGAAAAGAATTTTTTGCCTCATTACCAACCAAGCTCTTCCCGAATCCGACTTCATAGAAGGGTGGTATGAAGCGTATGGAAAAGAACAAATGCAAACTACCAAGATAGCGATTATTCCTGACAAGACAATCGAAGGTTATAAAACGATAAAAGTCGACCCCAATCCGTATGTGTACCAGGCGGAACTGATTGAAGAAGCCACTCTGATTTCAAAAGCGATAGAAATAAGTACCAAGCAAGCATCCCTCACGGCAACCGATATCAGCACGCCAGATAAGGACACCATCATCAATACAATCAATGACATGAAACCAGGCTTTAATGTCGTTGAGAATAACATTGCTGCATTTTCTCTCTTACTGAAAACCAATCAAAACAACCTTGCTTTCATATCAAACGGCAACATAAAGGTCTGCCTGCGTTATCCTGAATCTGTAAAGGGAAAAAGGGAAAAATATACTTTCAAGCTTTATCATCAGAAAGCGAATTATTCTCTTGAAGAGCTTCCTATTATCTGCAATTCAGATGGTATTTGGTTTGAAACCAATACTTGCGAAGGGTATATTCTTGTCTGGAGTCGCAGTTCGAACGGTCCTCTGATCATTCTGATCACCGTTGCAGGGATCATTGTTGTACTTTCCGCAGCGTTAGCAGTGCTTCTCGTCCTCCGAAGAAAGAAGAGAATAAGCTCTAAAACAAAGCAGAATAAGCAGATGAATAATTGATCTGCAATCGGTCATTTTTCCTGATCGGCATAATTCCTCATGACGGAATCATGCCGATTATTGTTTTTAAGACATTCTATCCTCGATGAAATCGTAGCCGATACGGACAGCGGTGACGGTGTCGCTTTCGCTGTCGAGATAGAATACCATGCTGTAGCTGTCGCCGGTGTAGGCGCTCTTGTCGGCGTTCCAGTCGAGGGGATTGTAGTAGTAGTATTCCATCACATAGGAATGATCGACGTCTTCGCCGAAACGGTTGATGTAGGCGCATTGAATAACGTCCGTCGGCTTGTTTTCGAGGAACAGCGACCGATTGACGTCTCCGTAGATGTAATCCCCGCAGGATTCCTCCATAGTGGAGAAATAAAGCGGAGCCGGTTCCTTTTCATAGGTAAAGGCTTTCAGAACCTCGTCCTTTGTGCTGCCGACATGCAGACCGCCCGCAAAATTCACCTCCGGCGATTCGGTATAAATAATGCCGAGGGTGAAATTGCCCTGTTCATTGATGTCGTAGAAGGATAGATTCAGCTTGCCGTATCTCATGCTGGTGTATTCGCCGTAGATGAAATTGTCGTTGGTGACATTCTGCCTGCCGTCGGGTTCACCGAGTATCTCGGTGACCTGCTGCTCGGTCATACCGAGCCTCACGCCCTTTGCGGCAGCGTCCTCCACGCCGAATTTGTGCGGAGTGTAATTTTCCGCAGCTGATGAAGTGCCGTCTTCCGGAACGGGATGCACGCCCCAGTCGCAGGAAGCAAGGCTCGCTGTCAGCATGAACGCCGCGAGAAGCAGGCTGATTAGTTTTACGGACTTTTTCATATGATTCAATCTCCTTTGCTTTAGCCAATTAGTTGATTGTAAAACGTGGAAAATGCCGGAAATTGGCAGGGTAGTGCATTTTTTAAAATGGGATTTTTCTCCGGTCGGGGACAAGAGTAGTCACGGTATTGGGCTGTATCTGTATTCGCCCAAACCTTTCAGGTGTCCTCACTGGTCTTGCTCGGTCGGCTTCGCCTCCCTCGTGGGGCGCTGCCCCACTCCCCGCAAGGGAGCATTGCCCCCTGGCCCCCAATGTCATCAACTTAAGAAGAAACCTGCGCCGGGGGCGCTCCTACCGGCACTTCGTGCCACCTTCCTCAAAGAGGAAGGCAATTTTATCGGCTCC
>ONID01000008.1 GCA_900317765.1 uncultured Eubacteriales bacterium | reverse complement strand
ATACCGTCGACTATTATCTGATTCCCCGCAATCTGGAAGCCCTCGCCGAAATCGAACGCCGTGTAGCGGAAAAGAGTCCTCCTCTGACGACTTCTCCGAATTACGAATACGCAGAAGTACCCTTTACGAATACCGCGACATGCCGTGAAATCGAAACCTCTGCCGTCACATATATGATTCACAAAAATGATATTCGACCGGTCACGAAAACTCCCAAAAAAATGCCCGTCGAAGCGGGCGAATACAACCAGCTGCATCCCAAGTACAGTTTTCAGATCAATCTCAATCCGGGAAAGATCAAAATGAACGACGGTACGCCCATGCAGGTGACTGACACCTACTCCTCTTCTCTTTCCATCGATTACAGATCCATTGAAATATCCACCTTCCCGGAAGACAGAAAAGATCAGGTTTACTACGATTTCAGCGGCAACGTCGGCAAATTCATCATTCCTGATGAAACACACGTCATGATCACCTATACAGCCAAGATTATCGAGGCGCCGGGTGCATCCTCTGACCTGGTTCCTTTCAGCAACACGGTTGAAGTCAGGGGAATGTCGGCTACCGTCTCGGACAATGCGGAAATCAAGGTGAAATCAAGCGGCGAAGCCATCACGCCCGAGATATACATCTACAAGTACCGGTCCAACCACATGGAAGACGGACTTAACGGCGCGGTGTTCAAACTGTATGAGCTCGTGGGCAGAGACGAAAACGACAAACCGATTTATTCACCGATCAAGGTTCACAACGAAGATTTCACAATGACGTCGGCTTACGATTCCGTTGCGAAGAAAAACGGACAGATTCATCTCAAGCTCGACCAGCAGCTGCACGGATTCAATCTTTCCCCCGACAAAACCTATTGCATTCACGAAGAAACTCCCCCTGAGAATTACACCGCCAGCATTGTGTGGTATGAGTTCATCATCCGCCAGAGCGGCGAGGTGGATTATTCCAAGCGTGAATACCTGCTCGGCGATACCCTTACCGTCCGCAATTCGCCCAAAGCCATCAATGTGAATCTGAAAAAGCAGATTGACGGCAATGTCAGGCTGACCAGCCAGGATCTTGCAGAGCTCCGCTTCAAGCTGGAGAAGTATGACAGCGAAACAAAAACATGGTCGGTCTTCGGCGGTTATGACAACCTCCAATACGTCAATTTCACATCATCGGACGGAGTTTCCTCCACTGTCCTGAATTCTCTTGGCTTAGGCAAATACAGGATAACAGAATCCGGCAATGCAGAAATAGAAGCCAACCACAAGGGCTCCACCGCTTACGTAAGGTACGATTGGGAGGACAACACCTCGGGAACGTCTGCTGTAGCCGAATTCGAGATCACCCAGAATCATCTGGACAACGCCGAGGACAGAACCATCACCTTTACCGATACCTTTTCCACCGAAACGGTTGACCGCAAGGCGACAAAGAAATGGTACGACGCAAAAGGCAACGAAATCAACTGGCCCAAGGGTCTGAAGGTCAAGCTCGAAGTTCTGCCGCAGGAGGAAATCTCCAATCCCGACAGCACCCCCGTGCAAACCGTGGAGCTGGACGGCGTGGCTGACGACAACGGCGAATTGACCGCCGGAACAGCCTCCTTCAACGGACTTCCGAAGTACAAGGCGGACGGTCAGACTTTTGAGCAATACGCCGTGAGAGAAGCGACCGTATTCAAAGGCTATCAGTCCGACCAGACAAGTTATCTGATGGAAAACAGTCAGGCGGTTCTCATCAAAAACACCAAGCGCTCCACGAATCTCACCATAACCAAACGGTGGACGGGTGGAGCCCCGACAAACGCAACCGCTACAATTTGTCTCTGGGGTTATCCCCAAAAAGGTTCCCAGGCAGACGCCAAGTTGCTTTCCTCACAGACTGTAACAGGACCGACAAACGCCGATGACAATCCGGATAATGACGGCGAGGATAATAACAACAGCGGCGGCGAAGATTGGCTGATAGAATTTAAAAAGGTTCCGACCACCAACGACGCCGATATTCCTTACGATTATTTCTTTACCGAAATCGGCTGTACACCGGGTTATGAACCCTCCTATGAGGACAACAACACCTCGGCGGAGGCAGGAGGAATCATCACAAACGCCATTGCAAAAACAACCTTCAAGGTGACAAAGCAATGGAGCAATACAGCCGGAAATGAATGGCCTTCAAGTATTGCAAGTATCCCTCTGACGATAAAACGCGTCAAGTCTTCAGAAAATGATCCCGACAACGATTTCTCCATCGCATGCAGCATGTCGCCAGACGGCTGTACTCCCGGAACCTTGCCGGGCGGGGTATCCCTCGGGGTCACCGCGGAGGACGGCGGCAAATACTGTCTTGAGATCAAAGGACTGGAAAAATACGCCCCTGACGGCACTCTCTGGAGTTACTGCGCAACCGAAGGCAAACTGAACGGTTTCACCGCCATCTATAAGGACGATACCCACGCCGACGTGACAGCCACTCGTGGGAACGCTCCGAACGGCGGATACATTATCAATACCGGCGATTCCTACAGCCTTACCGTCAGCAAAACCGTCACCGGCAACTACGCAGACCGAAATTATTACTTCCCGTTTACTGTTTCTATGGCGGATGCAAAAGGGAAACCCTTTGAAGGCAGTCTCCGCTTCATCAAGACCGGCGCTCCCTCAGGCGATGTGGATGCCGAACTCACCTTCTCAGGGGGACAGGCTGCCTTTACCCTGTGCCACGGCGAATCCATCACCTTCGCCCATGTGCCGGACGGCATGATCTATTCCGTCACCGAAGAACGCAGCGGCGCCAGAGGCTACACCGTGCAGACCTCTCTCAACGGCACGCCGCGTAAAGAAAGTGATTCACCCCACGTCGTCTACGGACCGATAAAGGACGGTTCCGGCAATGTCTTAGGCAATCAGATCATATCGTATACCAATGACAAAAGCCGTATCCTTCCCACCGGCGTAGAGCTTCAGATCGGCAGTTCCGTGGCATCGTTCCTTCTCTTCACCATCGGACTTGCTTTCCTGATGCTCAGACGAAAAAACCGCGGTGATTCGGACTCATAATCCATCTGTAAATCCCATACCGTAAGCAAAGGCAGTCGCACTTCCACCCGATGTGCGGCTGTCTTTTTGCTGTTTCGGTTTATTTTGAGGATGTTTGGGGACGGCAACAGTTTTTTTACTTATTAACAGTTGCTTTTTATGATTATTCATAGTATAATATTTTTTAAGGCTGATGATTTGGTTCATTACACATGCCGGCATTGACTGTGTATATCATCAACTTTTTCCGAGAATTTGATATTATTCAGCAAAAGGAGTAATCTATGATCAATCAGTGCATGGTATCGGTTTTTTGCTCCGTTTATAATCATAAAAATTATATTGCTCAATGCCTGGACAGCCTGGTCAGTCAAAAAACGTCCTTTATCTATGAAATCATCGTCAAGGACGACGCTTCCACCGACGGTACAAGCGACATTATCCGGGCTTATCATGAAAAATACCCCGATAAAATAGTGCCGCTGATACTCGAAGAAAACCATCTGCAACGGGGACTGGGGCATGTCGCTTTTGAAAAGGCTTTTCATCTGATGCACGGCAAATACATTGCCATGTGTGAGGGCGACGATTTCTGGACGGATGAAAACAAGCTGCAGAAACAGGTGGATCTCATGGAGAGTCATCCGGAATACTCCCTCTGCGGACATGCAGCCTATTACGCCAATGAAGCTGGCGAGCTGATTAAAAACGATTGCTTCAGATATAAAACCGGTTCCGGTGAGCTGACGACGGAAGAGATCATCTCCTCATGGTCAATGGCGACCTGCTCTCTTCTCTACCGGAAATCCTGCCGCACCGACGTGACATTCCCGTTCCAGGGGAACTGCATCAACAGCGACTACGCCCTGATGGTCTACATGGCGCTGAAGGGAAAGGTATACTACCTCGATGAGTTGATGAGCGCATACCGCATCGCATGCAACGGTTCGGTCACGCAGAAGCAACGGCGGAATAAGGAGTATTACAAAAAGAGACGGCTGGAATACGTCGCTATGCTCGACAGAATTGATGCGTATTCGGGGAAAAAGTATACCGACGTCATCAACCTTCGCAAGAGAAAGACCCTGTTTGACCTGTATCTCGATCTGGGCGACAGGGACAACCTGAAACAGTACAGCGACATTTTCAAGACCGTGCCCAAAAAGACAAAATGCAAATATATTCTGTGTGTTTACTTTCACCCGATCTATGTCGGTGCGGGAAAGCTTTACCGCAAAATAAAAGGAGTTTAGTATGAATAATACCAACAACTGTATGGTGTCCGTTTTTTGCACTACCTACAACCAGAAAAAATATATTGCAAAATGTCTTGAAAGCATGGTCAACCAAAAAACAAACTTCCCCTACGAAATCATCGTCAGGGATGACGCTTCGACCGACGGCACAAGCGATATTGTAAGGGAATTCGGCGCAAAATATCCCGACAAGATCGTTCCCTTCATACAGCCCGAAAACCTCTTTCAGCGCGGTCTGGAACATATCTCTTTTGAAAAGATGTTCAGGATGTCAAAAGGGAAATATATCGCCGTGTGTGACGGCGACGACTTCTGGACAGACGAAAACAAGCTCCAGAAGCAGGTGGATTTTATGGAAAGCCACCCGGATTATTCCATGTGCGGTCACGCCGCTTATTTTGCCAGAGACGACGACTCGCTGCGCACCGACAGGTTTTTCAGACTGGCGATGGGTTCCGGCGATCTCACCATTGAGGAAGTCATCAGCAAATGGGCCATGGCTACCACCTCTCTGATGTACAGAAAGTCATGCCGCACAGATATTATTTTTCCCTACAGAGGAAATTGCGTCAATGACGATTACGCTATGATGGTCTATATGGCTCTGAAGGGAAAAATATATTATTCCGACGAGCTGATGGGGGCATACCGTCTGTCCGCCAACGGTTCCATCTCACAGAGATTGCTTGAGGACAAGGAATTCTTAAAAAAATACAGCACGGAATTTGCCGATATGCTCGACAGAATAGACAGTTACACCCAAGGGCGTTATTCCGATCTGCTCCAGAAACAGAAGAGAATTACGATGTTCGACATGTACCTGAACCTTGCGGACAGTAAAAATCTAAAGCAGTATAAAGACGTATACAAAACAGCCTGTAAAACCACAAAGATCAGATATATCCTTTGCGTCTACTGTCATCCCGTCTATACAATCGTATATAAGGCATACCTGAAATTAAGAAAAAAGTAACAGAGGTATAAGAGATGTATGAACACTAAACAAAGTGTAGTAAACAATTTCTTATGGCGTTTTATGGAGCGCTGCGGCGCGCAGGGCGTTACATTTGTCGTTTCTATCGTATTGGCAAGAAAGCTCGGTCCAACGGTTTACGGTACAGTCGCGCTCGTTTCGATATTCATGCTGATTATGCAGGTGTTCGTGGACAGCGGAATGGGCAACGCACTGATTCAGAAAAAGGACGCAGACGATCTGGATTTTTCCAGCGTTTTCTGGTTCAATATAGCCATGTGTTCTTTTCTTTACCTTATCATGTTCGTTGCCGCCCCGTTCATTGCGGCGTTTTACAATATGCCAGAACTTACTCCACTCGTAAGAGTGATTAGTTTGATGCTCATTATCTCCGGCATGAAAAATGTGCAGCAGGCGTATGTATCAAGGCACATGATGTTCAGGATATTCTTTTTCTCCACGCTCGGAGGAACCATCACCGCCGCTGTAGTTGGAATCGCCATGGCTTATCTGGGCTTCGGCGTCTGGGCTCTGGTTGCCCAGATGCTGGTGAATGCCGCCGCAGACACGACGATCCTCTGGATCACCGTGAAGTGGCGTCCGAAAATGTTTTTTTCCATGAGCCGTCTCAAAAAGCTCTTCTCCTACGGATGGAAGCTGCTGATCTCCGCAGTATTAGACACGGTATACAACGAACTGCGACAGCTTATCATCGGCAAGATGTACACTAAATCTGATCTCGCCCAGTTCAATCAAGGGCAGAAATTCCCACAGTTTATCGTAACAAACATCAACACCTCCATTGACAGTGTTCTGCTGCCGACAATGTCAAACGCACAAGACGACCCGGCCACTGTTAGAAGCATGACACGCCGTGCCATCAAGACAAGCACATATCTCATTATGCCATTCATGATGGGACTGGCGGTGTGTGCAGAGCCAGCCATCCGACTAATTATCACCGATGAATGGCTTCCCTGCGTACCGTTTCTGAGGGTATTCTGCTTCTCATACGCATTTTATCCCATACACACCGCCAATCTCAACGCCATCAAGGCAATGGGACGCAGCGACCTCTTTTTGATTCTCGAGATTCTGAAAAAGATCGTGGGACTGGTCGCTATTCTGTCCACCATGTGGATCAGCGTCATGGCTATGGCGTACAGCCTTTTCTTCACCTCGATCATCTGTCAGATGATCAACGCATGGCCCAACAAGAAACTGCTCGGTTACAGCTATTTCAATCAGTTTATGGATATGCTGCCGCAGATATGCATCTCTCTCTTCATGGGAGCGATTGTCTACAGCGTCCAGTTTTTAGGGCTGAATGACATACTTACCCTGACCATTCAAATTCCGCTCGGAATGGTTATTTACGTCGCGTTGTCAAAGACATTCCGTGTGGAAAGCTACACGTATGTCATTGACACGGTCAAAGGATTTTTAAACAAACGAAAGACAAAGGAGATCTGAAATGATGGAACCGCTCATCAGTGTGATAGTTCCGATCTATCGCATTGAAAGATACCTCGGAATTTGCATCGAGAGCATTCTTGATCAGACCTACAAAAATATAGAATTGATTCTGGTGGACGACGGCTCACCCGACCGCTGCCCCGAGATATGCGACCTTTACGCCTCCAAGGACAGCCGCATCACCGTGATACACAAGCAAAACGGCGGGCTTGTCTCGGCGCGCAAGGCCGGTATTCTCGCCTCACACGGGGACTACATAGGCGTGGTGGACGGAGACGACCGCATCGGCAGAGGCTTTTACATGTCGCTCTTTTCCGCCATCTCGGAAAGCGGAGCGGACGTTGCGATCGCTGGCTTCAGCCGCGATCTCTTCGACAAATCGCAGACCATACTCAACACACTTCCGTCCGGCACCTACGAGGGAGACTCCCTAACCGACCTCTACCGGCAAATGCTCTCCTGCGGCAAGTTCCACTCCTACGGCGTCACCACTTATCTCTGGAACAAGCTGTTCAGGCGCGAATGCATTCTGCAAAGCCAGCTGAATGTGGACAACTCCATTTCCATCGGAGAGGACGCCGCGGCGGTGTATCCCGCGCTGCTGAAATGCAGCAAGATATGTATCACCGACAACTGCGCCTATCATTACCGACAGCGGGAAGACTCCATGCTGAAGCTCTCTCAGAGCTTTGGCAAAGAAGCCGCTTCGCTCCGACTCCTCTATCGCTTTTTGTCGGATGAATTTGAAAAATATCCCGCTGAATACCACCTGAAGGAACAGCTTGACGACTGGATGCTCGGAACATTCATCATTCGTTCGGGAGGCGTCTGCCGATTAAGCGGAAAGCTGCCCGACGGATTCCCGTTTCCTGCCGAGATCAAGGGAAAGGCTGTCGCGGTCTGCGGTGCGGGAACATTCGGTCAGCAGCTCGTGCGCCGTATGGAACAGTCAGGGCAATACAACATCGTGGGCTGGTACGACGAAGATTACCGCGAGTACCGCCGCTGCTGCATGAACGTCGATCCTATGTCCGATATTTCCGTCTGCCGGTTTGACTATATACTGATTGCGAAGCTCGACCGGGCTTCCGTGAACGCTTATCGCAGAGAGCTTCTTGATCTCGGGATCAGCCATGAAAAAATACTTGCGATCGAGCCTTCCAAAGAGGCAAGGCGGCAGGCTCTCGACATTTATCTGAATGAAGACGCGGGAGGCGACTCAGATTGAACACACTTGCTCAGAAAATACTGTCCGCACACCCCGGAAAGACGGTGCTCTTTTCCGCGGGACAGGCGGGATATATCATCAAAAGCAGCTCGGGACAGCTTCTTGGCATAGACCTGTATCTTTCGGACTGCGTGGAACGCCTCGAAGGACACATCGGCTTCAAACGGCTGCTGCCGAAGCTCCTTGCGCCGTATGACATTGATTTTGACTGCATCATAGCCACTCACCCGCATTTCGATCACTTTGACTTCGATTCCATCCCCGAACTGATGGCCAACGGGAGAACGCGTCTCTTTGCGTCGGTGGAATGCGAGAAACTTGTCAAAGAACAAAGAATGAAAAACGACGGCATTACATATATTAAACCCGGAGACACCTGCGAATGCGGTGATTTCCTTCTGCACTTTGTCAGCTGCGACCACGGTTCGGGCGCTCCCGACGCGGTGGGCGTAATCGTGGAGGTGGACGGCAGGATCATTTACGAAGCGGGCGACACCTGCCTTCGGCTTGACCGTGCGGAGGAATACAGAGCTTTCGGACAGCCCGACGTGATGATTGCTCCGATCAACGGCGCGTTCGGCAACCTGAGCGAGGAAGAATGCGCACGCCTTGCCGCCGCGCTTTCGCCGAAGCTGACCATTCCCTGTCATTACGGAATGTTTGCTTCGCACGGGGGGAATCCCGGCTTGTTCATGGAAAAAATGAAGGAAAACTGCCCCGATCTGTCGTTTACCATCCTGACACAGGGAGAAGCTGTCATAATCTGACCGGAAGGAATTGGAATATACATGGAACTGAACGGAAAAAAACTGCTGATCATGGGAGCCAATCCAGAAACGATACCGCTTGTGGAGCTTGCCAATGAGATGGGGATTAAAACATACGTCACAAGCAACCGCCCCGACGACCCGGCAAAACAATTCGCTTACAAGAGCTGTGACGTGGACGGAATGGACGTTCCCGGGCTGGTGGCGTTAGCACGCGAAGAAAAAATAGACGGCATCCTGGTGGGCGTCGCCGACATACTCGTCCCGGCGTACTGCAAGGCCTGCAACGCTCTCGGCTTCCACTGCTACGCTTCACAGGAAATCGTGGATGTATTCTCCTACAAGGATGTTTTCAAAGCAACCTGTGAGCGCTACGGCATTCACGGCATTCCCGAATACTACCTGGACGCGGAGCTGCGCCGTGAAGACCTGGACAAAATAAAATACCCCGTCATGGTCAAGCCAGTGGACAGCTGCAGCGGTATGGGAATGACGGTCTGCTTCAGCGAGGATGAGCTTGCACCCGCGGTAGAGAAGGCGCTCGATGCCTCCAAGGTCAAGCGCTTCATCGTGGAAAGATACATGCAGTGCGAGGACATGGGCATGTACTACACCTTCAAGGACGGCTATTGCAGCGCCTCCTGCATCTACGACCGCTACACCACTGACGAACAGAAGGGACTCAGCCGCGTCTGTTTAGGCGGCACATACCCTTCCAAGCACATCGGGGAATATTTCGAACGCATGCACGACAACGCCTGCCGCATGTTCAGGGACATCGGCATCAGGAACGGCGTGCTGATGCTTTCGGCGTTCTATGAGGACGGAGAATTCTACGTCTACGACACGGGATTCCGTCTGCAGGGCGAAGCGCCTCATCTGCTGATGAAGGCGGTGCACGGATTCGATCAGCGTGAAATGCTGATTAACTTTGCCCTGACCGGCTCCGAGGGAAAAATTGATCTCTCCGAGCAGGACGATCCCTTCTTCCGCGGCAGATGGGCTGCCACTCTCTGGGTGTTGCTCAGAGAAGGCACCATAGCGAAAATCGAGGGAATGGACGACATTGAGAACGACCAACGCGTCGTTGCGGATATACGCCGCCTGCACGAGGGCGACACAGTCCTTTCCGAATGGATAGGCACGGAAAAGCAGGTCATGACCCGCCTTTATCTCGTCTGCGACAGCAAACAGGAGCTTGCCGATACACTGAAGGAATACATGGCAAAGATAAAAGTTTACGACACCCACGGAAATGCAATGGCACTTCACGGGTTTGACGTGGACGGAGCACTGGAGCTGAAACAATGAGCGAGAGGAAATTATCGGGAAAGGTCATAGTCGTTTCCGGCGGCACCAAGGGAGTAGGCAGAGCTGCATCAGAGGAATTTGCCCGTCAGGGCGCCAAGGTGGTCATTGGCGGACGCGATGAAGAATCGGCGCTCAAATCCATACGCGTGATGCACACCTACGGAAGCGACGGCATTTTCGTGCACACCGATCTCCATCAGGTCGAAGAATGCCGTGCGCTTTTCAATAAGGGGTATGAAGCTTTCGGCAAAATAGACGGTTTTTTCAATTATGCCGGGATAACGCCCGTATCTCCGCTTGACACCTGCGACGAGGAAACCTTTGACAGCGTCATGGACATCAACTTCAAAGCATGTTTTTTCTGCTGTCAGGAGGCAATCAGATACATGCGCCTGAATGGCGGCGGTTCAATCGTACTGACCGGTTCGGCACACGCCTGGGGCGGTCAGAAGGACAGAGCGGCATACGCCTGTTCCAAAGGCGTGCTGCTGACACTGATGGAGCATATCGCCCACAATTACGCCTGCGAACAGATTCGCTGCAATTATCTGACGCTCGGCTGGACTCCCACCGAAGGAGAAGTCAGCCTGCGCCGTTCACAGGGCATGACAGAGGCGGAGCTTCGCAGACAGGCGTCCGGTATTCTTCCCATGGGCAGAATGCTCGAGCGAACCGACTATCTCGACGCGCTGGTATATATGATGTCAGACGCATCTCAGATGATGACAGGAAGCACATTCAGAATCACTGCGGGAGAATACATTTAAGATATATTTTAGGAGCTTTTTGTTATGGGTACAAAAAAAGGACTTATGGTTCAGTTTCCCTGCGCGAGAGGACGCGCCTTCGTCTGCAAAAACATAGGCGATTATGTGCAGTCCATCGCCGCCCGACAGTTCGTCGATCCGGTCGAAGTGTATGTGGAGCAGGAGGAAGCGAACCAGAGTTATCCCGAAGATAAGAAAAAAATAAAACTGATCATGAACGGCTGGTTCCAATGGCGAGCCGAAAACTGGCCGCCTTCCGAATACATTCAGCCGCTGCTGATCTCCATGCATATTTCCCCCCTGAAGGCCGACCAGCTGCTGAACGAAAAGGGATTGAAATTCCTGCGCGATAACGGTCCGGTGGGCTGCAGAGACACCTATACAAGAGACCTTCTCGAAAAACATGACGTTCCGGCATACTTTTCCTCTTGCCTGACACTGACCATGGGCAAAAAGTACAAGGTCAGCGACAGCGAGCGCAACGGATACTGCATCGTGGACCCCTACTTTGATATACCCGATCTGATAGAGGAAAAGGACGGCAAAAAACACCGTCATCCCCTGAGAATACTGCAGTTTGCATTTGATTATCTGAGATACCGCAAGCCCGTCAAAGAGCTTGCCAAGAGGGAATTTTTTACGCTCTATTCTCCCAAGGGGTTTCTTGACCGGGACCGGAGCAGCTACAGACCTTACTACAAAGCCGTATGCTTCTACAAAGCCTACAGCAAGAAATTCGACAAAAAACTGCTGCTTGATGCGGAATACATCACTCACTGGCTGGATGTGGATATGTCTACCGGCACAAACGATCAGCTGCTCGACATCGCGGAATCGCTGGTAAGAAAGTACGCGGCAGCAAAGATGGTCATTACCAGCAGAATTCACTGCGGTCTGCCGTCGCTCGGCATGGGTACACCCGTCGTATTCATAGCCAACGAGGAAGTCGTTTCTGAAAGCGGAAGCTTTAACACTCCCGGCAGACTCGGAGGCTTGCTGGAGCTCTTCCGTGTGCTGAACATTTCCGGCGGAAGATTCAGCACAGAAGACAGCGTGTTTGCTTCAATCGATAAATTTACCGAAGACACGCGATTTGTCAACAAAGACGACTGGAAGGAATACGCTGAAAAATTAGATAAAGCCTGCACCCGATTTATGAGCGATGATTTATCGGAGGAACAGCGGAATGAGTGATAAAATAATGGTTACACGTTCATCAATGCCGGACTTTGAGGAATACTGCCGGGAAATAAAAGACTTATGGGACAGCAGATGGCTCACCAACAACGGAGCAAAGCACGGATTATTGGAAAAACATCTTGCAGAGTATTTCGATGTGCCAAACGTAACACTGTTCACCAACGGACATCTTGCGCTTGAAAACGTCCTTGAGGCAATGGATTTCCCCCGGGGAGGCGAAGTAATAACAACGCCGTTTACCTTTGCATCCACCACCCACGCTATTGTACGCAGCGGACTCACCCCGGTATTCTGCGATATTAAAAGCTCCGATTACACCATAGACGAAAGCCTGATCGAACAGTATATTACCGACAGGACATGCGCAATCCTTCCCGTACATGTCTACGGCAAGGTCTGCAATGTCGAAGCGATCGAGGAGATATCCGAAAAACATTCGCTAAAGGTGATTTACGACGCGGCCCATACCTTCGGCGTTACTTATAAGGGCGTTTCAACTGCGAATTTCGGCGACGCGTCGATGTTCAGCTTTCACGCCACCAAAGTTTTCCACACCATCGAGGGAGGAGCCATCTGCTGCAAAGACGGAGAACTGGCACGCAGACTGTGCGATATAAAAAACTTCGGCATTCACGGTCCTGAAAGCACGTTATATGTGGGCGGCAACGCTAAGATGAATGAATTTCAGGCTGCCATGGGCATATGCAATCTGCGGCATATCGACGAGGAAATCGCAAAGAGAAAAGCGGTGGTCGAGCGGTACATCTCCAGACTTTCAGATGTGAAGGGCATCACCCTTTGCGGTGATCAGCCGCATGTTGAAAACAATTATGCCTATTTTCCCGTGATATTTGATCCGGAAACCTTCGGTGCCGACAGAGACGACGTATTTGCCGCACTGGCCGAAAAGAACATCGGAGCAAGGAAGTATTTTTATCCGCTGACAAGCGCGTTTGAATGTTATCAGGGCAGATTTAACCCCGAGGAAACGCCCGTTGCGCTTCGTCTCAGCCTGAGAGTACTCACTCTGCCGCTTTATTCAGATCTGAGCCTTGATTGTGTTGACAGGATATGCGATATTGTACTCAGCTGTCAAAACATAAAATAGAAATAAAAAAACAGGAGGTCCTAAAATGAAAGGTATTATTTTAGCCGGAGGATCTGGAACCAGACTTTATCCGCTGACCAAGGTCACTTCGAAACAGCTTTTGCCGGTGTATGACAAGCCTATGATCTACTATCCCCTGTCAACGCTGATGCTGGCAGGAATACGCGATATTCTCATAATATCCACACCGTCAGATACTCCGCGCTTCTCAAAGCTGCTCGGAGACGGCAGCAATATGGGCATTGAACTCTCCTACGCTGTGCAGCCCAACCCGGAAGGGCTCGCACAGGCATTCATCATCGGCGAGGAATTCATCGGTGACGACAGCTGCGCTATGATACTCGGCGACAACATCTTCTACGGAGGATGGTTCCGAAGAAACCTGGAGGAGGCAGTCAAAACCGCCGAAAACGGCAAGGCTACCATCTTCGGCTATTATGTACAGGATCCTGAGCGATTCGGCATAGTGGAATTTGACAAAATGAAAAACGTCCTTTCTGTTGAGGAAAAACCGTCCAATCCCAAATCCAATTACGCGATAACCGGTCTGTACTTTTACCCCAAGGGTGCAAGTGCAATGGCCAAGAGGGTGAAGCCCTCCGACAGAGGCGAACTTGAAATCACCGATATGAACCGCCTCTATCTTGACGAAAATAACCTTAAAGTGCAGATACTCGGCAGAGGCTTTGCATGGCTCGATACCGGCACAGTGGAAAGCCTGATGGACGCAGCGTCCTTTATACGCACCGTGCAGTGCAGACAAGGAGTGGTCATTTCTTCTCCGGAGGAAATAGCCTATTACGAAAAATGGATAACCAAGGAACAGCTTCTTCACTCAGCAAAAATGTACGGCAAATCACCATACGGTGAACATCTGCGCAGAGTAGCTGACGGACTTTTTTCATATTGAGGTGTATTTAAATGAATATTTTTGTTACAGGCGGAGCAGGATTCATCGGAGCGAATTTTATTTTCTACATGCTTCGGGAACATCCGGATTACCGCATTGTTTGCCTTGACAAGCTCACCTATGCCGGTAATCTCTCCACCCTCGAGCCGGTTATGCAGAACGACCATTTCCGCTTTGAAAAGATCGATATATGCGACCGTGAAGCCGTTTTTCAGCTCTTTGAAGAGGAAAAACCCGATGTAACCGTCAATTTTGCTGCGGAATCACATGTTGACCGTTCCATCGAAGACCCTGAGGTCTTTTTGCGCACCAATATTTTAGGCACGCAGGTGCTTATGGACGCTTGCCGCAAATACGGAATAAAGAGATTCCATCAGGTGAGCACAGATGAAGTGTACGGCGATCTTCCGCTCGACAGACCGGACCTCTTCTTCACCGAGCAGACGCCGCTTCACGCGAGCTCTCCCTACAGCGCTTCAAAGGCAAGTGCCGACATGATCGTTATGGCATACCACAGGACATACGGACTTCCTGTCACCGTCTCCCGCTGCTCCAACAATTACGGTCCTTATCAGTTCCCGGAAAAGCTGATTCCCCTCATGATCGCCAATGCACTTGCCGACAAGCCTCTTCCGGTTTATGGTGACGGTCTGAATGTGCGCGATTGGCTCTATGTGGAGGATCACTGCCGGGCCATTGACCTGATCATACATAACGGTCAGGTGGGTGAGGTCTACAATGTCGGCGGACACAACGAGATGAGCAACATCAGCATCGTCAAATTGATATGCCGCGAACTGGATAAGCCGGAAAGTCTGATTAAATATGTCACCGACAGAAAAGGTCACGACAGACGTTATGCCATCGACCCGCAGAAAATTCACTCCGAACTCGGCTGGCTTCCCGAAACTAAATTTGAAGACGGAATCAAGGAAACCGTCAGATGGTACCTAAACAACAGACAATGGTGGGAAACCATAGTCTCGGGAGAGTACAGAAATTACTACGAAAAAATGTACGGCAACAAATAACCGTTTTTTTCCTGAATGAAAAAAATGCAGACAAATCAGCGCCGGACGTCTGAAGTACGTCCGGCGCTGATTTGTTATGATAATTGATGCATGGTTGCAAATGACGGAAAACGGTTGCTTTGCGCAGAAGTCATTGACGGTACTTAACCCTGCCGTCAAGCAGCATGCGGACAAATTCCGTGTCCCGCTTCTGCCACGGCTCTGTCTGAATCGCGTCGTTGACGCGGCAGATTACCTCGGGATATTCCCAGACAGGGTGAAATCCTTTGGCGAGTTCGCTTGCGGTCATTTGCGTTTCTACCGTCTGCTCTTCCACGTCGCAGAAATAAAAACACGAATGGCAGATATACTTTGTTCCCCTGTTAAAAACATCCTGCCGTATCTCAAGTATCTCCCCTATTTCCTCGACCGTTTCGGGAATGACGATAAGCCCCATTTCCTCCCGCACCTCACGCAGAAGCGTGACTGTGTAGCTTTCGTCACCTTCCACTCCGCCTCCGGGAATTTTGTATTCCCCAATGCTGCTGAGCTGCATGGATAGTTTTCCGTTTCTGATGATAATCGCCCTTACTGTGTGCTTCTCAAACACCGGCATATCGTCGGTGTAGTCCCTAAGATCCAGAGTGAGCAGTCTTTTCATGACTAATGCCTCCCGGTTTGCTTATTGGATTTTTCTTTTGCTGTGGTAAGAACTGAATTTGTAACTGCAGTTTACATCTGCTATCTGTTGCGCGGTGAACGTTCCGAACGGTCGCGGCTCCTTGACGATGATAGGCCGCCATAACCGTCGTCGACGTTGCGCTCGACATTGGCGCTGAATCTGCCGAAAATCGTGTCTTCATCGTTGCTGAAAGTCGGCGCTTTGGTTGCCTGTCTCGGTTCGGATCTGCGGCTGGACGCAAACAACGCGGGATAATCGTCGTCATCGGAGAAGGCGCTTTGCCTCTTTGATACGCTTTCGGGGCGTTTGGTTCTGTCGAAAATACTGCTGAAATCCGAAGGATCAAGGCTACCTGCGCCTACAGGCGAAGCGCTGCCGAACATATCCGGAAAACTGTCGCCGCTTGTCTTGCTGACAGGAACGGCTGTCAGGTAATCTTCGTCCCCTCCAACGGTGTAATCTTCACCCGGTTTGGTGTAAAATCCGTCGTCATTTCCTCCGTAATCATCGTAATGATCGTCTTCGTAACCGTCTTTATTCTCGCCGCCGGCATTGCCGCGTCTGACCTCCGACTCGTCGTATTCGTCGTAATACTCGTCACCGTCGCCGCTCTTTTTGGATGAACGTCTGCTGAGACCGTACCGCTTCATGCAAAAGAGATTACCGGCTGCCATTCCCGCACTGAAAACCACAATCGCCCCTATTACCACCGCGGCAATCTTGCCTGCGTTGCCGCCAACCGTGCCGCTTCCCGAACGGTTGATGAGATTTGTACCGTCGCCTACAACGAACTGCGAGGACTCTTCCTCAGACGACACCTTGTCGTTGTTCACATCCTGATTGATTCGGATGATCTCGATGGATTTGTCGTAAATAGGCGTCCAGATAATATTTAAGCCCTTTTTGTTGTACGCGTATGCAATATTTGCTTTTATCTTGGTGGTGGTGTCGGGAGCATCATCCAACACAATGAAGTGAATCGGAATGACCTCCTTGTTTCCTATGGGCGTCTGCGAATTGGTACCCGTAGGATCGGTGTAATTCAAAGTGAGCTTGCCCTTTGAACCGACCACGCGGTAACCGTTCTGGTTGACCGGAGCAGCGAGCCTTAACAGGTCTTCGTCATACTCTATGTTGATAAGCATTTCCTTGTACCCGTTGTCACTCTTGGTGAGGATTTCGAGCTTAACCTCGCAGTCGCTGCCGTTAGTCACCGTATCGTCAGGCGGCACGATGGTAACGTCAAGGTCAACCGCCGCAAACGCGGTTATGCCCGAAAAGCACATAAAACATGTGCTCAGCATAAGCACCGCAAACAGCACCCTGACTGTGCGCTTCATTTTAAATTTGATTTTCAATTGATCCATTCCCCCGCAAAGTTCGCATTTGCCTGCGCTGAACAAATGATCTGTCAGCACAGATTATTTCTCACTACCTCCGCCAGTTCGTCGGCTAAACGGAGAACCTGTTCTTCATTTTCACCCTCCGTCATGACCCGGATAAGCGGCTCGGTGCCGGATTCACGCACGATGACCCTTCCGGTTGCGCCGAATTCCTTTTCGGCTGCCTCGATCGCTTCACTGAGCGGCTGACAGCTCTTCCAGGTCTTTTTGCCTTCGGGCGTTACCTTGATATTGATCATGGTCTGCGGATATGGCTTGACAAGATCGGTGAATTCGCTGAACTTCCTGCCGCTGCGCTTCAGCAGTCCGCAGATCTGAACTGCCGTGAGCTGTCCGTCGCCGGTGGTGCAATAATCGAGGAAGATAACGTGTCCTGACTGCTCACCGCCGAGGTTGTAGCCATTTTTGAGCATTTGCTCTAACACATATCTGTCGCCCACCTTCGCAGCGACAAATGTCATTTCCCTGTCGCGGCAGTATTTGTGGAAACCCATGTTGGTAAGTATCGTGCCTACAACAGCGTTGCCCTTCAATGTTCCGCGTTCCTTCATGTCCTCGGCCGTCAAAGCCAGTATGTAGTCGCCGTCGACCAGTTCGCCGTTGTCGTCCACCGCAAGGCATCTGTCCGCGTCGCCGTCAAAAGCAAAACCTGCGTCATAGCCGCCTTCCTTCACGATTTTCATTAAATTGCCGATGTGCGTGGAGCCGCAGTTATCGTTGATATTCACTCCGTCCGGATCGCTGTAGAAGATATCAAAATCGGCGCCCAGACGGGTGAAGAGCTTTTCGGCTGTAGCGGATGAACTGCCGTTGGCGCAGTCAAGAGCGATGCGCAGACCGTCGAGCTTGACGTCTATTGTGGAAGCGACGTGCTCAATGTATTCGTCAACCGTGTCGGCTTTGACCGTCACACGTCCGATCTCACCGCCGACGGGAACAGGAATGGTTTCCGCGTTGTCCAGAACAATGGCTTCAATCTTTGCTTCCTCCGCATCGGGCAGTTTATAGCCCGTGGAAGCAAAAATCTTGATTCCGTTGTACTCGCAGGGATTGTGCGAGGCGGAGATCATAATACCCGCGTCCGCATGATGCGTCGTGACCATGTATGCAACCGCCGGCGTAGGTACCACTCCGAGCAGCACCACATCTGCACCCACCGAGCAAAGTCCGGCAATGAGTGCGCCTTCAAGCATAGATCCTGACGCACGTGTATCCTTGCCGATCATAACGACAGGACGCTTGCCGCCGTTGTCCTCGGTAAGCACCAGTGCTGCCGCACGTCCTATCTGCATAGCAAGCTCGCATGTAAGCTCGGTATTGGCAACACCTCTTGCGCCGTCAGTTCCGAATAATCTTCCCATATCATACAACCTCCGAATAACGAATTTCGTTTTTTGATTATATCAGGCTTTCAGTTTTTTCAAAACGATATAATGATTATTCTATAATTATATCATATATTAGCATGCTCGACAAGTGGGAAGCCCAATATTTCCAAAAATTTTATATTCCCTGCCGCAATGATTCATTGTACCATTATTAAAATACACCAAAAAAGCCATCCTGATATTGTGTGTGGTCAGACAGCGCAATTCGGACGGCTGTATTTTGTTTTTGCAGCGGAAGTGCCCTATCAGCCGTCATTCCGCCCTTGTCAGCTCGGCAATAACAGCTTTTTCCACCTTTTTCTGCTGAGAAGCTTTCATCTCGTTGGACGTTCTCACAACGACGGTTCCGATTACCCTGTGCGAGCCAGACACCAATATCGTACCGTCAAATGTCCCGAGATACCGGTCTCTTTTCAAGGCGTCCTCCTCAGAGGCATAGACCTCCACACAGCCGCCGCCGTCGGTTCCTTTCTCGATAACGGTTTTGCCGAACACGTTTTTCTGATTGACGTACTTGTGCGTAAAGAAAACCGCAGCCGTATAGCTGTGTGCCTTATTCAGATTGCCGTTCGGATCGTTGTCCTCCGTCACCGCTGCGATATTGACGATTCCCTTGACCTTCTTCAGGCAGCTGATGACATACGACTCCGACGGGGCGTTGACAAGCGAATACTGTTTTATGCTCTTTTCAAGTGCCGATGTATTTTCTTTGAGGGCTGTCATTTCCGCACTGTAATCCGAATCAGATACGGTGCGGGCAAACGCCTTTACTTCCGCCTCGGTTTTCGGATATTCCCTGACAACGACCTTGACCACTTTTGCATGGGCAACAAGGGTGTCCAGCTTTTCTCTGAGAGACTCGTCAAGTGCCTTGTCCTGTGACTTGATCGCCTTCTGCGCGGAATCCATCAATGCGTCCAACCCGGCATTTCTTTGCTCCAGAGTTCTGAGAGCTTTTTCCATGGTGCGGCATTGGTTCAGCCTTGCCGATGAATCCTCATAATCTCCAAGCGACTCGAACAGCGCTGCCGCGTCAGAATATTTTCCCTCTTCCTGCAGCCCCACAGCCTCGTGATAGTCCGAACTGTCACATCCAACCAGCAGCAAAAATATGACCGGAAGCAGCAAGCAGATTGCCTTCCTGTACGCTACAGCAGTTTTCACAGAAATTTCTCCCTTGAACTAAAATGATGTGATTATTTTAACACATGCAAATACGCTTGTCAATACTGTATGACATTTTTTCATCGTTCAGCTCATTATATCAGCAAAAACAGCGTGTATTTCACTCAACCACCCGTCCACATGCTTCCGCCGATAAAATGTAAATAAAAGATAACAGTTCTGTAACATATGAACTTTTTTATAATAAATATGATATAATAAAATCCTATAAGAATATACTCCGGCAGCCACGCGGGTTCAGCGGTCGGCCTGTGCATTATTTCAATTCAATTTGTTGCGCTTTTAATGGGATAATAATGCAAATTTAGGCACTTTTAGCGATTGAATTTGCCGCTGTCTTTTGATATAATATTCTAATGAGAAACCATGCGGAGAGTGAAGTCCATTTGGCAAACATACAGAATGCAAAGCGCATAGTGATAAAAGTGGGAACATCTACCCTTACATATGAAAACGGAAAGCCCAATATCCGCAGCATCGATCATCTTTGCCGCGTCATCAGCGACCTCTGCAACAGCGGCAGGGAAATCGTGCTTGTCACCTCGGGTGCTCTCGGAGTGGGCGTGGGAAAGATGGGTCTCGATCAGCGACCGACTGATACGGCGGGACGTCAGGCCATGGCTGCCGTAGGTCAGTGCGAACTGATGTTCCTCTATGACAAGATCTTCGCCGAATACGGCATTAAGACGGCGCAGGTGCTCCTCACACGCTACGATGTGGAAAACGAGCACCACAGACAGAATGTCATAGACTGCATGTCGGCTCTGATCAATATGTCAATCATTCCCATTGTCAACGAAAACGACACGGTCGCCATTGATGAGCTGACCGGCAGCAATATCGGCGACAACGATAACCTTTCCGCCATCGTCGCCAATCTGGTGGGCGCACAGTCACTCGTGCTCATCACTGACATTGACGGGCTGTACAACCGCAATCCGCGGGAGGATGACACCGCCGTACAGATTCCCGTGGTGCTGGAAATCACCGACGCACTCAAGGAAATGGCGGGCGGCTCCGGTTCCAAACGAGGCACCGGCGGCATGGTGACAAAAATTCAGGCCGCCGAATACGCCTGTGCCGTGGGAATAGACACCTATATCATCAGCAGCGACCCGAACAACCTCTACGCCCTGACGGACGGCAAGGTGGTCGGCACGCATTTTGTACCGCAAAAATAAGGAGCGAATATATGGACACCGAAAAAATGGGACTTGCCGCCAAGGCTGCCGAAAGGATACTCGGCGTGGCGGATACCAATACAAAGAACAAGGCGCTTGAGGCCATGGCAGATGCGCTTGAAGCCAATGCGGATAAAATCATATCCGCAAATGAAGCCGACCTTGCCAACGGCGCAAGCAGCGGCATGAAGGAGAGTCTGCTCGACCGCCTTCGCCTGACCTCCGCACGTATCGCAGGCATGGCTGACGGAATACGTCAGGTTGCGGCTCTCGCTGATCCGATAGGCGAAATCATCGAAGGCAGCGTCAGACCCAACGGTATGAAAATCCAGCGTGTGCGGGTTCCGCTTGGCGTCGTCGGCATCATATTTGAGGCGCGTCCCAATGTGACCTCCGACGCGGCTGCACTTTGTCTGAAATCGGGCAATGCCTGCATCCTGCGCGGCGGAAAGGAAGCCATCCATTCCAACATGGCGATTGCCGATGTGCTGCGCCAGGCCGTTCAGTCTGCGGGACTCCCCTCCGACTGCATACAGCTTGTTTCCGACACCTCCCGTGAAAGCGCCAATCAGATGATGCGCATGAACCAATACCTTGACGTCCTCATTCCCAGAGGCGGTGCGGGACTGATCCGCGCGGTGGTGGAGAATTCCACTGTGCCGGTCATCGAAACAGGCGTGGGCAACTGCCATGTGTATGTTGACAGCACCGCTGACACAGAGATGGCTGCCAATATCATCTACAACGCCAAAACCTCACGTCCGAGCGTCTGCAATGCCATCGAAACCATTCTGGTTCATAAGGATATTGCGGAAAAAGCACTTCCTGTCATCAAGGCAAGGCTTGACGAAAAGAAGGTTGAGCTCCGCGGCTGCGAAAGGACACGCGCCATTCTCGGAGACAGCGTTGTTCCCGCAACCGACAGCGATTACGCAACCGAATTCTTAGACTTTATTCTGGCATGTCGGGTGGTTGATTCACTTGACGAAGCCATTGAGCATATTGCAAAGTATTCCACAGGACACAGCGAATGCATAGTCACCTCCGATTATTTCTCCGCGGAGAAATTCACCTCGTCAGTGGACAGCGCGGCGGTCTATGTCAACTGTTCCACCCGTTTCACCGACGGCGGAGAATTCGGGCTGGGAGCCGAAATCGGCATCTCCACCCAGAAGCTTCACGCGCGCGGACCCATGGGAATACGCCAGCTCACCAGCTCCAAATTCATTATTCAGGGAGACGGGCAGATCAGATAACAGGGGGGAATGACTCCAAGTGGCAAGCAATAATCACAACGGCAACAATCAGCCCCGCCGCAAAAGGAACAAGAAGCCTGTAAAACGTTACAGTGAGGAATACAACAACCGTCCCAACCCGTATACGGGTTATTCAGCCGACGGCAATTATCATCCCGACGCCAAAAAGCGCACGGTAAACGACGTTCAGTCGCCTCGTGCAAAGGCAGCGGAGGAGGAACGCTTTGCCGCCATGAACGCGGCAATGGCTGAAGCGGCATGGGGTCCGGCTCCGTCCAAGGTGCAGCAGAATCAGCAGCCGCAGCCATCTCAGCAGCCTTCGCGTCAGACCGGCTTTGTTCCGCCGACAGTCAATGTACCGGCTCCGAAATGGGCTGTTTCCAATAACCTCACACGTCAGCAGCTCGCAGCACAGGAACAGGCTCAGACCGACTCCTTGCAGAAGGATGACACAGAATCCGCCTCCGCAAACGCAAATGAACCATCGCAGCGCGAAGAAACACCGGCACATCGCAGCGGAAGCAGTCACCGCAGAAAGAACCACCGCAGCAAGGACGAAGCGGCACGGGAAAGAGCCGCAAAGATCGAAGCCAAACGTGCCGCGGTAGATAAGATAGCCATGGGCGTTGCGGCTCATTCGGTATCTGAGCAGATGATAGAAGACATTTCCTCGGTTTCCGACGTCATAGAAAGTATGCCCAAGCCTAAAAAGGCTCCGACAGAAAAAGGCGTGGATTGGGAGGAATTTTACGACGCGGCCTTTCCGCCAAAGTCACAGGAAAATTCAAAATTCGCCTCCAAAAAGTCTAAACCGGTCAAAAAACAGAGAGACTTCAATGACGAGACGCCTGCCGACGCCCCCATGATCGTCAAGCCGGTCATGTTAGGCGACGACGATTTGCTCCCGTACGACAAGATAACCCGCGAAAACGAACGCGAAGCCGCCGAAAGAGAAAGAAAGGCGCAGAGCAAGTCAGCCCAACAGGATCGTTTGATTGCAGACACAAATGCCGCCCAACTGGCAGCAGCCGTCAAGGAAGAGGAAAAGCCATCCCAGAGCTTATCCGAAACTCTTCCGGCAATGAATGAGCACACGACGGAAACGCCGGTGCTTGACGCTGCGGAGTCGGCGCTGAACGATATTCCGGACGTCGTCAACACCGTTTCCATCGAGGAAATACTTGCCGAGGTCGAGAAGCGAAAGCTCGAAAGCGTCCGCAAAGCAGAGGCTCTGACAAGGGAAGCGGAATTCTCTACCAGCTCAGCCTTCACATTTGACTCCGAAGACGACGACAGCTGGAACGAGGTAATTCCTGCCCGCACCTCTGCACAAGAACAGGATTCTGAAAAAGCGGATGACAACGACGCACTCCTTTCGAGAACGCTTATGCTTTCGTATCTGGACGCGGAGCAAAAAGCAGAGGAAGAAGCAGCCGAAGAAGCCGCTAAGGATGCCGAACTTGAAAATATCCAGACGGTAGACCTCAATCAATTCCTGCAAACTACAGAGCAAGAGCAGGAGCCGACAAAAGCCGAAAGCGAATTGACCGACAATACGCCGGGGGCAACCTTCGAGGAAATCTCTGATACCACGGTGCATTTCGTGCCGGAGATCATCATCGACTCGGCGGAGTTTGAAAAGCGCGAGCCTGAACAGGATGTGTTGGAACAACCCGTTTCTGATGATACCGTTGAGATGGTCGATGAGCCGAAAGAACCCGAAGTCACCTCTGCACCGGAAACAGAAAATGCTCCGGAAGAGGAACCCTCCGTGAACGTCTTCGTTGAAGATCATGCCGAGAAACCCACAGAACCGGAGAAACCCGCCGTCGAGGTCATTCTCGCTGATTTTGAGGACGATATATTCGCCGAAGAACGTCTTACACCGCCCGCAAACATCATTGAGGAAGAAACCGAAGAAGAAAGCGGCATAGACGTAGAGGACAAAATCGAAAAACTCGCTGAAGCAGCAGAGCTTGCCGAAGTATTCCGTCAGGAAAACGAAGACATTTCCACCGAAGACACACAAACCGCATCCTCCGACGTTTTCAACGTCAGCATAGATGATATTTCAGTAACGCCTGAAGCAAAAAGCGACGAAGAGGAAGTGATACTGGAATACAAGCCGCGCGAAAAGACAAGTGTGCCGGATGAAAACCTCTTCGAATCGGTGCTGATTGTGGATGAAAACCCATCCATTGTCGATAAAAAAGCAAGCGAGGCGCAGGATAATTCACTGTTTTTACATTTAAGGGAATCACCGGAGAATCCCACGGCAGTATTCAAGCTGCCCGAAGGTCCGATTGTGTTCCCGACGGACATCGATGACGCCGAATTTCAGGAGCAATGGCTCGACGAAGATGAGGATGGTGACGATATGGCATCACGTAACAAGCGTACACGTCGCAGAATTTCCGCATTCATTGGCGCAGTTGTATTGCTGTTTGCAGTAATGATTCTTTTCAGCGCGATCAGAACCGTCGTATCCGGATTTAACAATATCGGCAGCACCAGTGAAAAGAAGGCGGAGTATACGGAATTCATCTCTCCCGTCGTAGTCAATGATCCCATGCCGTTTGAATCGGTCGATAAAGCCGATAACAGCATGCTGCTTCAGAGTTCCATGCTGCTTGCACTGCAGGAGCTTGACAAAACCGAAGGCTATGAGCATGTCTCCGACGCCACCGACAAAATCGTTTTACCGGCTGAAAATGTAGAAAAAGCCGCCAGAGAGCTGTTCGGCAAAGATGTGAAGCTCAATATGAACGTTCTCAGCGAAAATGACGGAAGTGCACTCTATTATTACGACAGCATCGACAAGACCTTCCACATCACTCGCAGCGGAATTACCGGACCAACAGCAATTATTACCAAAATTGCCCAGAAGAGCGATTACATATCACTGGTGGTGGGATATATTCAGCAGCAGGAAATGACGATTGTTGCCTCTGAAAACACGGAAGCACAGTGCTACAAATTCATGGAGTACGTACTGGCGCTCCATTCCGATGGAAGCTATTATATCAAGAGCATCAGAAATTACGTTGACGATTGATCGTGAAACGCTGCACCCATTCATTTCGTCCTATTAATCCATGATCATCAGAGTCACCGAGTGTGGAAAGACTCAGCCTCACAAGCGTTTATCAATTGGCCGACATAGCGTAAACTGCATGCTATGTCGGCTTTTTTACCTGAAAAAATTAATTAATTTTTCTTCATTCCCCCAACCATTTTCATATTTGACAGGTTATACTTTATGAAAAGGGCAGAAAGCCTGAATCAATTACAAAGGAGTGCCATTCAATATGTTAAAGAAAAAAAGTAAGCATGCATTAAAAATGCTGGCTGCGTCAGCTCTGATCATGGCGATGATGACATCTTGCGCTGCATCGGGTGACTCTAAATCGGCAGCAGATTATGACAGGGATTTCTCCGAGAGTTATTCTGTCAACCGCTCAGCCGACAGCTTTGATGAAGAAGCCTACGAATTGACGGATGAATTGAAAGCGGAGGATTCCAAGTCAACCGACGATAAGAAAAACGCGGGCAAGAAAACCACCGAAGAATATGAAGACAAGATCATCCGCACGGCCAATATTACGATCGACGCCTCCGACGCGCAGAAGTGCTACGACACGCTCGCCGCGTTTGCCAAACAAAACGGCGGCAGGGAAATCAGCGTCAGCAAATCGTCCGACACATACGGCAATTATGACTACATCAATATCAACGCGGAACTGAAAATCAAGCCCGAAAAGTTGGAAGAATTCATTGCCCTCGCCGAAAAAACCGACAAGGTGACAAGCTCCGAGGTTTCGACCAACGACGTCACACAGGAATACTACGACATAACGATTCGCCTCGAAACCAAAAAGGAAGCGCTAAAAAGTTACTACAAGCTGCTGAAGGAAGCCACCACAATAGAAGAATCGCTGGAGGTGCAGCGATACATCGCCGACCTCACTGCCGAAATCGAATCCATGGAAGGCATGCTGCGCTATTACGATTCCAAAGTGGATCTTTCCTCCATCCACCTTACAATCCGCCAGGAGGTCAAGCTCCACGCAGCCGCCAAGGATGATTTCGAATGGGATTCCCTCTCCTTCAAAGACTTTATTACTCTTATCAAGAACGGTTTCCTCAGCGTGGTCAACTTCCTGTGGTCGCTGCTTCTGTGGCTCATTATTATCGTGATTGCCATTTCTCCCATTCTGCTGATTGCCGGTATCGTGATCTTCATACTCCGCCGCTATCGCAAAAAGCATCCTAAAAAGCCGAAACCGGCAAAACAGGGTAAATACATGAACATGGCTCCCAATTACATGCCCGCATATTACCCCCCGGTACAGGGCGGGGTGCAGCCGAATACGCCTGCACAAGCACCCGCGTCACCGGAAGGACAGCAGGAAAAAACAGATAAATAATGGTTTCCAATCCAAATAATTCCCGTTGAAATATTGAATTGCTCCCGCCTTTGTGGTAAAATAAATACGAAAGTATTCTGCCGCAGGGCGGGAGGTTTGTTTTATGCTGTACAGCATCATCAGAATCATACTTGCGCTCGCAGGAGCCGCCGTGGCTTTTGTCATGCGTATTTACGGAGACGAGGAAAGAAAATACAATATACGATCCTCCGATAACCGCAAAGCATGGGTTGGCGCGATTATCACCTTTTGCGCATCGTTCATTGTGCTTTATCTGATTCCGGTGGAAAATATTCTCACAGGATTCTCCAAACCGGAAGACGCCTTCCACTACAACAACACCGGCGAAATACTTGAAGCCAACGAATATCCCGGCTGTGCCTTTGTCATTGCCTCAACAGGTGACGAAAAAATAACCACACATATTCTTCCCGTGAGGAAGGACGGCAAATGGCAGCTGGAAACCATCTATAACCGCAAGCGTGAGGTCACTACCGTCAATTACTGCATTATTGAACGGCTCTATATCCCGGGAACAGACAACTGCTTCGTAATCATTTCACACAACACCGAGGGAAATATTTCGGACGTTCCCACCGGCGTGTTCGACAGCCGCAACACCGAATTCATTGCTGTCGATTATCCTGACCGCGTGCCCTTCTATTACGGCTACGTCGAGGAAATGTCCGACGACTACACGCTGCACATCGACGGCAGCGTTGCCATCGGAAAAGAATAAGGCAAAGCCTCAGTTATTGATATTGTCACACAAAAAATGCCGGCTTCGGAATGCTCAAAGGGAATCCGAAACCGGCTTATTTTATTGATTCATATTTACGGCTTTAAAACGTATTTGGAAAAAACATCTACATATCTCGAACCGAATTCCACCGACTTGATGTCCTTAAATCGGATTTTGACAGGGTTCTCCTGCCATATGCCATCGGCGTCGAAGTACATCAATAATACGCTGTGCTTTTTTATTTGCGCTATATCGCCGATATAGAGTTTTTCCGATTTGCCGTCTTCATCGCAGGCAATGATCATCGCATACTTGTTCATGTCCTTTATCGAGCGGAAGATCTGAGACCAGCCCGAAATATTGACCTTCGGCGTGTACAACTGATCGACAACGCCCTCGCTGATATCGATGTCAAGGCATTTGTCCTTGCGCACTTCTGCTTTCCTGACGCGCTCAACAGGGCATATTCTGAACCCATCGAGCTGGAAATTGTCTTCCACAGCTCCCAGAAAGAACTTCTCATTGACCTTGAGCGGAAAATAAATGAGAGCCCAATCTCCGTCGTCCTTCATGTACACCCTGCACATTTTGTGCGGTACGATGCAGCCGGAAAGCCTTTTGACAATCTTCGACTTTTTCATTGCGCCATTCCTCCGCGCATCAATACTTCACGGGCTTGTTGGTAAGGTACTTCTTGACCATGAGAGCTACCTTGAAAATAATGGCGTGGTCGAATTCGCGCAGGTCAAGACCTGTGAGCTTCTTGATCTTCTCCAGACGGTAGACCAGCGTATTTCTGTGAACAAACAGCTTGCGGGAAGTCTCGGAGACATTCAGGTTGTTCTCAAAGAACTTCTGGATGGTGAAGAGAGTCTCCTGGTCGAGCGACTCGATGGAGCCCTTCTTGAAGACTTCCTTCAGGAACATCTCGCAGAGTGTGTCAGGCAGCTGATAGATCAGTCTGGCGATGCCGAGATTCTCATAGGAAACAATGGTCTTTTCTGTGTCAAAAATCTTGCCGATTTCCAGAGCCATCTGTGCCTCCTTGAAGGAAGCGCCGAGATCCTTGATGCCGGAAACCTGCGTACCGATACCGACAATGCAGTGGGTATAGAATTCGCTGGAAAGGGTATCCACGATAGAACGGGCCAGCTGCTCGAGGTTTTTGAGCTCGATGCCCTGATGTGTTTCTTTGATAATAGCGATCTCACGCTCGTTGATGCTGATGACAAAGTCCTTGTTCTTGTCGGGGAAAAGATTCTGAATAATGTCAAACGTCGCAACATCAGGCTTGGAAACTGTACGCACAAGCAGACAGACGCGGTTGACGTCCGTGTTGAAGTGCAATTCACGAGCCTTCAGATAGATGTCACCGGGAAGGATGTTGTCTAAAATGAGGTTCTTGATGAAATTATTGCGGTCAAACTTCTCGTCGTAATACTGCTTGATGATAATAAGCGAGCTTGCCAGAATAGCAGCGTACTTGGCAGCCTGTTCATCAGTGCCCTCGACAAAAACCGCAGTCTCCGCAGTTGGCTGTGAGCCAAAGGGACGGTAGCTGTAGCCATTGTATACAAAGCTCTCGCCCTGACCGATCTGCTCTACGGGAACTTCGGTAGTGGTTTTGCCGACCTTTCCGAGATCGCTGCATGCGAGAATGGTACCGGTCGATTCAACAACACCTATGGTTCTGTCGATGGTGTCTCTCATCTGGTGTACAACTGTCTGATATAATCTGTTGGGCATTTTAAAAACTCCTCGCTTCCAGTAATTTGTAATGAGTTAATCTGAAGATTTGGTCAAAATATACATTGCTCCAAAAACTTTTACTACATATACATTTTACACAAAAGTATCGGATAATTCAAGTCTTTTATTTAATATTTTTAAAATTCTTAGTTTTTCAACAAAATATGTCGTGTATGTGTGCAATTCGACTAAAAATTATTTACGATAAAGAAAAAAGTCGGTGTGCGTTTCACCGAAGCAAAACGGCACACCGACAAATAATTAATTTAACAGAATCGCGTAACCTTATCAGTTAACGATTGCAAGCTCGGTCTCCTTGTCGAAGATGTGGATCTTGCTGTTGACAAGAGCAACCTTGACATGGTCGCCAGCCTTGGTCTTGGATGTAGGAGCAACACGGGCGGTTACGTTGGAGCCAAGAGCGTTGAGGTACAGGAATGTCTCGTTACCCATCAATTCAGTAACTTCGACATCAGCCTCTATGCAGCTGTCAACATATCTCTCGATGTATTCGGGCTCGTCGTGTACGTGCTCAGGACGGACACCGAGAACAACTTCCTTGCCGATGTAGTCTTCCAGCTGACCCTTGCTGTTCTTGGAAATCGGGAGCTTGATGGCATAATTGCCGAACAGAGCGTAAACATGGTCGCCTCTCTTCTCGAGTTTGACGTCGATGAAGTTCATTTGAGGAGAACCAATGAAGCCGGCAACGAACATGTTGCAGGGCTTATCATACAGGAACTGAGGAGTATTGACCTGCTGGATGATACCGTCCTTCATAACGACGATCTTATCGCCCAGAGTCATAGCCTCTGTCTGGTCATGTGTAACATAAATGAATGTGGTGCCCAGTCTCAGATGGAGCTTGGAAATCTCGGTACGCATCTGTGCACGGAGCTTAGCATCGAGGTTGGAAAGAGGCTCGTCAAGAAGGAAGACCTTCGGCTCACGAACGATAGCACGACCCATAGCAACACGCTGACGCTGACCGCCGGAGAGAGCCTTCGGCTTTCTGTCGAGCAGGTGGCTGATGTCAAGGATCTGAGCGGCTTCTTCAACGCGGCGGTTGATCTCTGCCTTGGGATACTTTCTGAGCTTCAGACCGAATGCCATGTTCTCACGGACGGACATATGGGGATACAGAGCGTAGCTCTGGAACACCATTGCGATGTCTCTGTCTTTCGGAGGAACGTCGTTTGCGAGTGTGTCGCCGATGTAGAGTTCGCCTTCGCTGATGTCCTCAAGACCTGCGATCATACGCAGAGTTGTGGACTTACCGCATCCGGAAGGACCGACGAAGATGATGAACTCTTTGTCTTCGATCTCAAGGTTGAAATCCTTAACAGCAACAACGTTGCCGGGATACTTCTTGTAAACGTGTCTCAAAGATAAGCTTGCCATTTGAAAATACCTCCAAATTTTTTAAAAGATGTAATATGATTTGCCCGCAAGAAATACTAAGCACAACCAATATTAACTGTAATAATTTTAACAGAATTGCGCTCGGAATTCAATTGACGAACTCAACAATGTTAAAATTCTAATTTAGAAAGTCTGCCGAATTTATCGCTCTAAGCAACAAATTATTACGTTCGTTTTAAGCAATTTTCAGATACCGCGCATTTTCGCGGTTTTCGGAATTTTTTCGTTAGTTTTCCCAATTTAATTATGTCTCAATAATCCCTCTGAATCCAAAAACAAAAGTAATCCGGTACTGTCACGACGCCACGGCGTAAGCATGTTCAGTTGGTGAGCGGCAGTAATCTTTCCTGCTCGGTCAGTTCTCTCGCCTCACCCCGCTGCAGGCTGCTGTCCAGAGTGAGCGCGCCGACTGCCGTGCGTTCCAGAGCGACTACCCTGCGTCCGACCGACTGCGCCATGCGCTTGATCTGATGATATTTGCCCTCGCGGATCTTTATCTCATAGATAAAGTTTTCTCCGTCCAACACCGCTACCTGTGCCGGCAGACATTGTTCCCCACCGTCAATCAACGCGCCTTCACTCAGATATTGAATATTCTCCTCGGTCAGGGCACCGTCAAGGGTAGCTCTGTAGGTCTTGAATACCTTTTTACCGGGCGAGGTGACTGAGTGTGAAAAGGCTCCGTCATCCGTAATGATGAGCAGCCCCGTGGTGTCCTTGTCAAGACGTCCTACGGGAAAAAGACCTTTGCGGCGAAGCGACGGCGGCAGCAGATCAACTACCGTCTGCACATGGGAATCATTGGAAGCGGAGATCGCTCCCTCGGGCTTGTTCATCATAATGTAGAGAAACTTCCGGTAGCACAGTAAAGCGCCGTCGAGGGCGATCATGTGCTCAGAGGGTTCAAGCCTGCGGTCGATGCTGCGGCAGATCTCACCGTCAACGGAAACCCTGCCTGCCCATATCATCTTGCGCACTTCACTGCGAGTGCCAGCCCCCTGCGAAGCCAAAATCTTATCAAGCCTTTCCACCGTTGATCACCTCGATACAATCAATGCCGCAGTGACCCGGCAAAGCCATGACATATCTCTAAATTACCCCATAATTCTAAACTAATTCATATTAAAAATCAAGTATAATCGAATCATGATAATAGCTAATATTTCCGTTCACAATTTGGCAATATTGCGATTTGAGAAGGTCTGCAAATAAAACCTATCTATTTCATTGTCTATGTTGGCTATCTAGGCTTTGTTTTCCTCAGACTAATTTTACGCAATCGGAAAATAGCACAAATTTCACATAAAAAAATCTACGGCACCAAATGCGGTCAAATACCGCCGTGCCGCAGATTTTTTTGAGTTTTATGTGACTGAAATATGATGGTTATCCTGTTTTACTGCTCGATCTGGCTGCCCAGAAAACCCGCGGCCACCTCTGCGGGCTTGGTCTGCATCTCGTCGGGAAAGCTTCCGTCTTCTTTCTGCATCAGCACAACCGCACCGTTGAGATCACCCGCCGATATGATGGGAAATACACAGGCGGCCGCCAATCCGGCTCCTTCCACGGGAAATATTTTTTCATTCACCGAGCTTGCCGAATACGGCGTTCTGGCATCCATGCGTTCTTCCAGTTCCGGCGTAATGCGTCGGTCGATATACTCCCGCTTGGGTACGCCTGAAGCTGCGACAACGTGATCGCGGTCGCATATCAGCGCAGGGAATCCCGTCGATCGAAAGAGAATTTCCGCGTACTGCGCCGAACAGGGATCAAGCTCCCCTATCGGAGAATACTTTTTGAATATGACTTCGCCCCCTGCGTCGGTGTAAATCTCCAGTGATTCGCCTTCCCTGATGCGCATAGTGCGGCGAATCTCCTTGGGTATCACCACGCGTCCCAGATCGTCTATCCTTCTTACAATGCCTGTTGCCTTCATTTATTATAACTCCTTCTTGCCTTTGATGTCTTTTTTGTGAGGTATGCGTTGTTATTGTTTGCCTTTGATATGAAATTATTCGTACAAGAATGCGGTTGACAATAATATCCACGGATGAGATAATGAAAGCATGTGTGAAATCGGTGTGTTGTGATATGTTTTTTTAAGGACAACTCACAGGAATCTAATATTCTTTCCCTTGACCGCCCAGACCTTAACCTTTTCGATATTCTCAATATCGCTGTCGAAGGAAGGGTCGCCAAAATGCAGATCGCTGAGTTCTTCAGGCGGAGGACACTCTGACGGCCTGTCAAGCGGAACGGGTGAAATGAAGCGTGCGCCGTTCTTCATCCGCTTGGCACGTCGTCTGTCGCTTTTCTCCAGTTCAAGGGCATACTCCCACTCCTTGCGCACTTCGGACGACTCCCTCGCACTGACAGACCAGAAAAGCAGGAACACATCGGCGTTCCTGATAGCCGAAGCAATAGCGTTTCTCCACATATCGCCCGCCGTCATGCTGCGGTTGTCCATCCAGAAACGCAGCTTGGGCGCAACCTCCTGAATGGCAAGAAGCTGCTCGGCAACGCGCAGCCTGTCCTTGTGGGAATAGGAGACAAACGCCTTGCGGCAGTCCTTGCGGGTAAAACGCACGGCAGCCTTCTTCTTTGAACCGATCGGCACGGTGAAGTAAAGGCGCGTTATCTCTATGCCGTCGAACTGCACACAGCAGCCGAAGTCTATTTCCTTCCCGGAATAATCGTCCGGCGGCGTCACTCTGAATTTAAAATCCAGCGCGTCACCGTTCCACACCATCGTGCGGCTGCCGTCGGTTATCTCTATATCGTCCGAGAAGAGCAGTACCGTCACGCAACTGCCCTGCTTTACCGAAACGCTTCCCGAACTGCGTGCGGCTTCGGATGATTTTTCCTTTGCCTGCTCAATGGTGCGCCTGACAATGGCTTTCTGACCGCGGGTGTACATCAGCAGGTCGATGACCGAGCTTTTGCCCGGCTTGACCTCATCGGGAGCCACCACCGAGAAGTCCACCTTGTTGACCTTGGCAGGCTTTACCTTGACAGGCTTTGAAGGCTTTTCGGGTTTCACCTTTTTGGGAGAGGAAGGCATGGAGGGCATAGGGACAACGGGCTGCACGGGAGGTATAATGGGTGCGGGATTCCGTCCCTCGTCAGCATTTTCTTCCGCAGCCTCCGGAGCCGGTTCCTCTCGTCCGAAGATGCTCATCATGTCGTTGTAATCCTCATCCTGGCTGCCTTCCTGCGCCGGTTCTTCCTGCGGTTCTTCTATCCGCATTTCGTCCGGAAAGCTCTGCGGCGCTTTGCGTGCCCTTCCGGGTCTGCGCACCGGAATATCATCGTCATCGTCGTCGTCATACTCCCTCACAGATTCAGCGCTATCCGGCAGCGACTCGGGGTAACCTTCCAATGACTCCCTGTTGTCATCATCTGCATCGTAAATAAAGTATCTGGGTTCTTCTTTCTTGAGAGTGCTTTCTATCTTTGCAACCAATCTGTCCGTGTCAAAGTAATCATACGACCTGTGGGCACTCAGATAACCGGGCAGTTCTTCACGCGTAATGCCCCGCAGATAAAGGAACACCCTCCATTTGCGCTTACCGGATAATTGTACGCCCGCAATGAAATCCTCGTAGTCATTTCGCACGGCATCCGACAGAAGCGTTTCGGTACCTGTTCCCGCCACAATCAGAATTTCAGCCGAATCCAAAGCCTCTGTCCTGTCATCGGGGTTGCATTTTCCTATCAGAAAGGCATGTATTCCATTCTGTTCCAATTTTCTGTAAAGCTGCTTGGCGATCAGGTAGTCTTTTGTCAGAAGACCGTCCGGACTCTTTGTCATGCAGGCTATATAGACCTTGTAAAATGATTTTAACACGGTACATCGCTCCTTTTTGAATATTATTTCCCTATGGCGTCAGCCGAATTGCGGCAGTAATCCTGCGACGCCTTCAGACCGTCTCCAACGACCTTCATGGTTCGCTTGTAGGATGCGTTGGCATCCTTTTCACCGGCTTTGTCCAGAGAAAACGCCTTCTTCCAGTCGCTGACGGATTTGTCGAGCGGAATGATCTCAAAGTACTGTCTGGTTTTCGTGTAATACATATTGACCCACGTCGGCATCAGGTCCACATCAGACACGATCACCCTGCCGTTGCTGTATTTGCTGAATGTAAAGCTGATGAACACGCCGTCTTCCGTGTGCCCTGAGGTCAGCTTCATGTAGCTCTTGCGCTGGTTGGAGACCGAATTGCCTATGGAATAAATGCATACCGTCTTGTGTGAACTGTCCGTGACGCTTGTCAGCAGCTCCATCGGCTGCACCACATGGGGATGTCCGCCCACAATCACATCGACGCCCAAATCGCACAGCTTCTGCGCGATCTTCTTCTGACTGCCGTTCGGGGCAAGGACATATTCCTCTCCCCAGTGCATGTAGACCATTGTAGCCTCTGCGCCTTCGGCTTTCATGGCTTTCAGACGCCCTTCCAATTCGGTATAGAATTCATCCAGATTGCGCACATTAAAGGTGTTGATAATGGCGGCGGATTTGTTGTTCATGTACCCGTTGAGGGCCTTTCGTCCATTGGAACGCTCCTTGCCTTCATAGGTGTAGCATATCATGCCCAGCTTGATGCCATTGATTTCCTTCACGAGATAACGCTTGTCGCTTTCGTTTTCCACGGTGCCGATAAAATCGATCTTTCTCTCATTCAGCACCTTGGCGGTTCTGGACATTCCCTTGTAGCCGGTGTCATTGGCGTGATTGTTCGCCGTCAGCAGCATGTCAAATCCCGCGCCCGTAATGGAATCGAGCAGACTGTCCGGCGTATTGAATACCGGATAGCCGGTGTAATCCGAACCGCCTAAAGTGGTTTCCAGATTGGTCACGGCGTAATCCGAAGCCGAGACATAGCTCTTGAAGTATTTGTAAATGTAATCAAAGTTATATTTGTTCTTGGATACTGTTGCCGTTTTGAGCAACGCATTGTGAATGATCACATCGCCCGTCACGGAAATCTTTGCCCGCGACACCTCATGTATCTCCGCGTTTTCGGGCAAATCCACGCTTCCTGAAGAAACGGAGGCGTTGCCATGCCGTTCTGTGTTGTTGTCTGCATTCAATTGCGATCTGTCGTGATAGGAATAAAAGAAATTTATCACGATCAGCACAGCGATTACCGCGGCGGACACCGTCCGCGCCTTTCCCGTGGCTTTATTTGGTCTGACTGACATCATATCATCTCCCCGGATTTGATTTTAACATAACGCCGCACACATTTCAACTTTGTTTTTTCAAATTTACAAAAGTGTTGCACATTGTCATTCCAGCGGTTTCATGCCTTAATATTCCATCAGATTTCACGCGCCTTTCATCCGCATTCAATCATTCATAATACACCCGTCCGCCCGAAAAATTTCTTTCAGGTCTTGACAAAAGTCATCTGTTTATGCTATAATAAAAAAACGTGACGTGCACAAATGTAAATTTATTATTAATTCGTCAAATGACATATTTTTACGTTTCTGCACTCCGCTTTTTTGTGCCGAATGACCTTAATTCCGGCGCATCTGTCATTCTGTTGTCCCGGCGATTTTTCGCCCTGACATATATTTTTTTGAAAAATATTCTATACGTATCGAGGTGAAATTAATGCCAACATTTAACCAGCTCGTAAGAAAAGGACGCGAAGAAGCCGAACTCTGCTCTCCGTAAGATCGCCAGAGTACGTCTTTCCAACGGCATCGAAGTTACTGCTTACATTCCCGGTGAAGGTCACAACCTTCAGGAGCACAGCGTTGTTCTGATCCGCGGCGGCCGTGTTAAGGACCTCCCTGGTGTGCGTTACCACATCATCAGAGGTACGCTCGACACACAGGGCGTTGCCAAGAGAATGCAGGCTCGTTCCAAGTACGGCGCAAAGCGCCCGAAGGCAGGCAAGAAGTAATCTTTTCCCCTGAGAATTTATTCTCGAACGGAGCAGATATTTCTTTGAACAGGTCGGCATTTAAAAAATCGGCTGCCTGAATCTACGCAAATTGACTTTATCACTAATGGCTGCAAATCAATGCGGCGGTGTTTTATATATATGTTGGGCATTATACGCGATGTATATGCGCTATGTGTGTGTATATAAAAAACCTCTTGCATTGGCCTGCGGGAGTAAGTCACTTTCGAGTACCTATGATATCATCCAATATTAATGAAGGAGGGAAGAAAAAGTGCCAAGAAGAGGTTCAATAGCAAAACGCGACGTTTTGCCCGATCCGATCTATAATTCCAAGATCGTCACACGTCTGGTCAACAACATCATGCTCGACGGCAAGAAGGGTGTTGCTCAGAAGATCGTTTACGGTGCTTTTGAAATCGTCGGCCAGAAGAGCGGAAAGGATCCCCTGGAAGTCTTTGAAGCCGCAATGGA
>ONID01000001.1 GCA_900317765.1 uncultured Eubacteriales bacterium | reverse complement strand
TCTTCCACATCGCCGTTGACGCATTCCATGAGTTGGAGAATGTTTTCCAGCTGCATGGATTTGCGCAGCATGTCGATGATAAGTATCCGGGCCACCTGCCGCTCGCTGTATTTCTTGTCAACCGGAGACATGATCCAGCCCCGTTTGATCCAATTCTGTATGGTGGAGCCGCCGAGACCGGTCATTTCCACCACCTGCGAGAGCATCAGTCCTCCTGTCACGGCAAAAGCCGGACGTATCGCTTCAAAATCTATCAGATCCTGTTTACCATATGTCAATTGATTCACCTTCGGGTTTAATTGATTTTAAGTGGTATTGATATGATTATATTACAGGTTCATATGATTGTCAATAGCAGTTATATGATTTTTTATGAATTTTTTTTAAATTTATTAACACGAAAAAAAATCCCCCTCTATTGACAAAACATACATTTGTTTGATAAAATGAAGACATATGAATATAAAGGAGAGGTTATTTTATTATGTTGCACTCATTCACGAGAAATTACAACGATCTTTCCACTGAAGCCGGGTTTCAATTTGAATTTTTCTGCGACTGCTGCGGAAACGGTGTCAAAAGTACATTTATTCCTTCCTCCACATACAAAAAACAGCAAAACTCAAGGAGCTTCGGCAGACTTGCTTCGGCTGTGGGAAGAATGATCGGCGGTGCCGCAGGTGATATCGGCTATGCGCTGGAACGCGGCAGCGACGCTGTCGGCAACCGGTTTGAGGGACGCTCTCCCGAGTGGCGCAAGGAATACGAGAAGGCATTCGACGCGGCGCAGGAGGAAGTGCGTTCCCAGTTTCTGAAATGCCCTTCCTGCAACAAATGGGTCTGTTCCGACTGCTGGAATGAGGACGAGGAGCTTTGCACCGACTGCGCTCCCAGGGAAGCCGGTTATGTCGCAAAAGCCCGCAGCGAGGCTATGCGGCGCAATATTGATCAGGCGGCGGAAAACGCGCAGGTCTGGAAGGGCAAAATCGAAAACCGCACCACTGTCTGTCCTGAGTGCGGCAAGCCCGCCGGCAACGGCAAGTTCTGCAACAACTGCGGCGCTCCTCTCAACATGCAGAAATGCCCGAGCTGCGGCGCCAGCGTGGCGGCAGGTCTGAAATTCTGCGGCGAATGCGGCGCCCCCTTGCAGACAAAAACCGGCAAATGCCCGAAATGCGGCTATCAGAACGACGCGGATATGAAATTCTGCGGCGAATGCGGCACGAAGCTGTAATAAACTATAAATCAAAAAGCAGAAGAGCGGCTCATTCCGAGCGTTCTTCTGCTTTCTTTTTTTTTGACCTCCAAAAGGATCAGTTTCTGTGATTGGGATTGATCCGGTTGAGCTGTCTTGCCTCATGTCTATAATGGAAAAACATCGCCAGCCATATCAGGACAAACGCAATCAGCATGCACGCGCTCATCACCAGTATATCGGTCAAAGAGGGACTGATCCATCCCAGAAACATGGCAACCGGCAGGAATACGGTTTCAATCATGCCAATATGAATCAAGGTCGCGCTGACAAGAGAGAATTCTGTAAAGTCATAGAGCGACATGCCGCCCATTCCTACCGCGCCGATCAATGCGGATAAAAACGTCTGAAGCGCAAGCGCTCCCGAGAGACTCCCCACCTTTTGGAGCAATAGCCGGGAACAGAATACACCGCTCTCATCCGACGTCAGCAGCACCATCAGATTGCCTATCACACCGCCGCCGACAAAGCCGATCAGCATCCGGCTCAACGTCTTCTTCATTCATGCCTCCCTCCTTTCAGGTAATCACGGATCACCGGGATATACCGTCTGGACGCATACACCGTATGATTCCCCTCCAATAGAATTTTTAGCTCCCCGACGATGGAAAAATCGAAAAACAATGCCCTATCCAAATTGATGATTTCAAACCTGGAAATACGGAGAAAGCAGCTTCCCAGCTTGGCATACAATTCGCTGATCGGCGAAGACGTCCATATTGTCTCATTGTCCGCGTAGACATAATTCTTCCGGTTCTGGCTGCATACCCGGATAATATTGTCCGTTCTCATGCGGACAATCCTTCCGCCGTCTGACGGCAGATCGATAAACCGTTCTTTTTCGGAAAGTCTCGCCAGCAGTTCTTTCACCTGCTCGCAGCGTTCGGGAGCGGAAATTTGTATTTCAATGGAGTGTAACGAACTGTCCTCCCTGAACACAACGGAAACATCATACGGCACCGGCACCAGCTCCTATACACTCAAATCAATCGAACAAATGCGCAAAGAAGTAGAAAATATCGTGGAAAAATCCTTTTATACTTCCGAAGAAGCCGCTGTGAACCTCTCCGCACCATTTACATACGCCGCCTTCGTTATCTGAATTGCTTCCGGCGGTAAAGGTCTTGCCAAACACGTCTTCTGTAAGCGTAAACTCGACAGCTTCGCTCTCGGGAGATTCACCGGCATAGTCATTCGTCTGCACAACCGACGTCATAGCGAATCTCAGCTTATCGTTCATCTTCACGCCATGGGCATATCTCTCGCCTGAGTCGAGCTCTTCGACTTCGTTTTCCTCATTTTCCTCAAGGTATACGATTTCAAAGCTCTTGGAGCATACGCCGTTTTTTGCATCGTACATGACGTCCTCCGGCATGCTGTTTCCGGCGTCTCCCGTGCGTTTGACCAATGTCCAGGCAGTGCATTTTGATCTGGCGTATGCATTTCCGATCCATACGCCCGGATTGAATTCACATTCTGTGATTTCTTCATCGTCATCCCATTCGGCATTTCCGGTTACGACCGAATAATCTTCCCTTTTTTCAATGCCGTGCAGCGTAATACGCAAGTGCTGAGGAATATGCTTTTTCGCAAGCTCTGTCCACGAAGCAGGCGGATCCGTCATAGCGAACACACGAAAACCTGACGCAGGAATTACAAGGCACAGCGCCAGAACAGCGCTGAGACATACCGTCATTGCACGGCGAAGGGTGAAATTTGACTTACTTTTCATTTTTATTGCACAACCTTTTAATAATTTGTTAATTATATACTATACAGTGGTGCAATAAATGTCAATCTTCAATTGACAGACGGTACCGTACGTTCTACCAACGGCAACTATGGAAAACGCTGAATCAGTCGATTCACGCGCTATCAAAAGCGGCGTTATTTTAATCTTCGGTTTGCTTTGCTTCTCCATCTTCCGCCGGCTCTTCCTCTACGGTATTGACCACACTGTCAGTCTGTTCGCCTTCCTCGTGCTTGACACGCGCCAAGGCGACAACCTTGCCGCCGTCCTCGATCTTCATCACGCGGACGCCCTTACTCGGACGCGCACATTCTCTGATTTCTCTGACGGCAATGCGGATAATGACGCCGGAGCTGTTGATGATGATCACGTCGTCGTCATTGTCAACGACACGGATTGCGGCAACATTGCCGTTTTCTGCGCGGTAATTCTTGATTCCCATTCCGCCGCGGCTTTGCAGACGATAGTCAGAAATGGGAGTCAGTCTGCCGTAGCCGGTATCGCTCACCGTAAGCACTCTGCCGCCTTCACGCAGGATCGACATGCCGATGACCTCGTCCCCTTCACGCAGCCTGATGGCGTGAACGCCTGCTGCGCCGCGTCCCATCGCACGCACATCGTTTTCGTTGAAGCGAATGGAATATCCGCCCTTTGTGGCGACGAGCAGTTCATTGCTGCCGTTGGTCAGACGAGTCCATACAAGCGAATCATCATCGCGCAGGCTGAGTGCGATCAGTCCCTTCTTGCGGATATTTCCGAATTCACTCAGAGCCGTGCGCTTGATCAGACCGTTCTTTGTCACCATGACAAGGTACATCTCATGTTCATACTGTTTCTGTACGCGGATCATCTCTGTGATCTTTTCGTCTCCCTCAAGCGGAAGCAGGTTGACGATATTGATGCCCTTTGATGAGCGGGAGCCCTCTGGGATTTCATAGCCCTTCAGCCGGTAGACCCTTCCCCGGTCGGAGAAGAACATGACGTAATCGTGGGTGGATGTGATGAACATTTCTGTCGGCACATCCTCTTCACGCCTTGCCATGCCGCTCACTCCCCTGCCGCCTCTGTGCTGAAGCTGATAGGTGTCGAGCTTCTGACGCTTGACATAGCCGAACGCCGTGAAGGTGATGACGCAGTCTTCTTCCTTGATCAGGTCTTCTATATCCATTTCACCCGAAATCGTTTCTATCGCTGTGCGTCGTTCGTCGCCGTATTTGCGGGCTATTTCCTGCGACTCCTCAATAATGATGTCGCGGCGGCGTTCCTCGCGGGCAATGATGTCGTTGCAGTCTTCGATTTTTTCCAGAAGTGCCTTCAGCTCGGCTTCCAGCTTTTCCTTTTCCATGCCGGTGAGCTGTGCCAGACGCATCTGCACGATGGCCTGCGCCTGTACTTCGTCGAAGCCGAAGCGATCCATGAGCCGCTGCTTTCCTTCGGGAATATTTTTTGATGAACGCAGAATGGCTATGACTTCATCAATAAAATCAAGCGCAACTTTCAGTGCTTCTAATATGTGTGCGCGTTCCTTTGCCTTTTTGAGGTCATAGATTGTGCGACGAAGAATCACTTCGAGCTGGTGCTTGATATAATATTCCAGCATCTGCTTGAGTGTGAGCGTTCTCGGCACGCCGTCCACAATGGCAAGATGGATGGCGCCGAAGGTGATCTGCATCTGGGTATTTTTGAAAAGATTATTCAGAACCACATTCGGTGACGCGTCGCGCTTGACGTCGATCGTAATTCTCATACCCTCGCGATCGGAGTGATCGTCGCAATTGCTGATGCCTTCCAGCCTTTTTTCCTTGACAAGGTCGCTGATGCTCTCGATCAGACGGGCTTTATTGACCTGATAAGGAAGTTCCGTGACGACAATCTGATAGCGTCCGTTGGGACGTTCGACAATTTCAGCCTTTGCCCTGACCGTAATCTTTCCGCGACCTGTGGCATATGCCGCACGGATTCCGGAGCGTCCCATAATAATACCGCCTGTCGGGAAGTCCGGTCCCTGAATACATTCCATCAGTTCGTCCAGCGTTGCGTCCGGATTTTTCAGCAGCAGACACACCGCGTCAATGGTCTCTCTCAAATTGTGAGGAGCAATATTGGTCGCCATACCGACTGCGATACCCGTGGAACCGTTGACCAGCAGGTTGGGATAGCGCGACGGAAGAACCGTCGGTTCCTGATGCGAATCGTCGAAGTTGTTTGTGAAATCTACGGTTTCCTTGTCGATGTCGGTGAGCATTTCCATTGAAATTTTGCTCATCTTCGCCTCTGTATAACGATATGCAGCAGGCGGGTCACCGTCTACGGAACCGAAGTTGCCGTGTCCGTCCACCAACATGTATCTCATGGAAAAATCCTGTGCTAAACGTACCAAAGCGTCATACACGGAAGCATCACCGTGCGGATGGTAACGACCCAGCACAGCACCGACGGTGGTGGCGCACTTCTTGTAAGCGCGTTCCGGGTAGAGTCCGTCCTCAAACATTGTATAAAGAATGCGCCTGTGCACCGGCTTCAGACCGTCCCGCACATCAGGCAGTGCTCTTTGAACGATGACCGACATCGAGTAAGCAAGAAAAGAATCCTTCATCTCGTGATTAATGTCGACCTCTATGATCTTCTGATTTTCATGACCTTCATATTCCATTGGCTGTTATCTCCCTGTTTCTAAAATATTTATTTCAACTTGACTTTGATAAACGTTTCAAAACTAAGCATTTGAAAATCGCTTTCAAACACCTGCGGCGGCAGGAATTGTCTTGATATTCCTTTTATACTCAGCACTATATGATCCAGAAATCTGTACATCCGTTTTATTTCTTCATATCTGAAGATTCTGGTATTCCCTCCTGTCATTATTTCAAAGTGATCGTCATAAAAGCTGTAACTGACCACTTTGCTATTGATCGCTTTTCTGCCGAAAACAGACCTCATGCCTTTCATGACAAGAAAACTCAAGAATCCCATCGCAATGATCGGGATGAATGACATTACCAGCATTCTGACAATAAGAAACTGAACCGATACATTGTCTGCAAGCCAATTGATGAGCGCATATAATATCAAAGCAGCTGCAACGGCTAATACAACCCAGACCGAATATTTTATCAGATTGATAATCAGGAAATTATCGGAGTTTTGTTCTGCAATGATATGAAAGACGGGTTTAGATGATTCATTATTTAACTCTTGGTAATCGGCATTGTCCATTGGGAGAGTCTCCTCTATTCTTTTGATATTTGTAATAATCAGCAATGATATTACTATTTGGAATATTTATCAATTTTTTTACTCAAAAAATTTTCCCATTCAACAAATTCGTCGTCATTTTTGGCAGCGGAATGAGGAACATAGATGAAGGTATTGTCCTTGAAAAACACCGCTGTCAGATTCTTTTGTCTTCGGAGCTTCTTTAGCTTGCCATATGATACACGGTTGATCATCTGGTCGTCTTTCTCAGTAAGAACGGTCACGTGATCATCGTACCAATTCAGGGTGACGTTCTCCGAAATATCCCCTCTCGACTTGAGCGCTTGTATAAAACCGGATGCTCCGGCAGCCACGACAATGACATAAACTGCGGCAGCGTATACTGCACGGCGAATATTGCCGTCCATCACGGAACTGACAGCAAACCACACGCAGACAACAGTGAGCAGTGCACCGACAACCGCCAGAATGATCCTTCCGTTGTAGCCGGATATGTTGGTTATTTCGCTGCCCTTCATTTCAAAAGCAAAGCTGAATCTCGGCGCATCCGCGTCAACGGTTGTCTGTCGGATTTCCCCGGCATTTGCCGCGCAGTCAGCTATATGCATGGGCGCTTTCACGCTGAATTTCTGCCCCAGTTTATTTTCTAAAAATGTCCTTAACGACTCCGCAGACGCCTGATCAAAAAAACGGGCCGGAATGTAAAAATAAGCGTAATTCTGATGTATCAAAAACAAACCGTCGGCATTTTCAAAAGCGGACGTAACATCTTCCCACGAAACAACGCCGTGTTTATCGCCGTTGGTAACGGTAAATCTGTCTTCATAAAACGCCGCCTCTGTGGGGACGTCGTATTCCCCCGCATCTTTCCTCGCTTTGATGGAGCCTTGATTGGCCAGCCTGAGCAAAAACTGATTGATATACCGCCATCCCGCCACAATTGCCGCTAAAAGTACAACAAACAGAACCAGAAGGTAATGTTTGGATATGCCGTCGAGAATCACTAAGAACAGCGTTGCCAGCAACGTAATGGCCATCGAAATGATGATCATCCGTCTCCCGGACTTTCTTTTGCTGTAAATCGAATCGAACAGATCATCCAGAAAGCAATTCATTGCCTGCCTGTCATCCTGCTCTGTCAGAAGATACTTGATCGTCTGCAACGGCTCGGAACAATTTTTGTTGTCCATGTTATTTGAACCCTCTTGTTGATAAATTGATCGCTCTTTCCATAGCTACCGTGTTACGGACTGTAATAATCCGAATGGATTACCACATATTTCCACTGTTTTTTCAATAGCCGGAAGGCTTTCCCCCGAATTCCACTTTAATTCAACATATGATTGTGGAAAACTCTGTTGAAACTGTTTAAACTTATAGTAATTGCTGTATTAATAATTACGTTTTGGAATTAATATTGCTGAATATTTCAATATTACAGCGAGTTATCAACCTTTTCCACAGAGTTTTCCACAGGTTTTACAGGATTCTCCACGTCAAGCCGTCAAAAACTTCCGATTGGTGGGAATTATTGGATGTTGAATTGTTTTTGAACGGTTGTTAATTCTTCGTTTTACCGTCGTCAACTATTTGATTACACATCGAGATTCTTGACATACTTCGCATTCTGTTCGATGAATTCGCGGCGCGGTTCGACTTTGTCGCCCATGAGAATGGAGAAGGTCTCGTCCGCGGCTCTCGCGTCATCCAGCGTCACACGCAGCATAATGCGTGTAGCGGGATTCATGGTAGTCTCCCAGAGCTGTTCCGAATCCATTTCGCCAAGACCTTTGTAGCGCTGCACATCCTCGGATCCGCCTATCTCTGTGAGAATGCGGTCGCGTTCCTCGTCGCTGTAGGCATAAAGGTGGGCGTCCTTCTTGGTAATTTTGTAATGCAGTGCGCCTTCCGCGTCGCCTTCCTCTTTGACCTTCTTGACGGTCGCCGTACCGCCTAATTCGCGCACAATGCGGTCCTTATCCTCTTCTGTGTAGGCGTCCATCTCCACCTTCTTGCGGGTGATACGGTAAAGCGGAGGCTGCGCAATGCAGATATTGCCGTTTTCAATCAGCGGGCGCATGAATCGGAAGAAGAACGTCAGCAGCAGCGTGCGGATATGGGAGCCGTCCACATCGGCATCCGCCATAATAATAACCTTACCGTAGCGCAGCTTGTTTATGTCAAATTCGTCGCCTATGCCGCAACCGAGAGCCGTCACAACCGGCATGAGCTTATCGTTGCCGTAAACCTTATCCATGCGCGCCTTCTCGACGTTGAGCATCTTGCCCCAGAGCGGAAGGATCGCTTGGAAGCGTCTGTCTCTGCCGCCCTTTGCGGAGCCTCCTGCGGAGTCGCCCTCGACGATGTAGATTTCGGTATTCTTGGCGTCGCGGTCGGAGCAGTCGGCGAGCTTGCCGGGGAGCGAAGCGTTGTCAAAGGCGGTTTTGCGCCGTGCTGCGTCGCGTGCCTTGCGTGCTGCGTCACGGGCGCGTGAGGCTTCGAGAGCCTTATTGAAGATCGCCTTGGCGACGGCGGGATTTTCCTCGAGGTAATTCATCAGCTTTTCGGAAATCAGTCCGTCCACAAGGCCGCGTATTTCGGTATTCCCGAGCTTGCCCTTGGTCTGGCCCTCAAACTGCGCTTCCTTCAGCTTGACGCTGATAACGGTGGTAAGACCTTCTCGCACGTCGTCGCCGGTGAAATTGCGGTCGTTGTCCTTCAGTATGCCGAACCTTCTGGCATAGTCGTTCATGACTCTTGTGAGCGCTCTTTTGAAGCCTTCTTCATGCGTGCCGCCGTCCACCGTGCGGATGTTGTTGGCAAAGGAAAGCGTGAATTCGTTGTATTCGGTGTTGTACTGCATAGCGACCTCCGCAGTGGCATTGCCGTCAGCGGAAACGCAGGCAAAATGCATCACGTCCGGGTGAAGCAGCTCGACAGCCTTCTTTTTATGAATATACTCAACAAACGAGCGGATACCGCCCTCGTAGCAATAGCTCTCTGTAATGGGTTCCTCTCCTCTGAGATCCGAGAGCCTGATGTGTATGCCCGCATTGAGGAATGCCTGCTCTCTGAGGCGTGTCTGCAATACCTCGAAGTCATAGACTGTCGTCTCCAGGAACATCTCAGGATCCGCCTTGAAACGGACCTTCGTGCCTCTCTGGTCGGTATCGCCGATGATATGAAGGTCACAGGTCTTCTTGCCGCGTTCGAAGCGCTGGTAATAGACGTGCTCACCGTCGCTGACCTCCACTTCCAGCCATTCGGACAGGGCGTTGACAACCGACGCACCGACGCCGTGCAGACCGCCCGAAACCTTGTAGCCGCTGCCGCCGAATTTGCCGCCGGCATGGAGTATGGTGAAAACGACCTCCACAGCCGGAAGTCCTGTTTTCTGCTGAATACCGACCGGAATGCCGCGTCCGTTGTCGGTGACTGTGATGATGTCGTCCTTCTCTATATCGACGGTGATGAGGTCGCAATAGCCTGCCAGAGCCTCATCTATCGCATTATCGACAATTTCATAGACAAGGTGGTGCAGACCCTTAGGACCGGTGGTGCCGATATACATGCCCGGGCGTTTTCTGACGGCCTCCAGACCCTCAAGGACCTGTATCTGATTTTCGTCATAAGCCTCGGCATCAACCGCTGTGCTGACCGATTCAATGTCAAGTTCATTTTTTTCCATGTTTTCCAATGTACCGTCCTCCATATTCTTTTTTTACCGCGTCTTAACGCGTTATAATGCCGTTTTTAAGCGATTGAATGATATGAGTATATTATATCATAAAGGGAAGAAAAAAGCCATATTTATTTTATAAATTTTTTTACATATTATTAGTATTATAATACTAATAATATGTGTTTTTTTATATAACTTTGCACCTGTCTCCCTGCACAGTAAAAAAAGCGTCAAATTTTGGCTCTGACGCTCAAAAAATGACGCTAATCTATTTGTATGCTTATACTCTGTTCGGCTCGTCCTGCAAGCGCTGAGGGCGAAATCTGACATAAATATACGCTGCCGTTTCTGCAAAGCACGAAACTCTTCGGCAGATCATTTGTGACAGCCGTTACTTTGCCGCTCTTTTCAGCAAGATTCAAAAGCTTACGCGTATGCTTTGATATGGTGGTGTTGTCCATATCGAATATGCCTATGATCTCACTCTCGGGAATGACATAATTGTTTCCAAGATGAAGGTACATTTTCAAATGCTCCCTTTTGCAATGCTGTTTCTCTCAGCAGCCGTTCTGTTTCACTCTGCATTTGCCTTTCTCTACCTCAATAATCCTGCCCTTGTCCAGTCCTTTGACCGTATGCGGATCGCAGCAGGAGATGAACACCTGCCAGCCGTCCATGTGGTTGAGCAGATAATCCTGACGCAAACCGTCCAATTCGCTCATCACGTCATCCAAAACGGCAATAGGTCTCTCCCCTGCCGCTTCTTCCAATAGTGACGCCTCGGCAAGCTTCAGCGCCAGCACACAGGAGCGCTTTTGCCCCTGTGAGGCATAGGAACGCGCTGCCATATCGTTGACGGAAATATGCAGATCGTCCCTGTGAGCGCCGTAATTGGTGCATCCCTGCGCCAAGTCAGAGACCCGGTGAGAGGCAAGCTGCTGTTTCAATGCCGCTGCCGTTTCAATCAGCGATTCAGGATTCAGATAATTGCAGGAATAACGCAGACCGATCGAATCCCTGCCTGAGGATATACCGTCGAATATCTCAGCGGTCTTTCCTTCCAGACGTGCAACATACTCCGCACGCTTGTACGATATTCTCGCGCCGGTCTGAGAGAGTGTTTCGTCCCATATGTCAAGCATGGATTCAAAACCGGCGGTTGTAGCCGATTTTTTGAGGAATGCATTCCGCTGCGCCAGTATCCGGTTGTATTCTACCAAAAGCCTTGGATAGGTCGGAAACTGCTGCGATATGGCCGCGTCAATAAACCTTCGGCGCTCGTTGGAACCGCCCTTGACGAGGCTCATATTGTCCGGAGAAAAGACCACGGCACAGAATCTGCCGATGAAGCCTGTCGCAGCTGCCTGTTTCACACCGTTCAATGTCGCCTGCTTCTTGTCTGTAATCACAAGGCTTGCGCTCTGTTCACGCTTTTCGGCAAAGAAATCCAGCTCCATACGGGCGTATTTTTCCCCCTTGGTAATCAGCTCGGCATTCTTTGCCCCCCTGAATGAACGAACGCCTGTAAACAGGCAGAGAGCCTCCAGAAGATTGGTCTTGCCCTGTCCGTTCTGACCGCTGATGACGTTCACGCCGTCGGTAAATTCTATGTCTCCTGAGATTAAATTGCGATAATTCTGTGTGAACAACCTGCGGGCTATCATTTTCCCCTGACCTCTAAGGCAATACTGTCACAGGGAATTGTCACCACATCGCCGGGTCTGATTTTTTTCCCGCGCATGGTGCAGACCTCTCCGTTTACCAGTACGGCACCGGATGTCACCATGAATTTGGCTTCTCCGCCGACAGCGGCTATTCCAGCGAACTTCAGAAGGCTGTCCAGCTTGATGAATTCGGTTTCTATTTCGATGATACGGTGTTCCATACGATCAACTCCGTAATTTTTTTGATTGAAAAAATTTTATGATAGCAGAAAATCAGTCGTTTTTCTGAAGTCTGACAGGCAGCAGCAAGAACAGAAAGCTCTCGCCGTCGGGCGGAAGCACCTTGACGGGATTGACAGGAGATCCGATGATGAGACGTACTTCATCAGTAGATACTGCCCTGAATGCGTCCATCAGATAGCGGTTGTTGAAGCCTATCTCGACAGGCTCGTTGGGGGCTTCTGCCGAAAGTCTGTCTGTAGCGGAACCAACGGCAGTGCGACAGCTGAATGATATTTCGTCGTTGCCGAAAACGCAGCGTACCGGACTTTTGACGGCGTCGCTGATCAGCAGTCCCATACGTTCGCTGGCTTCTATCATGCGGCGTGTGCTGACTTTGATTTCCTTGTCATTCTGTGTGGGAATGGCATTGTTGTAATCGAGAAAATCTCCCTCTATCAACCGAGAAATGATGGTGCAGCCATTGATCATAAATTCGATATGACGGCGCGTAGAGCATATTTCCGCGCGTTTGTCTTCATTGTCTTCCAGCAGTTTCAGTATTTCTTCCAGTGTCTTTTTCGGCACGATGAAAGATGTATCAAATGTGCCTGTGATCGGCTCGGTGCGCATGGCCAGACGGAATCCGTCAACCGAAACGACACGGAATGTGTTCTCGGTAATTTCAAAGAGGGAACCGGTACAGGTGGGACGTGAGTCATTGTCGCTGACCGCAAAAAGAGTCTGTGCGATCATGGATTTCAGCATTCCCTGCGGAAGGGAGATTCTGCGGTCGCTTTCTATGACAGGAAGTTCCGGGAAATCCGAAGCTGATATGCCGATAATTGAATACTCCGCTTCTGATGAACGTATGGTTGTAATGAGATTTTCATTGCAGGTGATTTCCAGTTCGTCACCCGGCATCTTTCTTACGATTTCGCAGAAGAGTTTTGAGGAAAGCACTATGCTGCCTTCTTCATAGACATTTGCTAAGATCTTGGTAGAAATACCGAGTTCAAGATTGTAGCCGCATATGTAGAGCGAGCTTTCTTCCGTGCGGAAGTAAATACCTTCCAGTGCGACGATGGTTGACCGGAGCGCGACGGCTCTGGATACTTTGTTAATGGCGTCTGACAGCATTTCACGGTTGCATTTTATCTTCATGGTTTATATCGTTCCTTCCATTGTCTGTAGTTATTAAAGCGATTGCCGTATCTTTTATTATAACTGATTTTAAAAGTGAATACAAGAGTGAGTTTAGGTTTTTATGCATTTATTTTCTCTTTGCCATCCATGTGCTTAGATTATCAACACAACCTGTGGAAAATCAGGCGCGGGATTTTTTTTCGCCGGGGAAGGTCATATTTTAAAAATAAGAATAATAATTATTATAAGATAAGTACAGTAGTAGCAGTAGGGGCTGTTGAAATGGTGGATAATGCCGTTAATGCCTGTTTTTAACAGTTTCGACAGAGTTTTTAACATGTGGAAATCAGATTGAAACAGGTTGGAAAGGTTTTACACCTCTTTCAACAATTAACATTCTTCCACTGCTTTCAACGTTGATTGTTAATAATGAGGTAGAATACTTTGATTTGTTAAAAAATCAGGTTGGAATTTTTGAACAGCGTTTCAACAGGCTTTTCACATGCTTTAAACCGCGGTTTCCACATGATGAGGACAGATAAAAAAGCCCTGAAGGATCAATGATCGATCACTTCCTGGGCTTTTTATGCTGTATTGATGGAATATATACGGGAAATTACTGCGCTGTGACCTTAATGTTCTTGATCAGGTCATTGACCATATTGCGGAAGTCTGAGCGGTTTTTCATGTTTCTTTCGACCTGCTGCACCGCGTAGATCGCTGTGGAATGGTCTCTTCCGAATTCTTTGCCTATCTCCTCATAGGAAAGGTTGGTGACCTCGCGTACAACATACATGGCCACCTGTCTTGCCTGGGAAATCTGCGCGGCACGCTTGGGAGATTTGATGTCTGCGGCTGTCACTTCAAATGTGCGTGCCACTTCTTCAATAATGCGTTCAATGGTAATCGGAGTGGGCTGCACATCGTTCATGACGTCGCGGATGGCATTCTGCGCCATGGTAAGCGAAGGAATCTCTTTGTCGAGCTGATAGGTTGCATTGATGCGTTTGACGACGCCCTCTAACTGACGGATATTTGATTTCAGGCGTTCGGCAATGAATTCGGCTATTTCGTCGCTGATCTCCATGTTGCACTGCTTGGCCTTGCGCTTGATGATGGCAATTCTGGTTTCAAATTCCGGCGGCTGAATGTCGGCGAGCAAGCCCATCTCAAAGCGTGAACGCAGACGGCTTTCCAAGGTCTGTATTTCCTTGGGCGGACGGTCGCTGGTGAGAATGATCTGTTTGTGCTCCTGGTGCAGGGTGTTGAATGTGTGGAAGAATTCTTCCTGGGTCTGTACCTTGCCGCTGATAAACTGTACATCGTCCACCATCAGTACGTCTATATAACGGTACTTCTGATGGAATTCATTCTGCTTGCCCTTCCCTATCGCCTCGATCAGTTCATTGGTGAACTGATCGCCTTTGACGTACATGACTTTCTTTTCGGGAAATTTCGTCTGGACTGCGTTCTGGATGGCGAACAGGAGGTGCGTCTTCCCCATTCCGGAAGGTCCCCAGATAAAGAGCGGATTGTATGCGCCGCCGGGATTCTCCGCGACGGCTACGCTGGCTGCATGGGCAAATTTATTGGAAGAGCCCACAATGAATGTATCAAATGTATATTCGTAGTATGATTCGCTTGAGGAAGAATACATCTGTCCCTGCGTTACATTGACCGGCTGAGACGGAACAGAGGGCGAATTGCTGTAATTTGCTATGGCGTCGTGCCAGCTGATTTCTTCCTGTTCGGGTGTCGGATCAGCGGGAATGTCCTCTCCTTTTACCAGTATCTTGAGTTTTACTTCGAAGCCGATGGTGTTGAAGATGTTTTTTTCGATCTTTTCGCCGATGTGCTGGTCAATGATCACTTCCTTGTGAAACTGAGACGGTGCAATAATTATCATTTCATTGCCGTTTATCAGATCGTGAGGCACAAGCGGTTCTATCCATACGTTAAATAAAACGTCATTGACCTGCATTCTGAGCTTGTCGCAGACATTTTGCCAGAGTTGATTAATTTCCATGATCAGTGATTTTTTCCTTTCTGAACTTTACTTATTATATATTTTTTGACTGTGACTATTATATCATTATTTTGTCGATTGGACAATAGAATTTGCTATAGGAATTTTGAGAAATGTATTTTAAACTTTTGTGCAAAACTTATATATCTCAACCGTGAGATATAAGCGATATATTTAAAATATCCCAAAATTTATAAGGAAATTTTTGTATAATACGTCAGTATGATTTTATATTTTGTGGTTGTCCACACTGTTTTCCACAACCGGTTGAAAAGTCAAACCGGTTTTTAGAAATGATACAGGCCAGATTTAATATATTTCTCAAAAAAATTATATTGACATTCAGGGCACAAATGCGTTATAATACATTAGTATGTTTTTTTGAAAAAGGAGGGAAACGCAGATGGTCAGAACATATCAGCCCAAAAAGCGTCAGAGAAAGGTCGAGCACGGCTTCCGCAAGAGAATGGCTACTAAGAACGGCCGCAAGGTTCTTGCAAGACGCAGAGCCAAGGGAAGAAAGACATTGACCTATTAATTTTGGTCGAATGAAGTCAAGGCTTGTTTTTTGCCTCTGTCAGGCTGCAGCAGCGCATTCATTATAAAGCGCTGTCTGCAGCGTGATTTCGGCGACAGGGGAGAGGACAGGTACCGGACGCAGTGAAGTCATGGGATGTTTCTTTATTTCGTCTGCTCCGGCTGTTTATCGAGTTATCTTCGATTAGCAGAGCCACTTATTGTCAAGTGGCTTTTGTTTTTATTAAAAGGAATTTGTGAATTATGGCAAAATACGCTGTTATTAAACAGAATTTCGAATTTCGACGTGCTTATAACAAAGGCAAGTGCTTTGTTTCTCCTTATCTTGTCACTTATTGTTTTAAAAAGAAGTATGGCGGCATTAAGATCGGTATTACTTCAGGCAAGAAGATCGGCAAGGCAGTCGTTAGAAACCGCTGTAGACGCGTCATTCGTGAGGCTTTTCGCTCGTTGTACGGTAATACCCGCGGCAATTGGGATATTGTATTTGTTGCCCGTACTGCGACTGTTTACAAAAAAAGCACGGAAATTGCAGTAATTATGAAAAAGCAGCTCACAGAGGCAGGAGTTTTGAATTGAAACGTTTTCTTCTTTGGCTTATTCGTATGTATCAGAAGCATATTTCGTCTAAAACGCCGCCTCAGTGTCGTTTTTATCCCACCTGTTCGCATTATACCTACACTGCTATTGAGCGCTTTGGCGCGTTCAGAGGCACGCTGATGGGAATGTGGCGTATATTGAGGTGCAATCCTTTTAATCCCGGAGGATTTGATCCTGTGCCTGAAAAGAAGGTAAAAGTCAAGAAAAAAGCAAGGAGCAAAAAATCAGCAGAATGAATGACTGCTTAAAATTAATTGTTGAATATTTTTTAAAATTAAATATAAATAAGTGATAGCATATTTTCTTTCTGCTTTAAAATATTTCATTTCATTGAATTATTCAATGAAAATTAATAATCCGAATGGAGGAATTTTTAAAGAGATGGATGCTTTATTTAATTTCATCGGTTCGATTTTCGGTTATGTGCTTTACTTTTTTAACAGCATATTCGGAAATTTCGGTGTTTCCATCATTTTTTTCACTCTGTTTACCAGATTGCTGATGTTTCCTTTGACGATCAAACAGCAGAAGGGCATGGCTGGTATGCAGCGGCTGCAGCCTAAAATGAAGGAATTGCAGGAAAAATACGGAAATGATAAGGCTCGTTACAATGAAGAAGTGACAAAACTTTACCAGAAGGAAGGTCAGAGTCCTGCCGGCGGCTGTCTGCCTATGTTTATTCAGCTTCCGATTTTTTACGGTCTTTATCGTGCTATTTGTATGCCGCTGACCTGTACGCTTCATCTTAATTTGTCGGATCCTGTTCTTTCTTCTGCGATCAGCCGTATCAAGTCGCTGAGCGATGTCTATACTCCCGCTACGAGTTCTTTTTATTCTCAGATCAATGTCATCGATGCTGTTAGAAATATCGGTGAAAATTACGGTAAATACGGTTTCACTGCAAGTGAGGCTGAAATCCTGAAGCCGATTTATGAGCTGAGTCAGGAATTCAATTTCCTTGGTATCGATCTGCTCTCTATTGCAAAGTTCTGGAATCCGGCCATCATTCTTACTTTTGTAGTGTTTGCTGCCAGTGCGGGAGGCATGTTGCTTACCAATAAACTGACCGGTAATGCAAATCAAGCCCAGATGAAAGGCTGCAGCCCCAATATGATGGGAATCAGCATGGGTCTTATGTCTGCCTGGATTTCGCTTTCCGTACCTTCTGCTATGGCTCTCTACTGGACTTGCAGCAGCTTGTTTGCTCCTGCTCAGAGCTGGGTTGTCAATAAGTATTATAATGCAGCTATTCTGAATGCAAAAGCCGAAGCCCAGAGACTTGCGAAAATTAAGCTTGAAGAGGAAAGCATTATTTCTGCTACCTATTCAAGAAAGGGAGTCAAAAAGTTTGCTCCTATTTATGCGCTTCATGACACGCAGGATGAAGAAACAGTGACAGTCAGTGAAATGAATCCGTCATTGGCTTCAACTGATTCGGATGCCCAGATTTCCAAAAAGAACAATTCATCCAAGAAGAAAAAGGGTGGAAGCAAGGGTAAACAGTCTTCTTCTGATTATCAGGGAAGAAAGAAAAAGTAAACTATTTCAATTATTTTGATACCTATTTGAAAGGACGTTTCTGAAATGAAGGAAATAATAGTTACCGGTGCTACAGTGGAAGAGGCACTTGAAAACGGTTGCGTTCAGCTTGCAGCTGAACGTGAGAATGTGGATTATGAAGTTCTGGAACAGCCTCAGCAGAAACTTCTCGGTTTGTTCGGCGGTGCTCCTGCGAAGGTGAGAGTATTTATTAAAGAGACTCCTGCGTCTGTTGCTATTGCTTATCTGACTGAGATTCTCACGAACATGGGAGTCAAGGATCTGGAAATCACGGAAGAAGTGACCGAGGAGAGAACTATTCTCAATATCAATGGTAATGACGATGATCTCGGCGTTGTAATAGGGCATAGGGGAGATACCCTTACCGCACTGCAATATCTCGTGAGTCTGACAGCCAACAATGCTTGCGAAGGTTACTTCAAGGTGTCGCTTAACGTCAAGAATTTCAGAGAAAAGCGTGAGAAGACGCTTGAAACTGTTGCTTCCAAGACGGCATATAAAGCAGTCAAGCTTCAGAAAAATATCGCATTAGAGCCTATGAGCCCTTATGAGAGAAGCATTATTCATACTGCTGTACAGGAGATTGACGGCGTAACAAGCTGGTCTGTCGGTGAAAACGAAAGACGTCATGTCGTTATTGGCCCTGAGGGATTGGATGAGGGCGCCGACGGTATCCCAGTCAAGTATGCAAAGCTCAATACAAATCGCAGGGATCGCAATAACAGAGGATACGGAAGAAACGGGTACGGTCGAGGAAGAAAGAGTGAGTACGGACGTTCCGGTCACGGCGGATATAACAAGAGCGGTTACAACCGCGGCGGCAAGAGCGGGTACAGGGACAGAAACAATTACTCGAGATCTTTTGATTCCGACAATCGCACTCCTTCAGCACCCAAGAGCGATTACGAAGGGAGCTTTACCTACGGAAAGATTGATTACAGCAGCGAAGACTGATTAACTGAATTTATTAAGACGACGGTTTAAGTGATACATTAGACCGTCGTCTTTTTTGTTTCACGTGAAACATTAAAAATTACAGAAAAAATGCAAATAATTGTTAAAAGCAATTGCAAATAGCATTTTATATGCTATAATATTGAAGTGATAATTAATCTAAAAAGAGATGATTAAATGAGTGATACAATAGCTGCGATCGCAACACCGCAGGCATCCGGAGGAATCGGAATTGTCCGAATATCAGGGCAAGAGGCGACCGAAATTGCTGACAGAGTATTTACATCTGCAAGCGGTCATATTTTGAAAAATGCAAAGGGATATACCGCGCATTACGGTTTTGTTCATGACGCAGAGAAGAAAATAGATGAAGCAATTGCCCTTGTGTTCAAAGCACCAAAAAGCTATACAGGGGAAGATGTGGTTGAATTATCGTGTCATGGCGGTTTATACGTCATCAAGTGTGTATTACGTGCCGTACTAAAAAACGGCGCACGAATGGCGGAAGCGGGTGAATTTACACGCAGGGCATTTGAAAACGGAAGAATTTCTTTAACACAAGCAGAAGCAGTCATGGACATCATCTCGGCACAAGGTGAACAGGCAGCAAGAGCGGCAATCTCAGCAATGGACGGAAAGCTCGCCAAACGAATTGAAGGCATCAAAAATAAACTCATCAGATATGCGGCACATTTGTCTGCTTGGGCAGATTATCCTGAAGAAGATTTGATTCCTGTAGATACCAATGAATTGTCCGGTAACTTGAAAGAATGTATTTCTGAGCTTGAAAAGATGATAGCGGAAGGTGACACCGGGAAAGTAATACGTGACGGAGTGGATACCGTTATTATCGGAAAGCCGAATGTTGGCAAATCGACACTGATGAATTGCCTTGTCGGTTCGGAACGAAGTATTGTGACTCATATTGCCGGCACAACGAGGGATATAGTGGAAGAAAGAGTTGTTGTCGGCGACGTTATTCTTAAATTAGCTGATACTGCTGGTATACACAGTACGCTCGATCCTGTTGAATCAATTGGAGTTGATCGGGCAAAGGAGAAAATGAACCATGCAGGTTTAATCATTGCTGTCTTTGACAATTCTGTTCCTTTGGATGAAAATGATTATAAACTGGTTGAAGAATTGAAGAATAAAAACTGTGTGGCAGTGATCAATAAAACCGATATGGAAGGTAAAATTGATACAGATTTTCTATCTAATCATCTCAAGCATATTGTGTACATTTCAGCGAAGAACGAAAACGGAATTGATGAATTAAGCAAAGCAATTGCTGACATTCTCGGTGTAGCAAAGTTGAATCCTGCGGATGGAATATTGGTAGGGGAGAGGCAGATTGATTGCTGTCGCAACTGTTTGAAAATGGTAGAAGATGCGAAAAATTCGCTTGATGTAGGATTTACATTGGATGCGGTTAATATTTCAATTGACTGTGCTATTTCGTATCTGCTCGAATTAACAGGGGAGAGAGTTACGGAAGCAGTGACCGATGCGGTCTTTCATAATTTCTGTGTCGGCAAGTAATTTTATTGGAATCAGGAGATAATATGGAATTTGAAGCGGGAAAATATGATGTTGCCGTCATTGGTGCCGGTCATGCCGGTACGGAGGCATCTTTAGCAAGTGCAAGACTTGGTTGCAGTACAATTATCTTTACCATTAATATGGATGCAGTCGGGAATATGCCCTGTAATCCTTCTATTGGCGGTACTGCCAAAGGGCATTTAGTCCGGGAAATTGATGCCTTAGGCGGAGAGATGGGAAGAGCTGCGGATGATACCTTCATCCAAAGCAGAATGTTGAATAGGGGAAAGGGACCCGCTGTTCACAGTCTAAGAGCACAGATAGACAGAAGAAAGTATTCTGCAAGAATTAAAAATGCGCTGGAAAAACAACCTGGCCTTGATTTAAAACAAGCTGAAATCATTGAAATCAGATTCAATGACGACAATTATTGCTGGGAAGTAGTGACAAAGTTTGGTGCAGTTTATACTGCTAAGTGCGTTATTATATCCACCGGAACATATCTTGGCGGCAGAATATATGTCGGCGATGTCTCTTTTGAAGGTGGTCCTGACGGAATGTTTGCAGCAACAGAGCTTGGAAAATGCCTTCGCAAGCTCGGGTTACCTTGCAGGAGATTTAAAACTGGAACACCGGCACGTATTCATAGAAATTCCATTGATTTTAGCCATTTAGAGGTGCAGGCAGGTGATGAGGACATCACTCCTTTCTCCTATGATACGGTAGAAAATTCGGATTTTCCATTGACAAATAAAGTTGTTTGTCACGTCACATGGACAAACCAACAGACAAAAGAAATTATCCTGAATAATATCCACCGTTCTCCGTTGTATAGTGGAAAAATTGATGGCATAGGTCCGAGGTATTGTCCAAGTATAGAGGATAAGATCGTCAGGTTTTCTGAAAAAGAACGGCATCAGCTTTTTATAGAACCGTGCGGACTGGATACGGAGGAAATGTATTTGCAAGGCGCATCTTCTTCTCTTCCGGAAGATGTTCAAATAGCGTTATATAAGTCTATTCCTGGACTTGAAAATGTAAAGATTATGCGTACGGCTTACGCTATTGAATATGATTGTGTTGATCCTTTAGCGCTTTTACCGACATTGGAATTCAAAGAATATCCAGGTTTATTCGGCGCCGGTCAGTTTAACGGAAGTTCCGGTTACGAAGAGGCAGCTGCACAGGGTTTAGTTGCCGGTATTAACGCTGCCTTAAAGGTAAATAATAAAGACCCGATGATTTTAGAGCGTTCCAGCAGTTATATTGGTACACTGATCGATGATTTAGTCACGAAAGGGGTCGCTGATCCATACAGAATGATGACTTCCCGCTCTGAATACAGGCTTATTCTCCGACAGGACAATGCAGATCAAAGATTAATGCCGATTGGATATCAAATTGGTTTGATTTCAGAGAAAAAATATAATCAGTTTATAGAACGCCAAAACAATAAAAAGTTGGAGCTTAAAAGAGCAAGAGAAACTACAATTCCCGCTTCGGAAGAAGTAAATGCAATACTTGTTTCACGTGAAACAACGCCGATAAACAATCCAGTCAGGCTGATTGAATTGATCAAAAGACCTGAATTAAACTATGAAGTTCTCGCTCCTATCGACATTACGCGTCCTGATCTTCCAAAATATATTTTTGAACAGGTTGAAATTGAAATCAAATATGAAGGGTATATCAGGCGTCAGCAGGCTATGATTGATGAAGCACATCGTTTGGAACTTAAAAAGCTGTCAACTGAAATGGATTATTCTCAGATTAATGGTTTAAGGCTCGAAGCAATTGAGAAACTGAACAAAATTCGACCGGCCAGTATCGGACAGGCGTCGAGAATATCTGGCGTTAGCCCTGCGGATATTTCCGTATTGCTTATTTGGCTTGCTAAATCAAATAAACTGAATAATGAAAGCTGAGGGAAACAAGCCGATGATTGATTATAGTGCAATGGTAAAGAAAGCAGAAAGATTTGGAGTTCATCTTCAGAATGAACAATTGAAAATGCTTGATAAATATTCAGATTTGCTTGTGGACTGGAATACCCGCATTAACCTGACCGCAATAACGGATCCTGAAGGGATTATGACCCGGCATTTTGAAGATTGTATAGCAATATTGAAATTCGTGGAAATACCAGAGGAAGCAAGCATAATAGATGTCGGAACAGGAGCAGGTTTTCCTGGAATGGTGTTAAAAATCGTAAGGCCTGATCTTAAACTGACTCTTTTAGACAGTTTAAATAAGCGAATCAATTTCTTATCTGCTGTCTCTGAACAGGTAGGATTATCGGTCAATACCGTTCATCTTCGTGCGGAAGAAGGCGGAAAAATGCCAGAATATCGAGAAAAATATGACTTTTCCATTGCAAGAGCAGTTTCAAATTTGCGTGAATTGGCGGAATATTGTCTACCTTATGTTAAAATCGGTGGAAAATTTGTCTCGATGAAGGGACCGGATGTATTGGATGAGATTGATGCTGCGAAACCGGGCATTGGAACTCTTGGCGGTAAAATTGAATCTATCAATGACTATCATATTTCAGATGGAAGTGGTCGAACGGTGATAGTTGTGAACAAAATGAAATCTACGCCGGCTCAGTTTCCAAGACCTTCAGCAAAAATCAAGAAGAAGCCTCTTTGAATTGTTAATTAGTGTGGAAAACATCGTTGTTTCACGTGAAACAGCTAAATTAACATAAAATTAATTAAAATAAATGTCAAAAAGCATTGTAATTCCAGACGTATATGGTATAATCATATAAGATGAATATCAGTATAAAGAAAAGAAAGGTGCTTAAAAAATGGGCAAAATAATTGCTGTAACCAACCAAAAAGGCGGCGTCGGCAAAACAACAACTGCCGTTAATCTGGCGTCAGCACTCGGTGCGATGAACAAGAAGGTGCTCCTGGTTGATATTGATCCCCAGGGAAATGCAACGTCAGGATTGGGTATCGACAAGCAGGAAAACGAACAATCTTCCTATAATGTAATGATAGGAGAGATAACAGCGGACTTGGCAGCCAAAAAAACCGAATTCAAGAATGTATCTATTGTCCCGTCAGATATAAGGATGGCAGGAGCAGACCTTGAAATCTCCGAGCTTGAAAACAGAGAGTCTATCTTAAAAAGGGGACTTGCGGCAGCGCGTGAGATGTACGATTTTGTTTTGGTGGACTGTCCTCCATCTCTCAACCTGATTACAATCAACGCATTGAATGCGTCAGACAGCGTACTTGTTCCAATCCAGTGTGAGTATTATGCCTTGGAAGGACTTGCACAGTTGACGAACACCGTTTCAAGAATCAAGCGCAATTTTAATTCTCATCTTGAAATTGAAGGCGTTTTGTTTACTATGTACGACGGAAGATTGAATCTGACGCAGGAAGTTGCGGAGCAGGTAAAAAAATACTTCCCGAAACAGGTTTTTAAAACAGTCATTCCACGCACCGTCAGACTGTCCGAAGCACCGAGTTACGGTCAGCCGATAAACTATTTTGATAAAAAGTCAAAAGGTGCTGATGCGTATGATAAGCTGGCAAAGGAAATTATCAAAAAAAATAAGAGATAAGCAGTAGCAGATAGAACGGAGGAAAATTAAAATGGCAGTCAAGCGAGGAGGACTTGGAAAAGGTTTGGATTCGCTCTTTAATGACAATATCATTGAAGAAAGTGACAGTGCTCGAACACTTCGTATTTCAGAGTTGGAACCAAACCGTGACCAGCCCAGAAAAGAATTTGATCCGGCAGCTCTTGCTGAATTGGCCGATTCAATTGCTGCCGTCGGAGTGATCCAGCCATTAATTGTACGTCCTATTGTAGGCGGCGGTTACCAGATTGTTGCAGGTGAAAGACGCTGGCGTGCAGCCCAGAGTGCAGGACTGACCGAAGTTCCGGTTATCATTCGAGAACTGAGTGATAAAGAGGTCGATGAAATCGCACTGATTGAAAACCTGCAGCGTGAGGATCTGAATCCTGTTGAAGAAGCGGAAGGATACCGTCACCTGATGAATGAATACGGCATGACGCAGGAACAGGTGGCAAGCAGAGTTGGAAAATCAAGACCCAGTGTAGCCAATTCTGTTCGATTGCTGGAGCTTCCGGAGTCGGTGCTTGGTATGCTGACTGCCGGTGATCTGACTGTAGGACACGTTCGTCCGCTGTTAGGGCTGAAAGACGAAGAAACAATGGTCAGAATTGCATGTCAGGCAGTCAAGAAAAAAATGACAGTCCGAGATGTCGAAAAACAGGTCAAAAAAGAAAAAGGCGAAGTAAACACGCCCAAAAAAACGCAGATTGAACGCGATAATTATTTTGACGAAGTGGAAATTGCCCTTTCAATGGCTCTTGGTCGAAAGGTTAAAGTAGCTGGAACATATGAAAAGGGAACGTTGGAGATTGACTTTTTCTCTAACGATGATTTGGCTGATCTTGCCAACAGGCTTGGCAGAAATGCTGACAACTGATTGATCATTTGGTTGAATAGATGACAGTAGTGTCATTCATTCAGTGAAAGGAGAAAACTTTTATGAACGACGCAGACAGTACGCCGCACAAAACGGTTGATGTAGTATGCAGATATAAATTCGGAGGAATTGTCTCATGAATATATATATCTGTCTTTTGTTTGTTATTTTTATAACGTTAATTGACTTCTTTTTCAATATGAGCAAAGAAGCAATTATGACAGCGAATATCAGCCGTATCAAACAGCTTGCGGAGGACGATAACAAAAAGGCGTCCATTCTGGCGGAACTGCGTTCAGGTCAAAAGCCTTTCTTATTAACGACACTACACACACTCTGCACCATGTGCCTGTTCAGCCTTTCCCTGCTCTCGTTGGATGTAATATACCCGAGAGTCAGGAGGGTGTTCGATTTATGGGATCTATTCAGCGGTGCATTTGAAAAATGGATTCCTTTGGTTTGTACTGCTTTTATCATTTTGAGCTTTGATATAATAGTCGGAAAAATAGTTGCCCGCAAAATCGGTATTCACCGTTGTGAAACCATAGCATATTCAGTCGCAGGATTTTTCCGGTTTATGATCAGATTATTTTATCCGTTGAGTGTACTTCTGCTTGGGTTGAGTAATTTCATTGTGAAGCTGTTCGGTGTTCCTGCACACGCTGATGAGAAATTAGCGACGGAAGACGAAATCCTGATGATGGTAGATGCAAGTGGGGAAAAGGGAGTCATAGAAGAATCTGAAGCAGATATGATCGCCAATATTTTTGAATTCGGGGACACGACGGCAAGCGAAGCGATGACGCATCGAACAGATGTGGCAGCATTGGAATACACATCTACAGTACAGCAAGCCGTAGAATTTGCTTTGGAGGAAGGTTTTTCAAGAATTCCTGTTTACAAGGATGATCTGGACAATATTCAGGGCGTTTTGTATGTAAAGGATTTGCTGAAATTTGTAGGAAGTTCAGAAAACTGCGATACACCGATTTATAAACTGATGCGTTCGGCCTGTTATATCCCAGAGACGAAGAAGCTGAGTGAGCTGTTTGGCGAGATGACCGAGACGAAGGTTCAGATGGCTGTGGTGGTTGATGAATACGGCGGAACATCCGGTATCATCACCATGGAGGATTTGATTGAATCCATACTGGGAAACATTCAGGATGAATTTGACAATGAGGATGAAGAAATAAGTCAGGTTAACGACAATACTTTCACTATTGACGGTACAACATCGATCTATGAGGTTTCCGATCTGCTTGACATAGAATTGCCGGAAGGCGATTACGATACGCTTGCGGGATATATTGTCAGCACATTAGGCAGAATACCGACAGAAAATGAACATCCCACAGTGACATTTGAAAATGCGGAGTTTACTGTGGAACAAGTTTGTGATCGCAGAATTACAAGAGTTCGGGTAGTAAAATATTCGGATGAAGAAATGAAAAGCAATTTAGTAGAGGGATCCAGTGATTCTGAAACACAGAAAAATTCCGATGAATCAAACTAAAATATTCCAATGAGAAATACAAATAACTTTTATAACAATGTGTATAACACAGTCAAGAAAATTCCAAAGGGAAAAGTTGCGACGTATGGTCAGATAGCTGCGCTGTGCGGTGCTCCTAAAGCATCTCGCGTGGTAGGCAGCGCCCTTCATCACAATCCCGAGCCGGTGAAAACGCCCTGTCATCGAGTGGTAAACCGATTCGGAGGACTTGCACCTGCTTTTGCCTTTGGAGGGAAAGACGTGCAGCGGATGCTGTTGGAATCGGAAGGCGTGAAGGTCAACGAAGATGATTCAGTCGATCTGTCAGAATATCTTTGGGATGGCATTGAAAGATAAGCACTTGATTTGTAAAAACACTAATCAAAATAACAAAACGTAATATTTTCAGGTAATTACACGTGATAAATGAAGGATTGATTGCGTGTTATTATATAAAGAAGGTCAGTCGCAACCTCCTGACCTTGTCCGGCATGACCGGACGAATAATCAAAATACGGAGTGATTTCACAAATGAAAAACAAAAGCAAACTCGTTTTACTCGCACAGAGCGGTATGATAGCTGCGCTCTACACAGTCGCAACACTTGTACTGGCTCCACTTTCTTTCGCCAATATTCAGTTCCGCGCTTCGGAAGCGCTTACGGTTATGCCGATTTTTGCGGTTTCATCCGTTCCCGGACTGACCGTGGGATGTATCATTTCGAATGCTGTGGGAGCAGCGACAGGAGCAAACATTGCCGGGTGGCTGGATGTATTGCTTGGCAGTCTCGCAACTTTCCTGGCTGCCATATGTACTCGTATGCTCCGCAAGATCGAATTTTTCGGAATTCCGTTTCTTTCGCTATTGCCGCCGGTGATTTTCAATGCGTTTATTGTAGGAGGGGAACTTGCCGTTGTGTGTAAGCTTCCTTTCTGGATATGCGCTCTTGAGGTAGGAGCCGGTGAACTGGGAGTTATGTTAATTCTCGGTATTCCCCTGATCATTGCTTTAAGAAAGACAACCTTCTTTTCAAATGGTATGACAAAACTCAAAGCTGAATAAACACCATTCATCGTGGAATATAATAATCTGCTTGATAAAAACTACATTTGATGATTCCAGGTGAGGTTGTCTGCGAAATATTCTGAATGTAATAAAGAGTTTATCATAAAACAAAACCGGAAGGATGGTATACATAAGGAAAATGTATACCATCTCTTCCGGTTTATTATTTTATTCATGGATCAGACTACTTTAAAAGCATTTTTTCTGACTGTTACTCCGTCGAGAACTGCAAAGACATAGTAATTGCCAGGTTCAGTTGGCGCGGTAAAATCCATTGCAAATGTGCGGTAGAAAAAATCTTTTTGTTCGTCAGGATTGAGTATCACATCATTTAATACGTTATGGCTGAGAATGTTACCTTCGGTGTCAGTTACATAGGTTTCCATATTGATTGTTTCTGTATAATGAGCTGTCCCGCTTAAAATCATTGATGTCATGTAGGCTTGTTGACCTGTCAGTTGACTAACGGCAGTCGCTTGTATTGAATTAGCGGAATCTGAAGTTGCTATTACAAATCGTGCAATGCTGTATTTATTATACAGTCTGGAATATTTATCAGTAGTAAAGGTTAATTTTTGAACGGTGGCGTATTTGGTATTCGGCATAACACACACGGTATAATTGACTTCAGAGAATAAACCTTCCAGGTCACATTCCTTTGGATTCTCCTTGGGAACAGTGATTACATTGGATGTGAGGTGACGTCTTCCTGCTTTATCCACAGCGTATGCCACCACAGTAAATCCCTCATTGACACCTTCATAATTCCATGTGATATGTGCCCCGGTATTGGTGATGCTGTCGATGTTTAATTCTGTAATATGACAATAAGGCGATGTATTGCATATGACAGTGACCGGATCATATTCTTTTTCATTGTCGACAGGAATAATGAGGGCTTTATATTTTGTAAACGGATCAAGATCATGAACGGCTGCGAATGATTTGTCTGTGCGGAATTCAGTGGTCTCTTTGCTGTCGGTTCTTCTGTATCTGACAATAAACTCTTTTGCTGCCTCTGAATTGCTCCAGACGATAAGAACGGAGGATTCTGTCGCGCCGATTTGCTTGGCATTGTATACCGTGGGCGTAATACTTTTGCTGCGTGCGCTGAACAGCTGAATAAAGAAAAACACCAGACATATCGCTATCACCATACCTGCGAAAATCAGAACAGCAGTGAAAATATTCAGTTTTTTATCGTTTGGCAAAATTGAAAGATTACTCTTGTTCATGGCACAATATTCCAATCTGTTATATAATAAATAAAAATAACAAAATTGTTTGTTTTAATCAATTAATCTGATTCTGTAACCTCATCAGATGAAGAACTGTCGGATTCTACATTTTTATCTATTGCAGCGCCTGCTTCAACCAATGCAGGATCCGTAATTGTAATACCGTCATTGCGAAAAGCTTTATTTTCAAATCGTTTCCACATGATGTTGGGATTCTGTTCTTCCTTATCGACTATGAATGCTATCCATGTTTCTACGGTACTGTCTTTGCCGATCAAGGCATATTTATTCAGATAGTTGAGCTTATCTATAGCGCTGTATTCGTCTGAAAAGATACTGGCAGAATCTGAAGGATAGGCAGCCGGATTACTGATCGGGAGCGTTACGATTGCGTCCTTGTCCTGATCAGTAATTCTGATTGAAAATCTGACGAGATAGATGTCATATTTATCATCATTATAAATGGGAAGAGTAGCTCCTTCGAGCAGTTTAAGGGAAGCATCGCCGCGATAAACGCCTGTCATGGATACTTCGTATTCTGTTTCGACTTCCCCTTCAGAAAAGCTGTAAAGCTTCTCCTTGAACTTCACGGGAGTATTGAGTCCGGCAGGTGAATTGAAACCGAAATTGCCGTCTCCGATATTAAAATCCTTGAAGAAATTCTCAAAGTCTTCATCTGAAGTAATCTGATCAAATGAATCAATGTTGAATTTATCTTCTGAAATAGCCTTGGATGCAACATAAGCTGTATATGATACAAAAATAACAATGGCGGCGATCACGCTGACAATCGAAATGATGATGGCCAAAACAATAGCCGCTGTTTCACCTCCGGAACGACGTTTGACAGGATTGACCGTGTAAGGGGATACAGCTGTATTGACCGGATATTGAACATTCTGCACTGTCCCGCATGAAGGACACTGATAAAACTGACCAGGCAAAACATATCCGCATTTGATGCATTTCATAATGATACTTCCTTTTCATAACAGTTTAATAGCAAAGTATAAAATACTCTATTCAATAATATACACTAATTTAAGAGAAAAAGCAATATAGGGTAAAAATTTTTATACAGTTAGCCTCGGATGACCGGAAATTAAAAAATGGTAATAAAATTATCAAAAAATTGTTATTTATATTTTACAGCTTGTATTGCAATTGCTGAAATTTTTTAGTATAATAACATTGTATAAAAAATTTTTCAGATGGAGAGAGTGCTATGAAAGATATTTACAGCCCTTCACAATCATCGAACGATGAAAATGATCTGTCACTTCAGGCTATTCCTTTATCAGGTGCTTCAGGTGACGACACTCCTGAGCTGAATTTTGATATTCCAAAGCTTGATGACGCCGCCAGCTTGGAAAATTTAAATTCGGATTTTTACGGTTCCTACGGAGAAATCTTGAAGTCTCCGGATCCGGATGCAATGCCTGATTTCAGTGTGCCGGAAATTAATCTGCCTGATACGGACAAATCATCCGAAGACGAGCCTTTGTTTACCCCTGTGCTCAATTTCTCTGGTGATGACGCCGATCAATCCGATAACACGGACGTATCCTCTTCACAGTTTATTATGCCGGAGGAAGATCTACTTATACCCGATATGCCGGCTCCCGTTGCGGATCATACGAAGGTGTCCAAAAAGAGCATGAGCTACGAGTCTACAGTCAAGATTAAGAATGCGCGTCATGCCGAGAAAAACGAGAAGCGTATCAACGAACCTATCAAAAAAGATGCCAGACCCAACTATGTTCCCAAGCAAAGAGAGTTTAACGGCATTGCCTCCGGCACAGCACATGTCAGCGGCGGACTTCCCGAACTCAAGGATAATCAGATGTATGTCGCTGTCACCCCGAAGGAGCTACGCCGGCTGAAAAGCCGTAAATTCAGAGGACTGGGTGTTTTCGCTGTTCTCTGTCTTGCTGTCATTGCGGCGTTCTGCATATGGAAATATGTCGATTCGTTTACCGATCCCCTCGTAGGTCGCTGGAAGGGCAACATCAGTTCCGTAGCACTTGGCATAGACGCGATCAAAGAGCTGGATCAGGATACAATGTCCTCCACTTGGGAATTTAACAGCAGCGGTTCAATGTATGTTAATCTGGTGCTTAATAATACTCCCGTCAGTCTGAGCGGCAGTTATGTTAAGCTCAGCGATTCCGATGGGGAACAGTACATCAGCATGACGCTGAAAAATCCTATGGACAATAAGGATTATACCGTCAATATGTATTACACTGTAACCGGTGATATACTTCAGTTCATTGATATGGAGAATGCCGGGGCTGAAATTGATCTAACTAAGGAATGATACCATGCGATATTGCAGCAAATGCGGTCGTAAGCTCAGCGACAATGAGGCATTCTGCCCTGGCTGTGGCAACAGGATGAACAAAAAGACAAATACAGCCAATTCTTCAAAGCAGGCAGAAAAAAAGGAAGCAGAAAGTTATGTCACCCAGACAAAGCCGGAGTCGGCGGATGCCAATTCTGTACAATACGTCTATGTCAATAAGAAAACAGGCAAGATCACCAGCAATCCACAAGTCAAGACAAAGTCAGAAGGATGTCTGCAATTTGTCGGCATTGCCATTGCTGCGATTGCGCTGATTCTGATTATGGTATCGGGCACAGTTTTGCTGACAAATTATTTTTCGGAAGATGCGAGGCTGACGGATGATGATGATTCATGGTTTATTTCATCATTGGATCACGTCACTTCTATGGAAGAATCTTCAGAAGTAAGCTCTGATCCAGTCTCATCCGAAAGCGTTTCCTCGGAGATCGTCTCCTCGGATATCGTCTCGTCTGAACCTGTCTCGTCGGAGTCTGTGTCGTCTGCATCATCAGTATCAGAAGAGTTGACAGCAAAATACATGAATAAAAAAATCAAAGGTAAATGGCGCACCGACGTTCCGTATAAAAATATGTCGCTTCCCGGAATATTTGAATTTGACGGAAAAGGAAAAGCGAAATGCACCATCAAGGCATTTCTGTTTTCCAAGAATTTTTCCGGAACCTATAAGATTAAAGACGGCGGAAAATGTATATTGACTTTAGACGGACTGGAAGAGTATTTTGATGGCGACACTCTGGAAGGCAACCTCAGATTTGTAACTGATGATCAGATAGAATTTACAGTAGAAGATACTGTTTGGAAATTAACGAGAACGGAATGATTCACCCGATTTCAGGAGGTTTATTTTTCTGTGAGATGTCCGAAATGCAGCCAAGAATTAAACCCACATTCTGAAAGATGTCCCAATTGCGGCACGTCAGCAAAATATGCAGTGCCGGACGGAGATACAATGACCCGTGTACGCAGACAGATTTCAGTCATGCGAAGAGAAACCGAGGTATCCGACACATATCTGTCGGACGCCTCTTTTTCACCTGTACTCAAATTTGACAGGCCTGAAGAAAAACAGCAGGAAGAGATCGTTGAGCATAATCCTGCCAATAATTTCCCTGACGAGAGCTTTCCTCCGGTAGATATTTCAGGAATGATACCGCCAGACATCGACAGCGAAGGAAGACACCGCAATATTAAAGCAAGCATTGACAGTCTTATTAAGAACAAGGACGACGATCTGCTTGCCGAATATTATTTTAAGGACGGTATAACTGATCTTGAAAGATATCAGCTTGCCCAAAGCTATGAAAGATTGGAACAAAAAGAAAATAATACGGCTTCTTCCGGCACCAAAGCTGCAATAGGAAAGAATATCCCGGATGATGAAAAAGAGAAATCTGACACCGAAGAAGAGAAGATGTCAGACGCAGCAAAGCGTCTGAGTGAATTTCCCGAGGAAAAGGGATTTGACGGATTTCTGACCTCCATGTGGGAAAAATATGATAACGCAGTGCTGAAGATCAGGCGGTTTTTCCGCAGAAATATATCCGAGCGATGCAAACGGATATACGATAAATTTGACTCCAAAACGTCAGGTTTTATGAACCGTGTGCTTGACAGATTCTATTATAAAAGATTCGGCAGTCTGAAGCGTAAGCGAGCGGACAACTCGGAAGATTCGTATGCACTCAGACGCAAGGTATGGGCTGGTACAGGCGTTGTTTTGATAATGCTGATCATCATGCTGTTTGCTGTGAAACTGATGATGTCCTCCAATCTGAACGGAAAATGGATCGTTTCCACTGATTCTTCCGGAAGTCCCAATATTATTATGGAGTTCAAGCCGGGAGGAAGTGCAGCCATATCGGTCAAATCGGAAGACGGATGGCACGTTCACAAACGGGGAAGGTATTCCACTAAACGCAAGAACGGGCACGACTTGCTAACGATAGAATATGAAGACGGAGAAGTCAAGCGCTTGTATTATATCATTGAAGGCAAGACAGGGACGTTTATCAATGTAGATACAAATGTTCAGGTGGAGTACGAGCTAGACTGATTTTCCCCATTGAGCTGTCATCATTATTGCACTGTTTTTATAGAAAATATTCCAAATTTTAATATTTGATACAATTATTACGAATAGTATATTATGTGAAGGCGATAACACCATGTATGATTACATACTGAAAAGGTCAAAACGAAAGACAATATCCATTCGAATAGATGACACCTGTCAGATTGTGGTTCGCGCACCAATGAAGCTTTCCAGGAAGGAAATCGATAAAACAGTCGCCGAACACACGGAATGGATAGAAAAACATATGCCCGAGGCACAGCGACGAATGGAACGGGCTGCGAAGATAACGCCGGCATTGATAAAGGAACTGTCCATACAAGCCAAAAAAGAAATACCGCCATTGGTCGCCCGGTATGCTGCGATCATGGGAGTCGAACCAACCGGAATAAAAATCACCTCAGCCAGAAAAAGGTTCGGCAGCTGCAACGGAAAAAACAGCCTGTGTTTTTCGTGCCTGCTGATGCTCTATCCAAAAGAAGCGATTGAATGTGTGGTGGTACATGAATTGGCACACATAAAGCATCACAACCACAGCCCGTCATTTTACGGTTTTATCGACAGAGTCATGCCGGATTACCGAATCCGCGAATCGCTTCTCAGAAAGACTCCGGATATGAAATGAAAATTTATTCACGAAGATAACGGAAATGCAATGAATATTAACATTATCAAGGCATAAATTTAAAAATTTGATGTTAAAATATTTTCATAAAACCTGAAAACAGGGCGTATATTAACAGCAAATTACAAAGAAAACGCCATAATAACGCTTTTGTGACGAAATCGTAACTTCTTTTTGGGTTAATTCTATTGACGAATGACTCGAATTATTCTATTATATATATTATAAACAGGATAACTGTAAGTATTCATAAATATTAGCGTTTATGGCACTGGTAATGGTATTACTGGTAAATAAGAAGAGGAGTGAATAAGGTATGGATGCAAAAACAAAGAGCATTGTAATTGGTTTGGTTTCAGCTTTCGCAGCAGTGATGATTATCATAATGCTTTTCTTTACAATCACCGGAATAAACGGTTCAGGCACTGACAGTAAAGGAAGGAGCGGCAACAGAGACAATCCCGAAACCGTGAGCGTGGATTCTGATAACAGCAGGGTCGTTATTATTGACGATGATGAGAGTGAGGATGAAGAAGAGAATCCCAAATCATCATCCAAAGAAACCGAGGATGAGTCATCGGAAGAGTCTTCCGATGAGTCTTCGAAGGAAGAAGAAGTTAAAAAGACAGGCTTTTTCGGCAGAAGCGACATTAAAAAAATTACAAACGGCATCAAGACTTTTGCAGAGTATGTCGACGCAGTAGACGCCGTCGCTTATGAATGGAATACCGACAACATCAAAGCGACAGGAGAAGTGGAGGTCAAGCTGATTGCCTATGACAAGAGCTACGCGGTGATCGGCGTTCCTTACAAAGCACCTGATTATACCATTGACGGAGAAATCGTCGGTTCCGGCAAAGACATCACCGAATGGAAAATATACGAAAAATGTAAGAAAAAGGAATGCAGGGCCAAGGAAATCGTCTGGCTTTCCAACAAAATGAAATTCACACTCCCAAGAGGTGTGAAGATCGGCACAGCATATCCGGATATTTCGGCAGCCTATTATCAGGATCCCAATCCGGCAAAGAGCTATATTCTTTATGAAATGAAGGATGTTATTTCCGACAACGCTAAAGTAAAGAAGTACAATAAGGCAAAAGAGGCTTATATCGGCGGCAAGCTGTATAAGACCACCACAATGATAGAATACAACTATAAACAGAATCCCGATGCTTATCCGTTTGCTCACAACAGCAAAAACATCATCAGATACGGATTCAATTCAATTGTGGATACCGACGAAGCAACCAGTCAATGGTACATCGACTATGCGACATTCAATTCAAAAGTAATTGGTGTTTATTATCATATGAAGGGTGAAGATGACTGAGCAGATATCCTGACTCATAATAAAACTTGACAGAAAGGGAGGCAGTTCACGATGAAGCATACGATTAAGTCATTCAGACATATGTTATGTACAACATGCGGTCTATGTCTTGCTCTCTCAGTGCTGACTTCGCTGTTTATTGTTACTGTTACTAACAGAGTCGGATCTGAAAAGAAGATTCTTAATAATGATAAAAACAAATTAATCTACCAGCACTCGGATTCTGCCGTCACTGAAATCACTGTCAATCAGCAAACAGTCAAACAGCAAAATGATAAAAAAGTAAGTGATTATAATAAACTTCAGAAAGCATATAAAGTTTGTAAAGAGATAGTTGATACGGAAACAAATGAAACGGAGAAAACCACTGTTACAACCGATAACCAGAGTACAACCTCGACAACTGCCACAATAGATGATGAACATACAACGGTTACCACCACCGTTTCATCACAGGCAATCCCCACTACAGTGGCAAATTCCGAACCGGATGTGCAGGAAACAGAGAGCGTTTCCAACGGTATGCAGCCGTTTAATTACAATGACGTATCGTCGATTGCATATGATCTGAGTACACTGGGAGATTTTGTCGATCACCTGCTTCCGGAACAGATCAGCTGGGACAGTTCGGAATTCAACAGCAACGGCTGTGTGAAGATTACTTTAGACTCTGAGCATGGCAGCACGGTGCTCTATGTCAAACCTTCCGGCGATATTCCGTCAGATACCGAGGAATCCGGCAGCGTATCCGGCGACGAAATAGAAGACTGGCAATGGCTGACAGAAAACCGCTCGTCAGGCTGCAATATTTCATCGGTGACATGGCTCGACAGCGAGTTTGGAATTGAGCCGGTCAGAGAAATAGGGATTGGCTCGACGCTTGCTCAGCTGACAGATAAATATCTTTGCGTCAACGGAGGAGCAACCACCCTTTACAGAGCTTCGGATGTCATTTCAGAGCAGAATAAGCTGAATTCTATACTGGCAGCAGAAAATTTATATACGTTTGTTGGCGGAAAGGTTTACAGCATAGGCAGTTATCTTGACAAATATTACAACGGTAAAGAACACACATTTATTTTTGAAGACTGCGACTATGTGGTGCAATATGGCTGTAACTCCATTATGGAACACAATTATACCACAGGCAGTTGGATCATTGAATACGCGGTGAAAGAAGATTCTGTGATAGGTATAAGCTTTATGAACAAGAGCTATTATAAAACCGAACAGAAAACCGCAGTCAGCACCAACATTCCTTCATCCGGGAGTGAATCAGAGGCAGTAACCACAGCGCCGTCAATCACTTCAGATGCGTCTGATGCCTCAGATACTTCTGATGCTTTTGAAGAGGAATCCGAAGACCTGACCGATGAGGATGTCAGCTTAGATGAAAATGATGAATCCTCAGATGAATATGATGACAACGATGATGATGTTGTCGTTGATTCCGAATGATATAATAAAATGAAAACACCCTGAGAATGAAATCAGGGTGTTTTTTGTGTCTATTTGTTTTTACCGCAGCATTTCTTATATTTTTTGCCGCTTCCGCAAGGACAAGGATCATTTCTGCCCACTTTTTGTTCCACCTTGACAGGAGTCGGTTTTTCGGACGTGATGAATACTTCAGGAATGGCGGGCAATGGATATCCGTCCACCTCATCCGGTCTGTGTCCTTTTAAACAGGGCTTGCGCGAATGGCTGTTAAGCTCACCGATCATACCGAGAAGAAAATTGAATTTTTCGGTTGATAAATTCAGTTTTGATTGATTTATTTTTTCCACAATCACACCGAAATGACTGTGATCGGTACACCATAAAGAAATGTCACGTAACAGTTTTCCGGCAATATCATATGTCGTTCCGGCATTGTTGAAGATCAGGTTGATGATCTGACGGAAATAATAATCACTTGTATCTGCACCATAGGTCGCATATGAATCAATTTCCTTTCGGGTCGGCATGTAATAGGCTGACCCAGAAACGACAGGCAGTAGTTCAAATGAAACGGGTGACTGGCTTACAGCTATTCCATCCTGATATGTAAATACATCCGTGTTGGTGGATGTAAGAAAAGCCTCTGCCTGTTGCGGAGTGATATCGAGTGAAAATGCATTGTTTGCGCAGTCCGCGAGCATCGTCGCTGTGAACTTCCCGTATATCGTCGAACAGGCTTTTGCGCATCTCAGAAGCTCATCTTCCCTGTCATCAAAGCAGCTGGTGACACAGCTCATCATGAGCTTACCGGCAAGTTCATGCGGCACACCCGCACAGTAGCTGCCATTTTTGTCTCTTGCCATTATATAGATGGCTCCGTCAGAAAAAGGCGCAGAAGCCATTATCCTCTCGACGGATTGCTCCGAAAACTCATGATCTGCAAAGCATTCCAATACAACGGAAAAATCGTCAATAGAATATTGCTTCAGCTTGGTACCAAAATGTGCTTCAATTGCCGGAAGCGTGGCGTCGATCATCTGTTGCTTGGTGTATTTATCCGGTAATCTGATACCGTAACGCTCGGCGATAGATTTTATTCGGAGTTTTTTGCTGTTTTCAAGTAACTGAGCAAGAAATAGATCTTTTGTTTTGCCTGTAATGAAATTTTTTTCGGACAAATCATAACAGTCCTTTCTGTTAATTTGAATCAGAATCGCTCACTTGAACAAGATCACTTGATGAAACTGCATCAGATTTGAGCACCGGTTTAGGATCAACGCCCGCATAGGTATTGTAGGTGAATGGATAATAGTACAGTGTCGGTTTATCAGAAAGCTCGCTGTCATTGTAAAAAGTGACCACTTTGTAGGCAAACTGTTTCCCGTCCGAAATGGATACATCCCAGGGATAGACGGACGTTTTGGTGAGAATATCTCTGCCGTTATCATCAACTTCACGTATATATTTTGTTGGCCAGAAGTGCGCATCATACTGTGAAAACTCAGCTTTGAATTCATTGTATTCGCTCAGATTCTTGAATGAATAGCTTCCATTGAACAATTCGGTGTAAATGGTTGTCAATATAAGCAAAAATCCTATGATGGCGTATTTTATAGGGGAAAACGACAGTATTCTGCTCCACTTTATTTTCGGGTATATGATGATAAAGATAAAAACAAATACTATCAAAATAACAATACCACAGCCAATGGCAATAGCTTTATTTCCCATACATACAAACAGTATTCCGTCAATAAGTGCTGCGGGAAATTCAAAAATTGCAAGGATGATCTCTGAAATAACCATAAGCATCAGTATCAGCGTAATAATCTCGGAAACACGCTTCATTTCAATATTGACGCAGTACATGAAGAGCCTTGCTCCGAAAAGCAGAATAAATAGGAGTATGATTAGCAGGTTGAATGTGCTCATGTTTTTGCACCCTTTCCGAGCCTGAGTATTATCTGTAAGTGGGCTCAATGCCCTTTGCTTTTGCAACCGCCTGGAATGAAGCCGGCATTTTGGATGAGTATTTTTTGTCGTTGGTACAATAGATGACTTCCTCACTGTTATAAAACAATACATAGATTTTTGCGTCTTCGGAACAGATGAATATCATATCGTAGCCCTTGCTGTTCAGATGAGCATAGTATTTCACAGCGTTCAACTCAGCGTCAACATTGACCAGCTTGCCGTTTTTGTCCTTTGTGCGTTCATAGTCAATGGGAGATTTAAGTCCCTTTTTCATCATTTCCTTATAGAGCTCATAGTCTTCGGTACTAAGCGTGTTTGACAAAGCCTTGACAACGGCATCAGATTTATATATATTGTAGTCATAGCTGACAGCCGTATCTGATGATGTTTCGCTTTCCACAGAATATTCCTGCTCCGATTCGGTGAATTTGCCGTCAATTGAATAGTTTTTACCAATGCCGAACGAAGAATTACTGCCGGTGTGCGTGATATTAACGAAACCGGAGCCTCGTTCGAAGGAGAGTTTGACATTCTTTTTTGGAGAGTAATCGGCATGAGTTTCGTCAGTGTAAAATGCGGTTCCGCTTATGGCTGCACTTTCTTTTCCATTCCATATTTCCAGACGAAATTCAAAGCTGTCATTGTATTGCATGGTGACTGTAAATACAGATTTTTGTGATTCTTCGACTCCTGACTTGTACCATACGCCTATAAAACTTTCTGTTTTTGGGGTTGACGAGACCGTATTCTCGGTTTCGTCCGACTCGTCTTCATCCTCAATGTCAATGATGGCAGTGCTGGTTACTTCAGTCTGAGATGTAAGATTGTCGTCGTATGTCTGACTGCGGTTCCTCATTTTATTGCTGCTCACAGAAATGGAAATAATCAGAGTAACGACAGCTATTGCGGTAACGCCTATTCCAATAAAGACTGAGATCGGCAGCTTTTCTTCATCGGAGTTCTTTGAGCTGTAAGCGTTATAATAAGATTGCCCCCTGTCCCTTGAAGGACGTGTCACCGAATGATTTCTCACAGAACCGGAGCGCAGTGTACCAGATTGGTCTGCTCTTTTCCTTTGAGCATAGTTTGTCCTGTTTCTTTCGGAATAGCTGTCTTCGTAATAGTCTTCCGAATAGAAATTGCTTCTGCCTCTTGAATGACCAGAGGAAGAAGGACTGTTTGGACGACGTGTGTTTCTGTTTCCATAGTAATCGTCGTAAGAAGAATTATCCGGATACCGTGGTCTTCTGTCACTTGAAGAGTTGTGGGAAGGATAATCGTCTGTATAACGTGTACTTTTGCTCCCTGAATAACCGCCGGAAGGATAACTGTCTGTATATCGTGTGTTTCTTTCCCTGGAATAACCGTCAGAAGGATTGCCGGGATAGCGCGTGCTTCTGCCTCTGGGGTAACCGTCAGAAGGGCTGTTTGGATAGCGATAGTTTCCACTCTGTGAATAACCACTTTGGCGATTTCGGTTTTCAGTGGGATAGCGGTTATTTCGGTTGCGACCGTTGTAGCCATTGTTCAATGAATGTTCACCGTTTCCTTTTTTCTGAGTGGGTATATTTTATAAATTGTAAAATGAACTCATATTATTATAACTTAAAATGACAGTAATTTCAATACATTTAGAGTTACAAATTATCATGTAATCTGAATTTGAAATTCAAGAATCAGGAATAAATCACTTGCCTGCTCTTTCCGCCATGAGCTTCAGCACAAGCGTCTGTGTTTTTGCGTCCGGAAGCTCACCTGCCAGCACCATTTCCACGGCTTTTTCGAGGGAAATATATTCCACTTCCAAAAATTCACCGTCGTCGGGATGACTTTCTCCGGATATATCTATATCACACGCAAAAAGACGGATTATCTCGCCGCAGTATCCGGGGGAAGGATAGAGATTTCCCATGCTGCGCCAGTTTTTTCCATGGGCGCCGACTTCCTCGGCAAGTTCCCGCTTGACCGCTTCGAGAGGATCCTCACCCTTTTCCAGCTTGCCGGCTGGAAGTTCAGTGACTATCTCCAAATACGGGTATCTGAATTGCTTCACGAAAGGAAGTTTGCCGTCGGGAGTAAGTGCGGCAACACAGACTCCTCCCGGATGCTCTATGATTTCTCTGATGGAGGTGCTTCCATCGGATAGTTCCACATCATCCACACGGAGATTAATTATTCTTCCTTTGAAGTGATAGGTCTGGGTGAGAGTTTTTTCTTTTAACTTGTCATAATTGTGATTGGTTGAAGTTTCCATTGATTTATACTCCTTTTTAATATATAAAATTCATAAAAGGATTTATTCGTGTTATGAAATAAAAGCAACCGTAATACTATTGTACATGGATTGATTAACATGATCAAAAAAGGGGGCAAAGCAAATGCATCAAAAAACTGTGAAAATCCAGCCGCCGGACAGTGCTCGGATAAAAGAATGGGTTGAAAAACTATCTGAAAACTATCGCGGATTGATTAAAACCACTTCCATAGGATGCAGTCTGCTCGGGCGTGAGATATATGCTCTTCACATCGGCAACCAACAAAGAAAGGTGCTGTACTGCGGCGGCGTTCACGGCAGAGAATGGATCACTTCACTGCTGCTTATGTATTTTACAGAGGAACTGTTATCGGCATACAGGAGCGGCAGGAGAATTTGTGACATGGATATCAATAAGCTTCTGTCTACAGGCGGACTGACGGTTATTCCTGCTCTGAATCCTGACGGCATCGACATTTCCCTGCACGGAGGCGACATTCCCGGACTGAGGGCATTTCTCAGCGAGGAACTGACAGAGCGTGTCACAGACAGGGACTATAGCTGCCGTTGGAAGGCCAATGCAAGAGGCGTAGATTTAAACCGCAATTTCGATTCCGGATGGGATGAAATGCGTTCGATCGCCATGGAAAGGGGAATAACCGGTCCGTCACCGGATGGATGGACAGGAGAATATCCCGTCAGCGAACCTGAAACACAGGCGGTGACAGCCTTTTGCGAAAAGGAAAAATTCCGTCATCTTATCGCCTTTCACTCTGCCGGAGAGGAGATATACTGGAGCTACCGTACTTTTACGCCGCCTCGTGCGCATATCATGGCGAAGATACTTTCGATGTCCTCGGGGTATTCTCTGAGTGAACCTGATCGGAGTGCCAGTGCAGCGGGACTGAAGGATTGGTTCATGGAGAGGTATCACGCACCCGCATTCACGGTGGAAATAGGCAAGGGCAGAAGCCCGCTTCCGATGCAGAGCTTTCTCTTTCTCTACAACCGTCTTGCGGAAATGCTGGTTCTGGGAATAGCCATCTGAAAATGAAAGTTTCTGCAATAAAGCAATATAATAGTATATTGCCGTTAACAACTATTATATCATATTTCTCCGCAAAGAGCAATTAAATATTTGTGTGCAATTGTTTATATATTGTTGAACAGATAGGATTAGTGTGATATAATACTTTTGTTCCGGTGCAAACAGAACTGGAATATTACAAATATGATTTACTATTGGCATTTTTATGAAAGAAATATTACAGATTGTATATTGTCATAGATGTGAAGGAAAAAGGAGAAATAGGAAATTGGAACCGAAATATTGCACTACAATCAGGCACAAAAAATTCTCGGTTGCCGATACGCTGACCAGCGGTCAATGTTTCAGGTGGACAGAACACGAAGGAAGATTGTGCGGAACGGCTTTCGGTAGGTATGTTGAGATGGAACAGAAGGGTGACGGACTGACCATACACGGTGCCGATCAATCGGATTACGAGACAATCTGGCGCCAATATCTCGATTTGGACCGTGATTACGATGAGATAAGCCGCATAGTCACTGAAAAAGAGCCGAGACTTGCTGACAGTGCGGAATATGCCGTGGGCGTACATATTTTAGCGCAGGAACCGTGGGAGGCGCTGTGCTCATTTGTCATTTCGCAGAATAACAATATTCCTCGGATAAGGGGAATTGTTTCAAGGCTGTGTCTTCTTTACGGAGAGTCTGCCGCAAATGCCCAACTGGCCCGTGAGGAGGCCGACGGACACGCATTTCCGACACCACAGGCGTTGTCGGAGGTGTCTGAGGAAACCTTCAAGCAATTGGGGTGCGGTTACCGCGCAGCCTATCTGACAGAATTGTCAAGGCGTGTCGCGGACGGAGAATTTGACTTTGATTACATAAAAAATGCCCCGATTGACGAGGCACGAAAAATGCTGCTTTCACTGAAAGGCGTTGGCCCGAAGGTTGCCGAATGCGCTTTGCTGTACGGCTTTGGCAGGTTGGAGTGCTTCCCTGTGGATGTGTGGATCCGACGTGCAATGGAAACCGAATTTGTCGGGGGAACGGCGTTAATCGGAAGCGAATACGCGGGAGTGGCACAGCAATACATCTTTGAATACATTCGGCGTCATCCCGAACGGTTTGAAAAGAAAAGCTAATAAAATATTACAAATAGTTGATAGTAATATTAAAATGACTGTTTGTAATATTTACAATTCAAATTATGCAATAGATTGAGCATTGGTTTATTTTTCAAATACCTCAGAATCTCCCTTTGCATTGGTCAACGTCATTTTCTTGTACTTTTGGTCGGTAGAGATTTTCGCTTCAATTTTATATTTGTTGCCGCTTTTGTCGGTAAGGTGAAAAATGATATTTCCTTCTTCATCCAGCTCGTATGTACCGTCAATGCGAAAGTCGTCATAGGTAATCTTAACCTTTTCGCCTGAAATTTTTATGCGTGTGTCCTCGTCTTCGCAGGATCGCCATGTTCCGTCCAGCTCGGAACCGCACGAACAGAGCAAAGCGAGAAGTGCGGCAGCAGTGGCGATGAAGAGCGCAAACCGGCAGATGATGTTTTTCATGGTTGCATTACCTTCCTTGTGTAACGTAGTCAATTATTATATTAGTATGTCATGCAGCATTTGTCAATGACTTAAAAATGTTATCTGAAATAAAAAAACAGAATTGAATTTTTCAAAAATATCTGCTATAATACAGAATATTTAATAAATTATAAAAATGACATGGAGGAAAGAAATCACTATGAAAAGAGAAAAGCCACAGATTAATATGAACCTTAAAAAGGACGAATCTGCTCTTGACCTTTTGGTGAATGCCGATGTCGAGAGAAACGTGGTGTACGGATATTACTTTGACGGCGAAAATATGGGAAATCTCACGATTAACGGCGTGGAGGTTTCCGGCTGCGTCTTTATGAACTGCCGCTTTCGTGACTGCCTTTTTGAGGGAGTCACCTTTACGAACTGCTACTTCAAAAACTGTGATTTTTCATTTATGAATATGACTCAAGGGACATTTACATGCTGTGAGATCGTCGAGAGTAAGCTGACAGGTCTTAATCTTGCGTACGGTGTGCTGAACAATGTGCTCATCAGAACCACCGACTGTCGTTTAGTGAATTTCTCCCAGACAAAGATTACGGTGACAAAATTTGTCAGCTGCAATCTGACAAGTGCAGCCATTGACAATTCCCGCATGAAGGATTCGGAATTTGTCATGTGCGATCTGACCGAACTGAATATCTCCGGAACATCTTTGGCGGGCATAGATCTCAGAGGCAGCCGCCTGGACAAAATTATCTTCAATGGAGGAGAACTGCACGGGGCGACGATAGATTCAGCACAGGCGATCGGTCTTGTCAGATTGCTGGGCGTCAAAGTGGAGGATAACGGATCTCCTGCATTCGGTCAAGCCGGAAACAAGAAATATTTTTAATATCATATATAAATATAACAGATTGTAATAAAAGTATCTGATAAAACGCGATAATCAGTCGCTTATCAGATACTTTTTCTTTATAAGATGATTGATAGTTCAATCAAGAATCATGCGGCAGATAAACGACTGTTTGCCGTTTTCGTCATTGATTCCGTCAATGATCAGCTCTCCGTGTTCGACGAAGGCAGCGTTTCGTCTGACAGTGAAGGTATCGCCAAGCTTTAATTCGGATTTGTAAAAAAAGTCCATTCTGTGTATTCTTTCAAGAGAAGCAATCTCATTGTCAGTCAATGCGTCATAGGCGAATTCGGGATAACGGCAATTATTGGTGTGACCCAAACGGTCTATACAACTCGGATAAATCTTTCGCCTGTCACACTCCTGCATTTCACACTTGACACGAAGCTTGGGAGAGGATTCTATGAGCAATTCGCTGTTGACCTGACCGATTTCAAAATCCAGTTTGTCGGGACGTATAATGCGCCGGTCATTGATATTCATCAGCACGGAAAAAGTAGCGGCGTTAAAGATGGGCTTCCCTTCCATATCGGTGAAGCAAAGCTCTCTGCGGAAGGTCAGCCGGTCCTGTTCAGAGTGCCAGGTACGGGCTTGGAGCGTCATTTCGGAACGGATGGGCCGGTAAATTTCCACGGATGATGAAACAAGAACCCATGACATTCCCTTTTGCAGCAGATCGTCCACTCCCAGACTGAATTGTCTGAGATGTCTTCCGACAACATCGATAATCAACGATTGGTATCCGCTTGGCTTCATAAAGCCATGACCGTTCAGCATATCCATTCCCACGCTGCAAGAGTAACTGTAAGATGATTCATTGATAAGCGCCATACATAATTCCTCCGTAAATAGTCAGATAAAGAGTCATTAATAAGTCCGTATAATAATAGTTCGTATCATCCAAATTCTATCATCTGCTGAGAAAAAAGTCAAACATCATTCTTTGTCTTGCATAACAATTTATAACTTCTGTAACAATAAATCTATTTTTTTATTGAAATTCCCGTATTATTGATGTATAATGTAAAATATGTCAGAATACAGAGTTTTTTCAGGAGGCTTGATCATATGGTCGATGCGATACAGACATTTTTTCAGGAGAATTTTCCCCCTCAATTAGCAGTGTTCTTTATTGCCATGATTCCGCTTATTGAGTGCAGAGGCGCGATTCCTTTCGGTATGCTTGTGCTCAATCTGCCGCTGTGGGAAGTGCTTCCTATAGCCATCATTGGCAATATTCTTCCTGTACCGTTTATCCTGTTGCTGATTAGGCCGGTCATTAACTGGTTAAAGAAAACCCGGTTTTTAAAGCCGCTTGCTCACTGGATAGAAGGCAAGGCGGAAAAAAAGAAGGATAAAGTACTTAAATACAGCAAATGGGGATTATTTCTTTTTGTGGCAATACCGATTCCCGGCACGGGCGCGTGGACGGGCGCTCTTGTCGCTGCGCTGCTTGATCTCCGCGTGAGAAGTGCTTTTGTAACCATACTTTTCGGAATGATAACAGCGGCGCTGATTATGACGGTTGGCTCCGCAGTCATTACCGCAATCATGACAGGTGAAATGCCGCAGGAACTTAAAATGATAATTGAATATTTTAATTCTATGAGCTGTACTGCCGCATAAATTTTGTAATACCTTTTTAATAATATCAAAAAGCGTGGTGTGACATTCATGAAGATCATTTCCAAAATCCTCGGCTTTTTTGCCGGCATAGCGGTGTCATTCGGAAAAATATTCAATAAGGACGACGTCTCTGCTAATCCCGCCGGAAGAGGTACGGGAAACGAAGCCCGTCCCCGCAAAAGACTTGTGGACGGTGTGGACGCCGACCGATTTACAAAGCTCTGCGCAATATTGGTAATAGGATTTGTCAGTGTTCTCGGTGCGTTGCTGATAGCGGCTTCACTCAGATCGGGCAGTCATCAGATCCCGGTAGAAGAACCGGAGCAGGAGAGCAAACCGTCCGGAACATTCACGATGACATTCGGCGGCAATGTCATGCCTACGCAGGATATGCTTGACTCCGCATTCGTTGACAATCAATACAACTTCCGCAACGGCATGTCCGAGCTTGCGGAAGTGCTGACGGGCGATCTCACCGTTGTCGGTCTCTGTGGACAGGTGAATGCTTACGGAGACAATCAACAACTCGGCGGACTTGACGCGGGAAAAAATTATCCGACAGCGCTGGCGACATCCCTCTCGGAGCTTGGTGTCAATTACATATTCGGAGCCAATCAGCACGCTCTTGCCAACGGGTACGAAGGCATGTGTTCCACCATCAGTTCGCTTCACGCCAGGTCATTGGGTGTCATCGGCATGACAGACGGTGAACCGGATAAACTGAACACACGCATCGTTAAAGTAAACGGTGTCAATGTGGGTCTCGCAGGCTTCAATTGCATTGAAGGCGGCGATTACGCCAAGCTGACCGCAGAGCAGAAGGGGCATATAGCCAATGTCCCCAAGGATGCCCTTGCAGAACGTGCCGTTACCGACATTGCCAAGCTGAAAAAGAACGGCGCGGAATTCATTGCGGTTTGTATTAACTGGGGTGGACTCGGCAGCTTTGTCGTAACCGATTTTATGAAGGAAACAGCCAAAAAGATTGCTGAATCGGGCGCAGACGTCATCGTCGGCTACGGTCCCTGTATGACACTGGGAACGGAGATCATCAGCTACAAGAACGGCGACGCTGAGAAGGAATGCTTTGTATTTTATTCCTTGGGCTGCATTTACGGCAACAATGTTTACCCCGGAATGCCCAATATCATGAATCTAAAAGGCGTTCTGACAGACGCGCAGAGAAAGGCTCTTGAAAATGAAAAAAAGCTCATTGCCAAGTCAAAGATAACAATGCCTCGCAGCATGACGGTTACTCTGAGCGTTTCAAGAGGCAGCGACGGCACTGTGTCGGTGACGCAGGGAAGCTACAACCCGATATTCCTTATTCGGAATTCCGGACAGGGCGAGGAAAACGCCCACATGAAGTACATGTCTGTACCCTGTGCCAAGTACGTTTCAGCAGAGGAACGTCCGGCGTTATTCACCGATGACAAGCAGTGGGAAGCCTGCCAAGCGGCATTCAAGGCCATATCAGCGATAGCCGAAAACACTAACGGAAGACTTGTACTGAATGATCTTGGGTCTTCAGGCGAGGAAACCGATGTGAGCGACGGCAAGATATAATTTTTTTAATTTTTTCAGATAGTGTTGAAGTCGGGAAAATTGCGTGTTATAATTGTTATAATAGTAGCTAATGGCTGTTCAGTACATAAATAGATTTTCAATGCCGGAGGTATTTTGTTTATGAATATTATTTTTATATCACCTAATTATCCCGAAGACCGATGGAGATACATTCATGCCCTCAGAGGCTTAGGCGTGAATGTGCTTGGAATAGGCGACGCTTCCGAGGAGTATTTTCCGCACGGGCTCAAAGGATGCCTGACTGACTATTTCAAGGTGGATGATCTGCATGATTACGACGCGGTCTATCGTGCGGTGTCTTACCTTTCCTATAAATACGGCAGACCTGACGGTATAGAATCTCTTAACGATTACTGGGCAACCCTTGAGGCCAGCCTGCGCAGGGACTTCAATGTGGTTGGATTTGATGTGGATTATGCGCGCAGAGTATTTGACAAGAATGCTGTCTTTGACGCTGCGGCTTCCGTCGGAGTGAAAGTGATGAGGCGCGACGAGGACGGAGATCCCATCATTCCGGAAGGTTCACGTATCATCCGTTGCTGCGGCATGGTCAATCGCTACGGCAAGGTAACCGGCGCGGCGGCTTATGAATTTTCCGATCTTCCCGAGCTGATTGCCAAAAAGAAGGAACTGCTTTCCTTCTTCAGTCTTTCAGATCAGGAAAGTGACACACCAAAAGTCAAATATATGGATACGGCACTCAAAGTTGTGGATGCCGTACGGCTCAGAGGCGGTTTCTTCAATCTGACGTTTGCCGTCGGATCGGACAGTGTTCTGTGCGATGCGTCCTTCCTGCCGCCGGAGGAATATTTTGCCGACGTACTGGCTTGCACCGGCAGCAGCGACGTCTGTCACCTGTGGGCAGCCGACAAGGTGGGAATGAATATGGATTATCATATCCTGCCGGAAACAACGGTGTTTGTCACCCGTCGTTTTGACCGCAGCTACCGTTATTCCCACGACCGCATCATGAGCAAGCTTGATCCGGTCATCAGACGCCAGGGCAGATGCTACACCGGAATGGACATCACCGGGGATTACTTCTACATCTTCAAAGCCGACAACGCCGCAAAGGCACGGGAGCTTATCAAATTCATTCAGGTGGATTACTCGGATAATTCCCCGATAGCGCAGTTCCCGCCGCTCAGGGCAGTCGACCGCGACGAGCTCCGGCAGACAGCTATCCGTGAGCAGTCGTCCTTTGAGGCGAGAAGGCTTCTCAGCCGCAAAGTGGAGGAAAAGATTCACCAGAGCAGTGCTTACGAGGAAGCCAAAAACCTGGCGGGTATTTCGTCGAGTGCAAAGAATCAGTGATCAAAAAAATAAACCGAACGGTTTGTCAAATCCAAGCCGTTCGGTTGTTTTTTTGGAATCAGTGTGAATAATCAGTTGAAATCTTCTGCGGTGAAACGATAGACCTTGTCATAATTGCGGTCGATGGTGATATCCATGGAGAAATCATTGAGATAATATACAGAGGACCACTGTGTGGGATATCCTCCTTCGGGCTGCGAAATTGATAAATCATTCATCTGAATTTCATCTGAAGAAAACGGCATTATTGCAAGCTTTTTTAAGAATTATCAGAATTACAATATCCGCTGCTATGAGCTTACGTGTTTTTATTCTTTGCTTTGTTCGGAATTGTCGGATTCAAGCGTGAGAAAATCGGTTAAAGAAGTATCGGTCATAAATGTGTCGGCATTGTAGAGATACAGCAGATCGGTGATCTCATACTGGTTGATGAGCATGTCCACACTGTCGTAGCAATATCTCGGATCGACAATAATGATCTGGTCGAAGTAGGGGGTGAGAAACTGCGCAAAGCAATTGGCGTAGGAATCCTTGATCAGCATGAGCGTGCGGTCTGTGTCGGCGGTTGTGGTAATAGTCACTATGGGATGATTGCCGCCGAGAAAAAGGGCATATTTGTCCTTGGTGTTTAAAAAATCCTTCTGATAAATGGAACCGCTTGTCTCAGTGCTGTCAGAATATCTTACAGAGATCGGGTGCTCTCCCTTTGGCACGTAAATCTCGATGGTATCATTGTAGCCGTGACTGCCGCTCTTTGAGGAAAGCGTTCCCTGAAAGCTGTCCGATACGGTGTAAATGTCATATTGCGTGTCATCGGCTTGAATCTGCATGTCAGACGCTATGGCTGTAAAAGCAAGGTAGGCGCCGCGGCTTGTCCAGTGATGATCGGTGTGGTAATACAATTCCTCGTACCTGTGCTTTTTAAAGAGTTCAGAGACATTGCAGCATGTTATTCCGCGAAACGATCTGGAAATATCATCCAGCTGCTGCGGCTGTTTTGACGCCGGCGCGTATGAGGGGAGTTTGTTGGTCATGATGGCTTCAGCATTGGGAATGACAGCAATGCAGTGGTTAATTTCTCCGTATTTTTCGGTGACAGCATTGATGGCGGACAGCTTCTTCTGCAAGGATTCCCGCGCCGGTTCGGATGGAATCAGCATGAGAAAGCCGTCTTTTCCGATATATACGCCGTTCATTTCCTTTTGTCCGAATAACATGCTGCGAGTAAAGAATGACAGGTTTGACCAGGCGTCACGGAAAGCAAATTGATCTGAGAGATATTTTTCTGCGTCCTCTCCGAGGGTCCCTTCGGTGATACTCTTTGAACTGGCGACAGGAGCTTGTGCCAGCATGCGGTTTTCTGTTTCGGAGAAATCCTTATCCGGCATGACCAGAGCGATTATGTCAAAGCAGATGACGATGACCATGAACATGCATGTGATCCACAGTTTCGGCGATTTTTGATTTGATGGCATGATACGACTGACTTCCTTTCCGTCAGAACTGTGCATAGAGGAACGACGACACGGTGTCGCTTATCATAAATGCTGTGCTTCCGAGCAGCAGCAGAGCAAAAAATGCGGTGACGCAGAGCTGCGCGGCAGTGCTTTCTTTTTTGTCTATCCTGCTGCCTAACGATGCAAGCAAAGGCGTTGCGCCGATAATCGCGGTCATCAGCAGAATCCCTCCGCTTGTCAGGTAATACTTTCCGACGCTGTCCAACAATCCGCTTCCTCCTGCGCCGAACATTCTCAGCAGATAGCTCCATGCATAGGAGATATTGTCCGAGAAGAAGATCGTCCAGCCGATGACAGCGAGTATAAATGTGAAAAAGATACGAATCATTCGGGGGATCATTTTAAGAAAATTCTTCAATGCGAATTTTTCAATCAGCAGCAATGCAAGGTGATAAAGCCCCCAGACAACAAATGTCCAGTTGGCGCCGTGCCATAAGCCGGTAAGAACCCAGACGACAGAGAGATTGATGATGTTCCGTCTTTTGCTGACCCTGCTGCCGCCGAGAGGTATGTAAACATAATCCCGGAACCATGCGCCAAGCGAGATGTGCCAGCGTCTCCAGAAATCCGTCATGCTGTCTGATATATAAGGGTGATCGAAATTCTTCGAAAAGCTGAAGCCGAATATCTTTCCCAGACCAATTGCCATATCGGAATATCCGCTGAAATCATAGTAAAGCATCAGCGAATAAAAGAGAGCGCCAAGCCATGCCGTTGCAACCGACATGGAGCTCAGGTCCTCGGCTTTGACGGCATGGAACAATTTGCCGAGGCTGCCGGCGATGATCAGTTTTTTGCTCAGTCCCACAATGAACAGCTTTAAACCGCCTTCCACAGAACCGACAGTCATATTGCGTTGCCTGATCTGTTTGGCCATATCGCTGAATTTTACGATGGGACCCGATGTGATTTTCCCGAAGAATGAGATATAGAGCGCAAAGTCTACCGGATTTTTAAGTGCCGGCTCGTTCCCGTTGGAAACGTCGCAAAGGCAGGATATTGCCGAGAAGGTGAAAAAGGATATTCCGATGGGAACATCCGGTACCGCAAAATGAACCCCGATCCCAATGCTGTTCAGCAGGAAAATGAAATACTTAAAGAATACCAGCAGCGCCGTGTTTGCCGCGATACCGGTTGCGAGCACCAGCTTTTTTTGTCTGACTTTTTTGGCGCGTCGAAGTTCGTCCAGTTCGAGTGCCGTAAAGTAATTAAATACAATACTGAGTCCAATTAAAATAAGGTCAGCAGGACTTCCCCATGCAATAAAGAACAGGCTTAACAGAAGCAGCAGAGCATTTCTGACCTTTATGGGCGTCAGTCTGTAGAGCAGGATACTTGCCGGAAGGAAGAAAAAAACAAAGAATACTCTTGTCAGAGACATTTTTTAATCCTCCTTGATGGCATGGGCGAATGCCTCAGCCGATTGGTCTGCGTTGACATTGACAGTGAAAAAAGCAAAACCTGATTCCGATTTAAAAACCGAATGATCATTGAGCAGCTCCATCTGATTCACGCCGTAATTTTCAAAGGCTTTTTTCTGTTCATCCAGTCGTGCATCAACAGCGGACTTGACCTGCTGCTCTTGTGAACCGTCCGCGTATTTAATGAGAAGCAGCTCGTCCACGTCCATGTTGGTCAAAGGATAATACAGCTTGCAAAAAGCGTATTCCGAGGGATCGATGCCGTACAGACGCTTGATCATCTGGTTGGAAGCAGGCTGCATATTGTCCGTATGGGCACTTGCATAGGTCGATTCGAGGACCGTCTGAGGGTTGGCATTGCTGACAGGTGATGTTCCGCCCGTGGTTTTAATAATGAAAATCAAAGCCGCAGCGAATGCTGCCCATCGGCATATTTCAAAAAGGATGCTTTTCACTTGCTTCAACCCTCCAGCGTTGCAAGATAAAGATTCTGTGCCCAAAGCTTGTAAAAGGATTTGCTTAGATGAATGCCGTCACCTGACCACATTTTTTCTTCCTTTAGCTTGGCGCATATTGCCTCGTTATCAATGTATCTGATGTTATTATCGGTGCACATAGTCTTGCATGTGACGTTATAATCGTATATTTTGGCCCAAGGGGGGAAGTTTATCGCCGCCTGGTCCGAAATCCATATGATGGAACTGTAATATATCTTTGCGTCAGGCAGAACTTTCTCCAATTCCTGTATCACAGCGAGCACTTCATCCGCATAGCCCTCGGGTGTTTCGCCGATATTCCTGCCCGCGTCGTTGACGCCATAGCAAAGATAAATATACGACGGGTCGAGGTTTTTGATTTTATCCATGCGTTCTCTGACCTTTAAGATGGTATCTCCGCCGCCAGCCAGTACTCTGGAATAATCCAGGTATTTATAGTGCGAAAAACCAAGCGCTCGTGAATCGCCAAGGATTACATAATCCTTGAAAAGTGAAAATACGTCTGATCTGTCATTTAAAATGTCGTCTTTTATCGCTGCAATCTCTTTAGTGGTATAGCCGGTAGCGGCGAGACTTTTCTTTTTTTCGCGGAGAAAATTGTCTGCTGTCGAAGGGTCCGCTTTCTCAGATGCCGTAAGATAACGCAGCCCGTCGGAAGTATCGGATGATGCGGAGAAAAAATGATGATTTGAAAGCAATGCTATGGTGATAAGTGATGCGATCAGAATAAGGAAAGCAGAAATTATGCAGACAGAGTTCTTGCGCAAGGCTTTCATAAAAGCATTCAATGTGACGCCTCCCAATTTCTATACTATAATAATATGATAATAAAAATATATCATAAGCAGCAATCAAAGTCAACAACAGCGTAAGCCATTTTCTGATTTGCCGAAAACAGAGGGACAGAAAAAAGAAACTGAAAAAATTAAAAAAATCAAAAAAAGTACTTGACATTTCAGATCTGCTGTGATAATATATTTAGGCTGTCGCTTAAAGACAGCGACCACGCAGAACACGTTAAGAAATGATTTAAATTCAAAGATATTTGATGGCTTCAAAAAAATCTTTGAAAAATTTGAAAAAAGGTCTTGACAAATGAGTTCTGATGTGGTATTATAGAAAAGCTGACGGCGAAAAGCGAATGTCAGCAGGCTGAATAAAATTCGGCACAGAACCTTGAAAATTAAACAACGAATCGACAAAGAAACCTGTAATTCCTTGAGAATTTGCTTAACAGCAAGTACTCAAACGAAAACGAACAACAC
>ONID01000065.1 GCA_900317765.1 uncultured Eubacteriales bacterium | reverse complement strand
TTGGTGACGCCGGCGGCTTTGAGCTGCCGGAGCGTTTCGGGCGTGACGTTGTCGGGGTGAAGCTCCAGCCCGATGCCCTCGGTGATGTCAAAATGCTGTCGCAGCGCGGCGATGATCTCTCCGATCCTGTCGGCGGCAAGGGCAGGCGTTCCGCCGCCGAAGTAAAGGCTGGTGCACTTCTTTTTTTCATCTGACTGACCGCCGACAAGCTCTATCTCCTTGAGCAGCGCGTCGATGTAGCGGTCGCATTGGTCCTTGGCATACACCGTCTTGCAGTAGGGACAGAAGGTACACAGGCTTTTGCAGAAGGGAATATGCACGTACAGTCCCAGACCGTCACATTCGGAATAGGGAAGAACACCGTCGTATGCATCGGTGAAGGTGAAGGGCTTTGTGCTGCGGGTGAGCCACATGCGGGTGAGTGTCGTGATAAAGCTCAATGTCCAAACCCTCCGTCATATGTATTTTAAATAGGTGCGAAGCATTTCCAACACAATTCCGATTTTGCCGCTGAAAATCAGGGTGTATTCCGCAACGAAGAAATACCCGCACTTTTCGCAGAGTCCCGGAACGTCAATGCATCGCCCACAGGTGGAGATCTTGCCGTTCTCCATGACGACACATTGATAACAGGGAGTGGGGAAGGTGTTGTTAATCAGATAGGGAAACGCCCTTTTGAGGTTGAATACCGGCGCGCCCTCCTTCATCATTTGTGTGATGTCCTCGCAGCATTTCGCCTTGTCCTCGCGGGTGAGCGCCAATTCAGCGGTGTCCGGGTATGGCGTGTGGAAATTGAAGGACACGGCGCGGACGTTTTTGGTGTCCCGGGCAAGGGCGCACACCTCTTTGACGGCTCCCTTGTTGATCTGGTTGATCGCCATGTAGAAGCAGATATTGTCGGCGGTCGCTTGGGAAATATTGTGCATGATGGTGTCGAAGGTGTCGCCGCGAATCATGTTGTGACGTTCCCTGTCGCCGTCAAGGCTCAGCAGAATCAGGTCGGCTTCGGGCAGGTCGATGGGGTGCGTGCCGTTGGTGACGACATTGACGATGAGGAAGCCCATTTCCTTGGCCTCGATGACCAGGTCGCGGAGATTCTTTCCGCTGTCCTGCCACAGGAAGGTCTCGCCGCCGCAGAAAAACAGAATACGTATGCCCCTATCGTAGAGCTGCTTCATTTCGTTCCTGATCTGCTGATAAGGATAAATGACGGCGGTGATGTTGTTGACCGAACAGTGCTTGCATTTGAGATTGCACTTGTCGGTGACAATGATCGTGCCGAGAATGGGCTTCTTCTGCCGGAAAAGGACGGTTTTAATGCCGAACCCGGTGAAATAAAGAAAATCGCGTGTTTTGATAATGAGTCACCCTTTCAATCATCTTTTCAATAACATATACGCAGCCACCGCGCAAAAGGTTGGCGGAAAAGCAAAATCCCGCATGACGATCATTCCTTTCAATGAAAGTCCTACGGGATGATTGTATCATATGAATGAAGATGGGGCAAGTGTCGGTGAAATAATTATTTCCAGCCGAGATACCAGACGCAGGATTTGGTGAGGCTGTCGACCAGTTCGCTCAGGGTGTGGCTTCGGGTGAGGCAGAGCACGCGCTCGTGACAGATGGCGAACTGTTCACGCGCAATCTGAAGCGCGGTGTCGTAGGAAGGTCTGCCGTTGGGGACGAAGTATTCAATGACGCCGCAGTCCAGCACCGCCGGAACAGCGCCGCAAAGCTCATACCAGTGCTTGGAAGCGGTCATCAGCATTTCGTTGGAGGGTGCTCCGTTGATGTCGCCCACGGGAAGCCATGAAAATACTTTCCACGGTTCGGCAACGGGAACCTGCAACAGCAGCAGGTCTTTTGTGGTCACTCCGTTTTTGACAAACGAGCTGAAACAGTTGATCGTCGCCCCGTTGTATTTTGCCCGTTCAAACGCGTCTATGTCAACGCCTCTCTTGGCTATGATGGAGGTCTTGTTGATGTAAGAGCTGCTGAGCATGTCGGTTCCGGCAATCTCAGCAGCCGCCGCAATCGAATCCCTGCGCATTTCCCGCAGTTCATCCACAGCGTACTGCCGGTTGTTTTCGTCAAAGCAAAGATGCTGACTGAATTCGGCGGTGATGGGAATGATAACCGTGGTGTATCCCCAATCCAGTCCGTAATGAAGCCCGTAAAGATATTTCCGGTTGAGCTCGTTGACGTCCACTCCGCAGGGAAGAAATTTGTAATGGCAGTCCACATACTGCACGATGCATTCCGCGGGATTCTTTTCCTTTGCCGGTTCCTCGTAATCATCCGACGTTTCGCTTTCCGAGGGAAATTCCTGATATGCAGGCACTTCCTCAGACACAGGCGTTTCCCGCTGAACGGATTCCTCCCGGTATGCGGGTGCTTCCGATTCGCGGTTTACGGGTACGTCCTGGTATTCGGGTATTTCCCTGTAATCGGGAATATCTCTGTATTCGGGAGAAGCGTTTGCCGCCTTGGCAAACAGCATGGCGTATTGTTCCTGCGGGGAAGCGGCTGCGTCGATATTGATCGGCTCGGGGCTGACACGCGCCCGGTTGAATTTCGGACGTGCTGCCGGTGCTGCTTCATGACTGTCAGTGTCAAAACCGTCGTCGTTGAAAAAGTCGTCGGTAAAGTCATCCTGAAAACCGTTGTTCTCGTTGTCCGTGCCGAAATCATCGTCAAAAAAATCCATCATAAACATCTCCTCCGGGTAACCGATTGTTTTTCGTTCCGTATAATTGACACAATTATATCATATTTGCCGCGGTATAAAGTTAATATTTTGTAACGATACTATTTTGAGCTGTTCTGCGTGACAAAGGTGTAAATGGCCAGACCGAAACCCAGCATGATGAAGCCCGCAAAGGGCAGATGCATTCCGCTGACCGCCGGATGGAGGAACAAACGCTGTCCGAACAGCGTGCCTTTTCCCAATACCTCCCGCACAAGACCTATCGGAAGAGCCATAGCCGCATAGAGCCACCACAGTCTGATAGCCGCCGGAAGTGCGTCCGACGGGGACACGAAGGGCGAACCGGGCTGCAGCCTTGCCAATACAAGCGCGTCAGCCGCCAACAGCGGAAGATACATTCCGATACCGGATGACGTTGCCATGGAGAAGGTGTTGAGCAACATACTGCCGCCGCAGACGATGAAAGCCGCCGGAACGAAATACAGCACGCTGAGCATGGGCTGTATGTATTCGCCCTTTTCAAAAATGTAAACCAGCGCCATGCCCGAACACAGCGCCAGCATGATCACCGATAGGGCAAGGGAATTGGCGGCGGAAGTGCAGGCTGCCGCAATGGTGGCGATACCTGCTCCGTTGAGCAGCATGGGATGTGTGAGGTCTTTTTCCGTTATTCTACTGTGTCTTTTTGAATTCATCCAGCTCACGCTCCTGCTGTGTTTTCAGGCGATAGGTAATTCTTTGCTCAATCCTCCGCTTGATCTGACGGTAGGTGATTCCCTTGCTGCGGCAATGCCACACCATGCGGTCGAATGCGTCGGCAAACGGGGTCATGATCAGCACCGCAAAGACGCAGCCCGCTTCCACGCTCCCGAAGTGCTGGATCAGCACAGTCAACGCGCCGCATAGTCCTCCCCAGAAAACCCTCGCGGTGGACAGTTTGGGACAGTAGTTGGCATAGGCGGCAAAGAAAAGGCAGCAAAACAGTGTGGAACCGCCCAGCAGGTCACATACGACATACATATAGGAGGAAACGTTGGGATACGGCACGAAAAATGAAATGACAGTAATTGCGGCCAAAGAGGAGGTCATGCTCTGCCAGGCGAGATTTCCGGTAAAGAGCAGCCAGACGGCAGCCGTGAAGAGCAGCACCACAGAGGTAGTTCCGAGAGGTCCGGTCACCTCGCCTAAAAGGTATTCGCCGATGTGAAGGGAAGGGTTTTTGCCGCTTCTCAGAAGCTCGGCCTGCGAGAAGACAGGATGCAGCAGCGTGTTTGCGCCGAAGGCGGATATCTTTTCACTGATCCGGGAATAGGTGAAAGTCTCGGACGGGAAGCAGACCGCCGAAAGACTGTATCCGACAGCCGCAGGAATAAAGGGAGTGCGGAACCTGCCGCCGAAGGGCAGTTTTCCAATGAGCATTGCCGAAGCGGCTGCGAATATCACAAGCTGATAATGAGCGCACGCCGGCATGAGCAGCGCGCAGGTAAATCCTGTCTCCACGGCAGTCATGTCGGACAATGTCTGTCTTCGCTTTGCGGCGAGATTCCACAGCCCTTCGGCTGCCGCCGCCGACAGTATGCCGAAAAGCACCATCAGCACCGTGCGCCAGCCGTAATGCAGCAGCGGCAGCGGCAGCAGTATGCAAAGCGCGCAGATTCTCTGCACGGTGGAAGAAAGCTGTGTGTCCGACTGCCTGAAATACGGCGCGGCACTCTCCAAAAATTCACCAGCCAAATGGTTGCACCTCCTTTTGATTGAAATCCAAGCGCACAGCGCTTCCAAAATTATCTATTATCTTAGCGCAGCTCCGCTGCGCGCTTCAGTGTCCTCTGGGGACGCGGCTGAGAAGGTTCTTTTCGTAGGAACGGTCAGCGTGTGCAAGACGGATGAATACGGCAAGCAGTATGACGGCGGAACCGCAGAGGGACGGCAGTCCGACGATGTTTCCCAAAACCGTGCCGACAGTGCCTCCGGCGAAAAAGAAGAAGATCATCGCGCCGTGCGTTTTTACCTTGCCGGCGGAAGCGACGTCCCGGTGGCGGACGTATTTGGCTAAATTGGAGCCTACCTGCCGGATGTGATTGGTGACAAAGGTGGTGGCGGCGGGAGTTCCCTCCAGCTGACGGAAGGTGTTGAACTGCATGGAGCAGATGAAATTCAGGGCGATCTGACAGACCTGATCGGGAACGCTTTTGGGCAGCAGCCCTAAAATAATCACGGCTGTCATTTCAAGTCCCACAAGAATGGTATCCCACCGCAGAAAATGCAGCTTTTTGACCGACTTTCCCATGTATTCCGAAAAAAATGCCCCGGCAAAGTAGGCGCTGATGGGTATCAGCAGATACAGCGCGCCTTTGAGGTCGCCCCTTCCCACTGCCATTGCAAAGAGAACGATGTTGGCGGTCTGGGCGTTGCAGAATACGCCGCCCCGCAGCAGAAAGGTGTATGCGCCGAACCAGCCGGCAGCGGCGATCAGGCACCAGTAGACCCATTTTCTTTCACATTCTAAAAATTCATTTTTGCTGTCCGCTTTCGTTTCTGCCATAGCCATACACCGGATTTACCAATTCAGGAAATTCATGATAAGGCTGACCATCGCTTCCTTTTCCTCTGCACGGGATTCCGCGATCATCAGGGTGATGGCGACGAGTGTGTAGTCGGCGATGATCTTGTCGCCCTCGTCGTTGAAGAGGATGTTGTTCTTGTCGAGGAAGTAGAGGAATACCGCGGCGGCAATGCGCTTGTTGCCGTCGGAGAAGGAGTGGTTCTTGGTGACGAAGTAGAGCAGATTGGCTGCCTTTTCCTCGAGCGAGGGGTACACGTCCTCCCCGAAGAAGGTCTGATAGATCGCCGCAATGCTCGCCTTGAAGCTGTCGTCCTTCTCGTTGCCGAAAAGGTCGCTGTCCGCTGAGAACTTCATGCCGTCGATCAGCTCGCGGCATTCTTCATATGTCAGCACATAGGTGGCTTCGTTTCCCTTGGGCTTGGGAATGCACTGATGGTCGTAATCGTCCAGCAGGTCCAGCGCGGTAGAGAAGCTGTCCACCACGTCGAGAATCTGCCGCGCCTCCAACATATTGCCGGTGCGCTTCATGATCTTGATGACCTCGCCGAGCTGCTTCATGCGCTGCTCGTTGGCGGCGTAGCCCTTGAGGATGTACTGCTTGAGCACCTTGCTTGCCCATTTGCGGAATTCCACGGCGCGCTTGGAACGGACGCGGTATCCGACGGGAATGATGACGTCGAGGCTGTAGTAGGCAATCGGCTTGCCGGTGCGTTCGGAGCGCACGTAGTGGATGTTGCCTTCCTTCTCCACCTCACCGTCCTTGAATACGTTGGAGATATGGCGGGAAATGCCGGAGATATCCCTGCCGAATAGCTCCTGCATCTGCTTCTGGGTGAGCCATACGGTTTCGTTCTCCAGCGGAACGTCGAGGGCGACAGATCCGTCGTCGGTCTGATATATCACGATCTCGTTCCGGAAATCTCCTGCGTCCTCCACGACCACTTCGGGGTCGTACTCGGAGTCCTCTTCGCTTTCGGCAGGCTCATCGAATGCTTTTTCGGCGTTGGCCGCTTCCGTTTCGGGACTTTCCTCATTTTCGGCGGTTTCTTCCGGGATGGTTTCCGGTTCGGTTTCTTGGGAATCGGCGGCATCCTGTGCGCCGGTGGTTTCTTCGCTGTCCGCCGCCTCCGTCATGTCTGAAGCTTCGTTTTCTGTTATCTCATCAAATTCAAAGAACATCTGTTGTGGACTTCCTTCCAAAAATAAAATAGTACAGATATGATTATATCAATATAGATTCCTTTTTGCAACTGTCAAAACCCCGAAAAAACAGGCTGTCCCCCATTTTTTTTGACTGCAAATGCGCGGGACAGCCTGTTTTGAGCGGTTGATCAGAAATATTTAAGGTATCATGCTCCATGTGAGGGACTTTATGCCGCCGTCCACTTGGGCGCTGAGCTGAAGCAGTTCACTGATCACCTGTGCGCCGCTCTCGCCGTAAAGGGGCGTGGGACGGTAATTGTTGCCGGGACTTCCGGAGGAAGTGGTCAGACAGGGGATGACCGACAGACGGCTCAGAACGGCATTTCCTTCGTCATCTCTGCCGAACATGGCGCGCACCATCAGCGTTTCGGGCATGGTCGCCCTGGCGTTTCCGCCGAAGGCAAAATTGCCGAGGCTGTAGAAGATGTAGTGCCCGTTGTAGAACTCTATGCCCTGCGGCACATGGGGATGATGCCCGATCACCAGATCGACGCCCGCGTCGATCATGAAATGCGCCGCGTTGATCTGTGTGGCGTCGGGAACGTGATCCCTTTCGATCCCCCAGTGTACATTCATAATAACGATGGTGTTTTTTTGCTTGAACTGCCCGACGAAGTCCTCTATCTGCTGGCGGGCTTCGTCTGTGAAGGTGGTGTCCACGAGGCAGAGCGAGATCATGACGGCGCGCATGCCCTTGACGTTGAGCACAGCAGGCGTCTGGAAGTCGGTGTAGGCAATGCCGGCTTTTTTCAGATGGAAGAGGGTGTCCGCGTAGCCTATTTCGAGATAATCGCCCGAGTGATTGTTTTCCACCGTCACGGCTTCCACTGAGGACGCCGGAAGGATATTGGCAAATGACGGTTCCCCGCGGAAATAGAATTGCTTGTACTTGTGCTGGGTCGAATCGGTGAGGGTCCCTTCAAAATTGATCATCGTAATATCGTCCGCGCCGAAAACCTGCCGCGTGAGGTCAAAGGGATATGTCAGGCTTCCCGAACGCCTGTAAACGGCGGGGAATCTTCCGGGGGCGTTGCTTTCGTTGTAATAGGCGAAGGTGCAGTCTCCCGTGAAGGTAATCGTCATTTCCGCGGATGATTTTTCGCCGTGGGAATAAGCCGCAAGCGCTGCCTGGCGCAGCGTCATAGGGTCAATCTCCGCTTGGGCGGTCTCAACCGCCTTCATCAGCGTTTCCCACAGCTGGGGAGCGGAATTGTCTCCTTTTTCTCCCGCCTGTCTGAACGCCGCCAAGGCATGCATCATGGCGGCGAGGTCGGTCGTCTTTTTGTCGCTGGCGTGGGAGAGGCTTTGCGCCATGGATTCCACGAGCTGCATGGAATCGTCGCTTCCGTCGGCTGCCAGATTGGTCACTGCCTGGGCTGCCGCAGAGGTCAGATCCTCATAGACCGATACCTTGATACGCGCCCTGTGATCCTTGCCCAGAATGGCTAATATCTCGGCTTCACCCGCTGCGATGGCGGTCACTCTGCCGCCGGAACTGACACGGGCTACGTTTTCGTCGCCGCTGCTCCAGAAAACGCCTTCGGCGGGACTCCCGTCTTCAAACTGAATTCTGCACTGTCGGGACTGACCGACCTGCAGAATGATGTCGCCGTCCGGGAGGATCAATTGTTTGTCGCGGGTATCGGAGCTCTGGGGACCGACGTCGCTGCCGACGTCTTCCGCGCTGCCCATTCCGGCGGGATAAAGTCGGTGCATGATGCCGATATAGGCAAACGTCAGTACCGTCGCCAGCATGATCAATATGATAAGAATAATTCGGACTGTTCTTTTCACGTAAAATGCCACTCCGTTCTCGGTTAATCTGTTAATTGATGGGAGCATCCGCGTTCCAGTCGTATTCCCGCAGCCTGCCCTGGTTCTGCAATTCGGGATAATCCCACTGCCGCAGGACCTCATAAACTCCCACCGCGACGGCGTTGGAGAGATTCAGACTGCGTGCCTGTCCGCGCATGGGAAGCCGCACGCAGCGTTCGGGATTGGCGAAGAGCAGCGATTCGGGCAGTCCGGCAGTCTCCTTCCCGAATACAAGGTAGGCATTGTCCGGATATTGCACGTCCGAATGGGTGTGCAATGCTTTTGTGGAAAAATAATAGAAGCTGCCGCCGGCGTTTTTTGCAAAGAAATCGTCGAGGGAGGAATAATAGGTGATGTCGAGCAGATGCCAGTAATCCAGCCCGGCGCGTTTGAGCTTTTTGTCGTCGGGACGGAATCCCATAGGCTCCACCAAATGCAGACGTGCGCCGGTAGCGGCGCAGGTGCGTGCTATATTGCCGGTATTCTGTGGGATCTCCGGTTCCACAAGGACTATGTTGAGTATGGGCATTGTTTGTGAAGTCTCCTTTGAAAAAGGTATACATATATATAATGTATTAAAATCGCCGGGATGTCAATAATAAAAATGCGGGCGTGCGCAAATTTCACGCAAAGCAATGGATGCAGCCGTTGCTCTGCCTGTGCTGCAAAAAGCCCGTAATGATGTTGCGAATAAGACAGAACGGGAGTTGGATAAAAATGTACGGCAAAAGAAAAACCGCTTCTTCCGGCATGGGTCTGTGGCTGCTGCTCGGAATAGCCGTCGGCGCGGCGGCGTGCTGCGGCGTGTGCGGGATGCCAGGCAAGCGCAGCGTGCGCCGCAGGCTGATGCACGCTGCCGACGAGGTCAACAACGCGGTAAGCGAAGCGATAGACAACCTGTACGGCGCCATGAAGTGACAGAAGGTGCGGTCTGCACGCAGCAAAAAACGGCTGTGTCGCAGACCGCACGGACTGCATATTATAGCAGCAGAAAGGTTGTGATTCATTTGGATAATTTTCAGAACAACGGCAGCTTCAGCGGCGGAGAGAACAATTCCGTCGGTGTGATCGAGAGCGTAGCGCAGCTGATCCTGGAAAACCCTCCGCAGGCGCTGGCGCAGATACATGGCTCGGAGCAGTACCCCGACATCGAGGGAACGGTGGCGTTTTATTCGGACAATGAGGGCGTGCTGGTGCTCACGGCGGTGACGGGACTGCCTTTGCCGACGGAGGAATGCGGCAACACCGTCCACGGCATGCACATTCACGACGGCGAAAGCTGCACGGGCAACGAAAACGACCCCTTCGCGGATGCGGGAGCGCACTATAACCCCGGCGACTGTCCGCACCCGGAACACGCGGGCGACCTGCCGCCGCTGTTTGCCAGCAACGGCAGCGCATGGAACGCCGTTCTGCTGAACCGCTTCGGTGTGGATGAGGTGATAGGCAAGACCATCATCATTCACCAGAAGTACGATGATTTCGAGAGTCAGCCTTCCGGCGATTCGGGATTAAAAATCGCCTGCGGCGTCATCGCGGGGCTGTAATAATTTTCATTGAAACCAAACCGGTCGGCATATTTCCTGACGCAAGGAAGTATACCGACCGGTTTTTGCCGCGCTTTGGGCTGAATGACTTTGAGCTGCTTTATCTAAAAAAGCACACTATGCTTAAAAACAACTTGACATTATTATAAAAGAAATATATAATAATCACAGAATCCGCTCAAATATGAGCAAATCAAAACAATATGCGATTTGCTAAAATCGCAAATAAACCCAGGAAAGGATCGAGAAAAATGTTAGCCAAATTCAAAAAGCTGAATCTCAAACGCAGATTCACCCTGCGCACGGCGCTGACGGCGGCAGCGTCTTTCGCGCTCGTTGTGTCGGCAACTGTATTCATGACAGCCAGCGCGGCGGACAATGTCTCGCCGAGCGATGTATCGCCAACCAGCCATCCAACAGGTTATCATTCTGGCGCTCATTCCGCCAGTGTGTCTTCCACGGATGTTTCCGCCAGTGATGAGGTTGTGTTCACGGAGGATGTAACGCCGAAAGATACCATTGTCGACCCCGCCAACCTCGGCGAACCGGTCATTACGATGACGACGGAGAAGAACGATGGGGAAGAGCTGTTCGGATCTTATATGTGGAGCCAACATGATTTCACTATAACCGGTCAAAATGTATATGTGGATTATGGCGACGGCAATCCTGTTGCCTATCCCGGTGACAGAACCGTCAAAGGGAAGACTATCAGAATCTACGGTGACAATATAACTGAGTTATTGTGCTCATCCAACCAACTTAGCGCGCTTGATGTTTCCGGATGCACATCATTGAAAGTATTGGATTGCTGTGAAAACCAACTGACGTCGCTGGATTTATCGAGGAGCACAGCATTGGAGCAAATAGATTGCTCAACCAACCAACTGACCTCGCTGGATGTGTCGAATAATCCCGATTTATGGACCTTACACTGTGAATACAATCAGTTGACCTCGCTGGATGTGTCGAATAATCCCGATTTATGGACCTTACACTGTGAATGCAATCATCAGTTGACCTCGCTGGATGTGTCGAAAAATACAAATTTGACAGAATTGTTTTGTTTTAC
>ONID01000220.1 GCA_900317765.1 uncultured Eubacteriales bacterium | reverse complement strand
CGGCACTGGGTACATATTGCCGCCCAATGGATCAAAAAGCGGCACATGCACGCATTCCCGGATCGGCACCGAACAGAGCGGAGCGGAAAATGCAGGTTCCTTGTGCTGTTCAAGATCGACATGTCTTCCCGTGTTAAATAAATTGATGTTTTTTATCGTCAAGCCATTATTCACCTCTTGAATTCTATGTGAAAAAGGTGTTTTAATTTTTTATATAAAACGATTGCGTTTATATAAACCCCATCTATATAAATAATATAATACCGCTTCGGAGGTAAGTCAAGAGATGATCATAAAATTGCTGCCCGGAAATCCCTGCAATTCGTCACTTGTGAGTTTTTCGGAGGACGAATGTCTGCATTTTGGCATCAAAGAAAGTGAAATAACGCTTCAAAACAAGAAATTGCGGCTTCTGCTTGAAAGAATATTTGCCCTGCTGCGGGAAACAGCAGGGCTTGACCGTGAAGGGAACTATTCTATGGTATTATGCCGACCATTGAAAAACGGCGGCTGCCGGTTTTACATACTTTTTACGAATCATCCGAGCGGCAGACTTTATTTTTTTAATCAAGCCGATGACCTGCTTGACGCGTTGAACCGGTTGCGCGGCGATATTGTTCCTGCGCTGGAAATAACACGTTCGGGGGAAACCTATCAAATTTACATACCGTCCGGGGTGGAACTGACGGCGGGAGAAACGGCGATATTGAATGAATACGCAATGTGAAACGGATTGCAAATTCATGACACATGTGATAGAATCATTTATATCAGGAATTTACATCAAACTGAAATATAAGAAAGGCGGACGATTTTATGAAAGGACAAAATTCATTACGTATGATGGGTGCGATTGTGGGAGATACAACGGGTTCTCCCTACGAATGGCACAACATCAAGCACAAAATCTCACTGGAAGAAATGGCAGTCGGTCGGGCACGGTTCACCGACGACAGCGTGATGACCTGCGCAGTTGCCGACGGCATCATGAACGCTTTCGAAGGCCTGCCGGACGATTGGTTTCAAAAAGGCGGTGAAGCTGCGAAGAAAGAAATAAGCCGACAGATCGTGCTTTCGCTCAAAAAATTCGGCAGGGCATTCCCCAACGCCGGCTACGGCGGTTCCTTTTACCGCTGGCTGATGACGGAGAACAGCCTGCCCTACGGAAGCTGGGGCAACGGTTCCGCCATGCGCGTTTCCTTCGCGGGATGGGCGGCAAATTCGCTGGAAGAGGCGGAGCTTCTCGCCTGGCTTTCGGCGGCTGTCACCCACGATCACCCCGAGGGCATCAAGGGTGCGAAGGCTGTCGCAGGCTGCATCTACACCCTCCGCGCCGGCGGCAGCAAGGAGGACGTGAGGAAATACGCGGAACAGTATTACGACCTGTCCTTCACACTCGATGAAATCAGACCGGATTACAGCTTTGACGTGTCCTGTCAGGGTTCTGTGCCGCAGGCGATTGTCGCCTTCCTCACGGGAAAGGATTACGCCGACGTGGTGGCGGAAGCCATTTCCATCGGCGGCGACAGCGACACCATTGCCGCCATTGCCGGCAGCATTGCGGAAGTTCTTTATCCCATCCCCGACGAACTTTTGCAAAGGGTCACGGCTCGCCTTGCCCCGGAAATGATCGAGGTCATCGAGCGGGCGAATATTTTTATTCAGGCGAGAGAAAACAGATAGATAGTTTTACAGTTCCATTTACCCTATGACAATAATTCCTAAAAATCATTACCATAATTCGTCACAGTATATCGGGAAATAAAGGTTAAAAAATTGTTAAAAATATAGAAAATGTCGGAAGCATATGATATAATAGCCCTGTTGTCAGTGATTGCATCTGAGATGAAAATAATTGCTTTGAAAGGCAGGTTTATTATAAAATGGCAAACATCTTTGACACCAAGGAATTCACCGAAAAATATTACTACGGCGGCACTCTGGGAGCGATCTGGTCGCCCGAAAAGACCAAGTTCCGCCTTTGGGCGCCAACCGCTTCCAAGGTGGTACTCAACATCTTCCGCGAGGGCTTGGGCGGCGACAGACTGGACTCCATCGACATGGCGCAGGCTGACTGCGGCGTATGGACGTATGTGATGAACGGCGAC
>ONID01000223.1 GCA_900317765.1 uncultured Eubacteriales bacterium | reverse complement strand
ATACATCTTCGTCCATGCGGTTCCGCGGATTTCGTCACCGATGTGAAACCGGAGCTTTTGCTGCTGTTTTTCGGATATCGCAATTGCAAAGTCGCGTTCATCGCCTTCCGCTATACCGCTGAGAAAAATATTGTATCCGGTCATGCTGTGAGTACGGTTATCCAAGCGGTATCTCCATACGTTAGAGCGTGGCTGTACAGAAAGAATGATTCCGCTGAATTCGATTTTATATTGTTCGTTCCTGTTTGTCATTTGGCTTTCAAATTCCTTTCCTGACTGATTCATATTTTCGCCTGCAAAATCTACTCTGTGTCATAATCTTCAATATCAAGTAGAAGGTATTGCTGTTTCCGGCGTTATTCGCGCGTCAAAACAAATTGCTTTAATTCTTCAATCCTTGCTTCTATATCATGGTAGCCGAGCCAATACAAATCGCCTAACTTATCCATATCGCCGTCAAACCTTGTTACCGTGACAGGCTTTGAAGGAGCGATCAGGAAGATTTCGCCTTTTTCGGCTTTGCTTTCAAGCGCCGCTACCATCTTATTAAATTCCATGTTCACATTTGAGAAGGAACGGACAAAGTTCGGATATTTTCTGTATTTCAACCCGATCAATTTAGAGGGCTTTTCCTTTCGTCTGTAGCTTAGTTCTCGTGTGCGGACAACGATTATTTTCTTCGCTCCTGTTGATTCAGCCCACGACAGCGGTATTTTCTCCGCGCAGCCGCCGTCCAGATACAGCTCCCCGTCTATCATAACGGGACGTGACACAAACGGCACGGTGGCGGATGCCTGCACCGCGCGAAATATATCGCAGTTGCCTTTTTCAAAGTATGTGATTTTTCCCGTATTCAGATTGGTAGCGGTAACAGCTAACCTGCGCGACGGATCCATCAACCGTTTTTCGTCCAAAGGCAGTTCCTTTAATATGTCGTCAAAAAGATACGAGAATCCCGTGATTCCCTTGTCGCGCTTGAAAGCTCCTATTCCGCAATAGTTCTTATCATGTCGGTAGGTCAAATCAATTCTTGCACCCCAGCCGATCTGCCCCGAAACGTAGCCGATAGCCGAAAGCGCTCCCGCGGAAACACCGACGACTGATGAAAAGTTAATGTCATTTTTCATCATGCAATCCAGCACGCCCACCGTATAAAGTCCCTTCCAGCCGCCGCCTTCAAGGACAAGACAGCCCTCCGTCAATGTGTCCGAGGCTGTTCCCGAAGGTAAGTCGGCAATATGTCTGTATATCTTTTTATTGTTCATCAGCTTCTCCGTTCAATAAAATAAAATGATTTTTTCTGAATGTGATAACGCCGTTGTTTTGCAGCTTGCTCAGCTCATTTGACAGCGCCGAGCGGTCGACGTTGAGGTAGTCGGCTAACTGCTGACGGTCAAAGGGAATGTCAAATTCCGTGCTGTGCTTTTGGAGTGAAATAGTGTTCAGATAGGATAATAAACGTTCCCTTATTGTGCGCGGCGAAATATGAAAGCTTCTGCCCGAAAGGGTAAGATTCTTCCGCGCGGAAATCTCAAGCATATTGCAGATGAATTTTATCGCCCACGGTTCATTTATCTGCCGTAAATTTTTCAGACTGCCGATTGTGAAAAACCTCACGCGGCAGTTTTCATTTGCCCTTACGTCAACGAGCAAGACTTCATCCTCAAGCAGCGCGTAGGTCTCAGCAAAAAACTGCCCTTTTCCGACGTGGCTGAGAATAGTTCGGTTGCCCCAGATGTCGTTGCTTTCAACCGTTACGCTTCCGTCAAGCACCAATCCGAACTTTGTTGTTGTGTCGCCGGCGGAGAGAATCAGCGCGTCCTTTTTATATTTCTTTTCTGCCGCTTTAAGAGTCTTCAGGCATTGAGTGTATTCGTGATCGTTCATTTCCTTGAATAAAACGGAATTTTTCATTTTTCCTCCATTACGTTGTAATTACAACATACTTGATAAAATAATCATAGTATAATTATCCCGAAAAGTCAAGGAGGTTTTTGTTATGATCAGAAAGATTATTCACATAGACGAGGAAAAATGCAACGGCTGCGGAGCGTGCGCCAACGCGTGCCACGAGGGCGC
>ONID01000033.1 GCA_900317765.1 uncultured Eubacteriales bacterium | reverse complement strand
AGCATATTGCCCCACTGAATCCGGTCGTGAAGCTGATAATGGAATTCATACTTCACAAGCCCGTTGTCCTCAGCTACTTCCTCGCCCAAAGCAAAGGGAAAATTAACGGCTTCCATTAAATCAGCTCCTTATTTTCAGCATTACTGATCACTATCCATTAAACACTGACCACTCATTAGCCGTGCAGGCCTTCGGACTGAAGCTGCATATTCTCCACGATGATGTCGTGAATTTCGCCGAGGGAAGCGCAGTATTCCAGCACCTTCCAAGGCTCGTTGGTGTGGTAATGGATTTTGATGGTTTCCTCGTCGCCGACTGCCAGCAGGCAGTCACCGACAAAATTCTCAACGAAATAATCGTTGATCGCGTCCTCATCGAGGTCGGTTCCCTCGATCAGCAGTTGTGTGTCAAATTTGTACTCTACAACCTCATTCTCAGGCATGGTTGACATCTCCTTAAACAATTCATTTCAAGGGCGACAGCCCTTCCTATTCTATTATCTATTCTTTATTATCCATTATCTATTATCTAAAACGAAGTGCCAATTATTTCCGTCCGGTTTCCGACAATGCGGATTCTGTCCTCACAGAAAAGGCTCACCGCCTTGGGCAATATTTCCCATTCCGCCTGGCGCATGACGCGGTATTGGAGAATGTCCTCGTTGTCGCCCTGTTCGATGGGAACGGCTTTTTGAAGGATGATCGCGCCGCCGTCGGTGATTTCGTTGACAAAGTGAGCGGTTGCGCCTGTCACCTTCATGCCGCTGGCGAGAACGGCGGTGTGTACCTTCTTGCCGTAGAATCCGTCGCCGCAGAAAAGCGGTATCAGGGAAGGATGAATGTTGATGATCCGGTTGCGGTATTGTTCGATGACGGTGGGACCGAGTATCGAGAGGAAACCGGCAAGCACGATCAGGTCAATGCCGCGGTTTTCGAGAGCCGCCAAAATCGCCGCGTCGTATTCCTCGCTGGATGCGTATGCCTTGCGGGAAACGACCTGGTACTCGATGCCGACTTTTTTTGCGCGTTCGATGGCGTATGCCTTGTCATTGCTGGCAAGCACAAAGACAATGCGCCCGTTTTTGATCTCGCCGCGTTCCTGCGCGTCGATCAGGGCTTGCAGGTTCGTTCCGCCGCCCGACACGAACACAGCAATATTTTTAACTTTATTTTCAACGGTATTCATCAGCATATTTCAACGCCCTCTGTGCCGCTGACGACTTCGCCGATGACATAGGCTTCTTCGCCGTTGGCTTTCAGCGTTTCAATCGCCATGTCCGCCTCGGACGGGTCAACCGCTACCACCAGACCGACGCCCATGTTGAAGGTGTTGAACATGTCGTGATCGTCGATTCTGCCGTCGCTCATCTTCTGGATGTAGTGGAAAACCGGAAGCACCTTGACGGAAGCACGCTGCACCTTCGCCATCATGCCGTCGGGCAGCATGCGCGGAATGTTCTCATAGAATCCGCCGCCGGTGATGTTGGAAATGCCGTGGACGTTGACCGCCTTTTGCAGGGCAAGAACGGACTTGACATAGATTCTGGTGGGAGTGAGAAGCTCTTCGCCGAGTGTTTTGCCGAATTCGTCGATGTGCTTGCCGATATTTTGTGAACTGACTCTCAGCGTGGTGCGAACCAGCGAGAAGCCGTTGGAATGCAGACCTGTAGAGGCAACGCCGATCAGGGTGTCGCCGACTTTGACGTTGGCACAGTCAACGATCTTCTCCTTGTCTGCCAGACCGACACAGAAGCCCGCGAGGTCGTATTCCTCAGGGGGATAGAAGCCCGGCATTTCGGCAGTCTCGCCGCCGATCAGGGCGCAGCCTGCCTGTACGCAGCCTTCCGCAACGCCGCCGACGATGTCGGCTACCTTCTCGGGAATGTTCTTGCCCACTGCCAGATAGTCGAGGAAGAAAAGGGGCTGTGCGCCGCTGCAAGCCACGTCGTTGGCACACATGGCAACGCAATCGATGCCCACCGTGTCGTGCTTGTCCATCAGAAAGGCGATTTTCAGCTTGGTGCCGACGCCGTCGGTACCGGAGACAAGGGTCGGCGTCTTCATGCCGGAAAAGTCCGGCTCAAAGAGACCGCCGAAGCCGCCTATGCTCGACACTACGCCGGGAATATTGGTGCCGCGGTTACGTCAACGCCGGCTTCCTTGTAGCTGTTGCTGTAGCTCTTAGTATTGCTCATGTTTTTTCCTCCATAAGTTTGAATTTCTTTGCTTCCTACGCTTTCGGCTGTTCGCCTATCTTAAAATCGTATTTGTTGTAATACTCGCGCTCATCCACCTGCATGGGATAGTTGCCCGTGAAGCAGGCGTCACAGATGCCGATTTCACCCATTCCGGCGACATTGTGAATGCCGTCAACCGAGACGAAGCCGAGGGAATCCGCGCCTATCGCCGAGCAGATCTGCTCCACCTTCATGCTGTTGGTGATGAGCGAACCGCGGTCGTTGATGGTGGTGCCGAAATAGCAGGTGTTGAACACCGGCGGCGAGGATATGCGCATGTGCACCTCCGTCGCTCCCGCCTTGCGCAGCAGTCCGATGATATACTTTGCGGTCATGCCCTTGATGATGGAGTCGTCGATCAGAATGACACGCTTCCCCCTGATGATGGATTCCAGCACATTCAGCTTGACCTTCAGCGCCATCTTGAAGGATTCGTCGTCCTTGCCGATGTGCCCCTGAGAGATGTATTTGTTCTTGATCAGCGCTGTGCCGTAGGGAATTCCGCTTGCCTGGGAATAGCCTATCGCCGCCGATATGCCCGAATCCGGCACGCCGCAGACGATGTCCGCTTCCACGGGATGCTCCCGTGCCAGCAGCTTGCCTATTTCCATGCGCACTTCGTGAACGCTCTTGCCGTTGATCACCGAATCGGGACGCGCAAAGTAGACGTATTCGTAAATGCAGAGCGCCTGCTTTTCCTTGCCGCAGTGTCTTCTGTCGGAATGGATGCCGTCGTCGTCAATCATGACGACCTCGCCCGGCTCCACATCGCGCAGGAATTCCGCGCCGATGCCGTCAAACACGCAGGTTTCGCTGGCGACAACCCAGCAGTCGTCCCCGATCTTTCCCAGCGACAGCGGACGCATTCCCCTTGGGTCACGCACGGCGATCAGCTTATTGCGGCTCATGATCGCCATGGAATAGGCTCCCTGTACCTGCTCCATAGCCTCGGCGACAGCCTTTTCGATGGAACCGGACTTCACACGCTTGCGTGCGATCAGATACGCCACCGTCTCCGCGTCACTTCCCGCCTGGAACATGGCGCCGTCGTGCTCTAAAAATTCGCGCAGGTCGTTGCCGTTGACCAGTGCGCCGTTGTTGGAGAGCGCCATGACGCCCTCCATGTAGTGCATGACCAGCGGCTGTGCCGCAACGCGTTCCACAACGGCTTTACTGGAATTTCTGACGTGTCCGATGGCAATCTTGCCGGACTGGATTCTCTTGAGCATGTTCTCAGTGAAAACGTCAGCCACCAGACCCAGATCCTTATAGCAGCGTATGGTCTTGCCGTCGGAGAATGCCATTCCCGCGCCGACGCGGCCTCTGTGCTGCATGGCATAGAGCGCGAGATGGGTCAGCTCCAGCACTTTCTTTTCATCGGCACAGTAAATGCCGAAAACGCCGCACTCTTCGCTTAATTGATCGTAATTTTCTTTTTCAAAATGATCCTTTATTTTCAAAGGGTAAAAACCTCCATCTCTCATTTTGCTGTTAGCAGTCAGCCATTCGCAATTGGCAAAAAGCGGAAAACAGAAGGCCATTGAACCTCCTACCTTCAACCTTCTATCTGGTTCAGCTTTTCCTGCAACGCAGCGTCCTTCTTTGCAACGCCTTCCGCCATGCTCTTTTTGTATGCGGCAAATTTTTCGGAAAGATTGTCGTCGGAAAGAGCAAGCATCTGAATGGCAAGCAAAGCCGCGTTGGCGGAGCCGTCGATGGCAACCGTGGCAACGGGAATGCCGCTCGGCATCTGAACGGTGGCCAGCAGCGCGTCAAGTCCGTCGAGCGTGGAGGACTTGACCGGAATGCCGATGACGGGAAGCACCGTATGCGCCGCAAGCACGCCGCCGAGATGCGCCGCCTTGCCCGCAGCCGCGATGATTACGCCGAAGCCGTTTGCCTTTGCGTTCTTGCTGAATTCGGCAGCCGCGTCGGGCGTTCTGTGTGCCGACATGACTCTGACCTCATATTCGACGCCGAATTCCTTTAAGGTGGTAATGGCGGGCTTGACTACCGGAAGATCGCTGTCGCTGCCCATGATGATGGCAACTTTCCTGGAAAAAACAGACATAGATAAAATCCTTCCTTTTTGTAAATAAGTTTTTACATCTGAGCTATAAAACCAACAAAAGGCAAGTTTCTCTTTACTGCACAGAACATCTTATGATGGACTGATATAGGTACAAACAGAAAATCTTGCCTTTTACGTCAATGAAAAATAATTAATTATTTAGATGGATACAACGTCGGCAATCTTGAAGAGCTCTTCCTCGAAGGGCTTTGTCATTTCGAGAGCCTCGTCGATGTCGAAGTCAACAACCTTGTCTTCCTTGATGCCGACAACACGGTTGCCGATGCCCTGTTCAAGCAGCTCGACAGCGTGATAACCCATCTGGGTGGCGATAACACGGTCGCGCACTGTGGGAGAGCCGCCTCTCTGCACATGTCCGAGAATGGTGGCCCTGGTGTCAATGCCGGTCAGTTCCTGGATGTGGCGGGCGATATTCTCAGTGCCGCCGACGCCCTCGGCCACGACGATGATGAAATTCTTCTTGCCGGTTGCCTGTGTTCTGGTGATCTTGGGAATAACATCCTTTTCCAGATCAAAGGGAACCTCGGGAACAAGGATAGCGGTAGCACCGCAGGCAACGCCTGTGTGAAGTGCCAGATAGCCCGCGTTTCTGCCCATAACCTCGACAACGCTGCAGCGGTCGTGAGACTGGGATGTGTCGCGGATATTGTCAACCATATGCATGGCGGTATTCATAGCGGTATCAAAACCGATAGTGTGATCGGTGGAGCTGATGTCGTTGTCAATGGTGCCCGGCAGACCGACGCAGGGAATGCCCGCATGGGTCAGATCGCGTGCGCCTCTGTAGGAACCGTCGCCGCCGATGACGACAACACCCTTGATACCCAGCTCACGGCAGTAATCCGCAGCCTGCTTGACGCCCTCGGGCGTTCTGAATTTGGGGCTTCTGGCGGTGTAAAGCACGGTGCCGCCTCTGTGGATAATATCGGAAACGCTTCTCAGATCCATCTTGACGACTTCGCCGGTGATCAGACCGTTGTAGCCTCTCTGAACGCCGTAGACATCCATGCCCTTGAAGATAGCCGTTCTGACGACTGCTCTGACAGCCGCATTCATGCCCGGTGCGTCGCCGCCGCTGGTGAGAACCGCGACTCCCTGAAATCTAATTATGTATCCGTTCGCTGCCGGAAAAACCAATTCCCGACAATACGCTCATATCAATTATAGCATAATATTAGAATTTCGCAACATCTTTTTGCCAAAAAAACAGTTTTTTTCTGGTTTTTTCTGTTTTTCCTCTGTTTTTATTTCGGTACTGTTAAACTGTTTGTTGCCAATCCGGAAAAATCTGCCGGTAACACGGCATTTTCAGCGTCAGAGATTCATTTCACCGCAAGCCGATCACACCGATTCGTACCGCACGGCGACGTTACCTTCGCCTAAAATCCGGGTCAGTTCGCCGAGCATGACGCTGTTCATCATCACGCGGTACTGCACCGGGGCTTCGACCAATTCGCCGCTGTCGGCGCAGCGGATGAATACCCGCGATATGCCGTCAAAGACCTTGATGACCTTCAAAGCGCGGTGCCATTCGGCGGATTCCATCGACGGCACGCGCAGGAAAAGGATGGGATTGCCTTTTCGCTCCTTCAGCGCGACAGGAAGCTGATCGCGCGGCGGCTCAGACCTGCGGGTGTTTTGCCGCGGCTGCCGGAAGGAATCGCCTTCCATCGGCGGCAGGTTGTTCGCCTGTGCCGGTGTGAAAATGCGCTCGCAGATGATCTTGGGTTCTTCCTCCTCGCGCAGGCTGATTCTGCCGTCCACGATCAATGGGACATGTTCGGCTATCAATCCCGCGTATCCGGCGAGAACCTTGGGGAAAATGATCATTTCCAGTGACCCGCCGGCGTCCTCTATGTCTGCGAATGCCATTTTCTCGTTGTTCTTGGAGAGTTTGAGCTTCAGCTTTTCGATCATCACCAGCAGACGGACATTCTTCCCGTCGGAATAACGCGTGTCGGTTTCGTCCTCCGCTCCGGCGATGATTTCCAAAATCGACGAAGCGTGTATCGCAGAGGCGATTTCGCTATATGCCTCCAGCGGATGCGAGCTGAGATACAGCTCGGTCACTTCCTTCTCCATGGCGAGCAGTTCGGTAAGCGGGAATTCCTCCGTCTGTGGAAGCTCTATGCTCTGTCCGGCACTCTCTTCTCCGCCGAAGAGGTTCAGCTGTCCCTCGATATTGTGCCGCCGGTCCTCTTCCAGAAAATCCATGATTCTGCCGACGGAAATGAGCATCTGACGGCGGTTGTCCGCGAGACCGTCGAGGGCGCCGCTTTTGATCAGGCTTTCCACCGCCCGGCGGTTGACGTCTCCGCCGCAGGCACGGCTGCAGAATTCATAGAATTTTCTGTATCTGCCTCCCGCCTGACGTTCACGAAGTATGCGGAGGATGGCTCCCTTGCCTAAATTCTTGATGGCAAGCAGTCCGAAGCGGATTCCCTCCGGCGTATAGGTGAAATTCAACTCGCTCTCGTTGATGCTCGGCGGCAGAACGGGAATGCCCATGCGCCGGCATTCGGCAATGTATTCCGAGACCTTTCCCCGCCAGTCCAGCACGCTTGTCAGCAGTGCAGACATATACTGACCGGGGTATTTGCATTTGAGATAGGCGGTCTGGTATGCCACCACCGCATAGCAGACGGCGTGGCTCTTGTTGAAGGCGTAGGAGGCGAAGGACTCCATCTCGGCGAATATCTTTTCGGCAGCCTCCCGTTTGACGCCCCGGGCAATCGCCCCCTCGACAATCACGCTGCCGTCGTCGTCCTTCAGTCCATTCAGAAAGACCTCGCGTTCCCGCTGCATGACGTCGTGCTTCTTCTTGCTCATGGCGCGGCGGACAACGTCGGCGCGTCCCAGCGAATAGCCCGCCAGCGCCCGGAAAATCTGCATGACCTGTTCCTGGTAGACGATGCAGCCGTAGGTCACGTCGAGAATGCTTTTCAGCCGTTCGTCGTCGTATCTGATTCCGGAAGGGTTCTTGCTGTTTTCGATGTATTTGGGAATGGAAGCCATCGGTCCCGGACGGTAGAGCGAAAGCACGGCGGTGAGGTCTTCGACGCTCCCGGGCTGCATTCGCTGGAGCACGCTGCGCATTCCCGCCGATTCAAACTGAAAGACGCCCGACGTCTCCCCCGCTCCCATCATGGCAAAAACCTCCGGGTCGTCGTAGGGAATATTCTTCATGCTGAATTCGGGATGTGTGCGGCGGATCATGGTTTCCGCGTCCTTGATGACCGTCAGGTTGCGGATGCCTAAAAAGTCCATTTTGAGCAGACCAAGTTCTTCCAGTGTGGTCATGGTGTACTGGGTGACAGCCACATTGTCATTGACCGCCAGCGGAACATATTCGCTCACCGGCAGCCGGGTAATGACCACTCCGGCGGCGTGCGTGGAGGCGTGACGCGGCATTCCTTCCAGGCTCATGGAAATGTCCAGCAGTTCCCTGATCTGCGGGTCGCCGTCGTATTCCCTGCGCAGGTCATCGGAGCTTTCCAAAGCGTCCTTCAGGGTGATGTGCAAGGCGTTGGGTATCATCTTGGCGATCCGGTCGGGAACGCTGTAGGGCAGTCCCAAAGCGCGTCCCACGTCGCGGACAGCGGCTTTGGCAGCCATGGTGCCGAAGGTGATGATCTGCGCGACATTGTCCGCGCCGTATTTTCTGATGACGTAATCAATGACCTCCTGCCGGCGCTCGTTGCAGAAGTCTATGTCAAAATCCGGCATACTCACGCGTTCGGGATTGAGAAAACGTTCAAAGAGAAGGTCGTACTTCATGGGGTCGACATCGGTAATTCCCATGCAGTAAGCCGCTAAGCTGCCCGCGCCGGAGCCACGTCCGGGGCCGACCGGAATGCCGTGGGATTTGGCGTACCGCACGAAATCGCCCACAATCAGATAGTAGTCGGTATACCCCATTTTCTCCACGACCGAAAGCTCGTAATGCAGACGTGAAAGAAGCCGCTCATCGTCGGGATGGCTGTATCTCGCCCGAAGACCGTCATAACAGATGTTTTTCAGGTAGACAGCGTGATCCATCCCTCCCGGCACCTCGAAATGCGGGAGCTTGGTGTGTCCGAATTCAAATTCCACGTTGCAGCGGTCTGCAATTTTCACGGTATTGTCGGCTGCCTCGGGACATTCCGGGAAAAGCGAACGCATTTCCTCTTCGCTCTTGAGATAAAATTCATCGGTGGGAAATCTGAATGCGCCGGGGTCGTCCACCGTGCTTTTGGTCTGTATGCAGAGAAGTATTTCATGGGTGCGTGCGTCGGATTTCCGGATGTAGTGGCAGTCGTTGGTGACGACCAGCGGGATTCCCGTTTCGCTGTGCAGCCTGAGCAATCCCTCGCTGACGGTCTTTTGTTCATCAATGCCGTGATTTTGCAGTTCGAGGAAGAAATTGTCCTCGCCGAACATCTCGCGGTATTCCAGCGCACGTTTATAGGCGGAAGCATAATCCCCATTCAACAGGAATTTGGGAATATCTCCCGCCAAACACGCCGACAGGGCTATAAGCCCTTCCGTATGCTTTGAAAGAATATCGCGGTCGATTCTCGGCTTTACGTAAAAACCCTCCGTCCAGGAGAGGGACACAATTTTTATCAGATTCCGATAGCCCGTCATGTTTTCGCAGAGCAGCACAAGGTGCGAATAGTCCGAATCGGTTCCGTGAACCTTGTCGGACATGCTCCGGGGAGCGACATACACCTCACAGCCGATGATCGGCTTGACGCCCTGCTTTTTGGCTTCCTTATAGAAATCCACAGCGCCGTACATCGCGCCGTGGTCGGTAACGGCGACAGCCTCCTGTCCCAGTTCCCTGACGGCTGCGACAAGTTCCTTTATTCTGCAGGCGCCGTCGAGCAAACTGTATTCACTGTGCAGATGAAGATGGGCAAACAATTTCAGAAGCCTCCTTTATGGCGTCATGCATCCATATGGTTTACCGCGCATCTGCCTGCAGTTTATCATACAGCGCGAGACATCCCTCGTAAATCTCATGGAAGGCGGTTTCAAAATCGCCGGTATACCACGGGTCAGCAATATCCCGGGGAGCATCCGTAAAGTCAAGCAACCGGCTGAACTTGCCCAGAGGATCGCCGCCGACAAGGCGTTCCAAACGGCTGATATTGCGTTGTTCCATGCACACAATGCAGTCGTAATACGCATAATCTTCCTTCGTGAATTGCACCGCACGCTTGCCTTGGCAGCGGATGTCGTGCCGCGCAAGAACGGCGGCTGCCGGCGGATAAACGGGATTGCCGTATTCCTCGCTGCTTGTACCGGAAGACGCCACTTCGAAATCCCCTCCGCGTTCATCGGCGATGGCTTTAAAAACAAACTCCGCCATGGGCGAACGGCAGATATTCCCCAGACAGACAAACATAATCTTTTTTCGCATTGCAGAAATCACCTGTTTCAGACTGATTGACTATTCAACTATTAGTTTACCATATCTGCATGTGATGTCAATTGATTTTTTTGTTTTTCCTCCGTGGAAGTTGAAGTTTTACACATCGGAGAATTGACAACAGCGAAAGTTGATGTTATAATTTTATCAATAAAATATCGGAAGGAGTTTATTCAAAAATGTTCAAATCGCTTTACCGTCAGCACCAAAACAACGACAGACTGCAACCGGAGGCAGTGCTCACAGGAAAAGGCGTCATCGTGATGCTGCTGCTCTTTCTTGTGGAGCAGCTTGCCGCCGAAGGGCTTTCCGTTCTCTCTCAGTTATTTAACCTGAATCTCGGACTGATGGAGATCAACATGATCATCAACTGCGGTGTGCTGCTTTTGATGTTCCTGTTTTTCGGGGGATTTTTCATCGAAAACCTCAAGAACTTTTTCAGGGAATTCAAGGCTGTTTATATCTGGCTTCCCATTGTCTGCTACTTCTGTTCTTCAATCGCCAACCTGATCATTCAGATAATACTCGGTCTGGTGCGCGGAGAGATTCAGAACACCAGCAACAACGCCCTTGTCATGCAGCTGATCAACCAATACCCGTTACAGCTCATCGTGCTCACCGTGCTGATCGCTCCGATCACGGAGGAAGCCGTATTCCGTGCCGCGCTTTCCCGTTCCATGACGGCAAGCAGCAAGTCATGGGTGAAGGTGATGGGCTTTGTGCTGTCGATATTCTTCTTTGCGTTTTTCCACATCTATCAGTTTGCGTTCTTTGCCACCGACGCCTCGGGCGCGGTTCACCTCACATTCAATCTGAATGAGTTCATCTCCATTCTGGTATACGTTCCCATGGCAGTGGGACTGACGCTGTGTTCGTTTTTCGGCAAGAATTACTGGTGCTCGGTCATCTGCCACATGCTTACCAACGGCATTGCGGTAATGCTGATGCTGCTGGCAGGGGATCTGGTCAAATAATCCCAGCCCGAACAGGTCATACGAAAGACAAAGAGCCTGCTGACGTCATCCGTGACGGCATGCAGGCTCTTATTTACATTGTTCAACTGTTGTATATGTAGTCAATGATTTCGCTGCAGATCTTGAAAATACCTCTGTCGTCGTGCACCTGGCTGGCACCGGTGGAAATCACAACCACACCGTCCCGCGTATCGGGATTGTAGCTGATAATGGAAAGTGTTCCGTAAGCGATGCCGAGGTGATAATACATTCTGTTCTGACCGTAAATGTCTGTCTGGTAACGCAGCGGTATGCACTGCTCAAAATCATGACCGCGTGACTCCGCTGTACAGACGGGCGTTTCCATCAGCCGAACCGATTCCTCCGAAAGATACCGAACGCCGTCATACACGCCGTCGTTGGCGAGAATGGCAGTCAGCTTGGCAAGGTCCTTGGCGCTGATGGTCAGACCGCCCGCAAAGAACTGGGAATTGGCGCCGACGCCTCTCTTTCCGAAGCCCGCGGAAGCCGCGGCGGTTCTTGCAACGCTGTCATTGGGATTGTAGAGCGTGGAGATCAGCTTTTTGTTCTTGATTTCGCCGGAATTGAAGGCGGCGTCGATGCCGAGGGAATCAAAAAACTTTTCATTCGCATAGCTCTGCAAAGTCCTGTTGGCAGCCACTTCCAGCGTCGTACCGGCAATGCCGATGGCGTAGTTATTGTAAAGCCAGCCGTTGGACGAACGGTAGGAAGCCGCTGATTTCAGCTGTGAAAGGGTGCCGTTTCTGGAGGCGGACGACTGGAGGTATTTCAGATGGGACGTGTGTGACAGAATCTGACGGAGCGTTGTGGGCTTGGCGATCCGGGTGTTCCAGTATTCCGAAATGTCGGCGTCAAGGTCGATAATGCCTTCCTCGCGCATTTTCATGGCGTTCATGCCGACAACGACCTTTGTGACGGAAGCGGCTCTGGCCTTGTTATCCACGCCCATCGGAACGGAGGGCTTGGTGGCATACCCGTATTCGTATGTCTCACCCACCATGCCGCGGTGAATGACAGCCACCTGAATACCGACCGCGCCGTATTTCTTTCCGACCTCAGCCACATGATCACGGATGGATTCCTTGCCCTTGGGCGGCGTGAGAATGAGTGCCGCGCTGTTTTCGTTGACCCAGCCGGTTTTCTCGGAAGTGTACTGGAATTTGTACCACTTGTTCCCGAGCGGATCGGTTTTTTCGTCGATGTATTTATATTTGCTGCCGATTTTCACTTCGGCATAACCTGAACCGCTGTCAATGTCTTCATCGAACAGAACGACCGACTGCCCTGTAATCTTCACATATAACGTGCCGATGGTGTCGTCGCCTTCATCCGCAGTAGGCGCGGACATTCTCTTAACGGGTTCGGTCGCCTGTTCCGTGCCCGGTTCCGACACAACGACGCCGGAAGTGGAATGCAGATAAACAGAGGCGATGACGCAGGCCGCGACAAAACAGATATTGACGACAGAAAGCAGCAGGATAAAAGGTCTCTCCGCTTTTACAAAAGATTTCTTCATATATACTACCGTCCTATTTTCACCTTTTGCAAATAATTATACTCTAAAATAAAGGTGTAGGCAATACCATTTTGAAAAAAAAACAATAATTTGTCGTTTTTTATTAATAGTTAACGGTTTTTCCTTTTAGAAAATAAACAGACTCGGCGATTTACCAATTCAACCGCCGAGTCTGATTTTATTCCAATTTTTTTGTGTGCAGAAATAATTAATACATTTTAACCCGTCAGAAAGACGAAGGATACTATGCTTTTCGGCAACAAACGACGGATTAAATTCTGCACAGTTCCTCAGTCTTATTTTCTCGAAGCAATGATCGAGGGACGTGCTTCGATATAATCGTCGTAGCACATCATTCTGTCAATGCAGCCCTCGTCCATGATCTCAATGATCCTGTCAGCCACCGTCTGAATGAACTGGTGGTCGTGGGACGCAAAGAGAATGTTGCCCTTGAAGGCGATGAGTCCGTCGTTGACAGCGGTAATGCTTTCCAGGTCGAGGTGGTTGGTGGGCTGGTCCATGACAAGCACATTGGAGCCGAACATCATCATTCTGGACAGCATGCAGCGCACCTTTTCACCGCCGGAGAGGACATTAACGGGCTTCAGCACGTCGTCGCCGGAAAAGAGCATTTTGCCGAGGAAGCCGCGCAGGGTGGTCTGCAAGGCGTCGGGCGCATACTGCGCCAGCCAGTCGATGATGGTGAGCTCGCAGTCGTTGAAGTATTCCGAGCTGTCCTTCTGGAAATAGGACTGTGTGGTGCTGACGCCCCATTTGAAGGAGCCTTCGTCGGGTTCCATTTCGCCCATGAGTATCTGGAAAAGGGTGGTGTTGGCGATCTCGTTGTCGCCCACGAAGGCGATCTTGTCGCCCTTGTTGACGCGGAAGGAGACGTTGTTGAGCACCTTCACGCCGTTGACCGTCTTGGTCAGACCTTCTACCCAGAGAATTTCCTTGCCGGCTTCTCTGTCCATGTTGAAGACGACAAAGGGATATTTTCTGCTGGAAGCGGGCATTTCCTCCACCGTCAGCTTGTCGAGCAGCTTGCGGCGTGCGGTGGCCTGCTTGGCCTTGGATTTGTTGGCGGAAAAGCGCTCGATGAAGGATTGCAGTTCCTTGATCTTGTCCTCGCGCTTCTTGTTCTGGTCGTTGAGAAGTCGCTGCATGAGCTGGCTGGAATGATACCAGAAGTCGTAGTTGCCGACGTACATCTTGATCTTGGTGTAGTCGATATCGACGATGTGGGTGCAGACATTGTTGAGGAAGTGGCGGTCATGCGACACGACAATGACCGTTCCCACATAGTCCATGAGGAAATCCTCCAGCCACTTGATCGCCTGGATGTCCAGATGGTTGGTCGGCTCGTCGAGCAGGATGATTTCGGGCTGTCCGAAAAGCGCCTGCGCAAGCAGCACCTTGATCTTGTCGCGGTCGTTGAGGGTGCTGAGTGTGGCGTAGGGATCCACGTCGCCCAAGCCCAGACCGCTGAGCAGCTTGGAGACGTCTGTTTCCGCGTCCCAGCCGTTGAGCTCGGCAAATTCGCCCTCCAGCTCGGAGGCTTTGATGCCGTCCTCCTCGGTGAAATCCGGCTTGGAATAGAGCGCGTCCTTTTCCTGAATGATCTGATAGAGTCTCGGATTGCCCATGATGACAGTGTCCATGATGGAATAGTCGTTGTAGGCAAAGTGGTTCTGCTTGAGGATGGACATTCTCATTTCCTTCGGGATAGTCACTTCGCCGGTAGAAGGCTCCAGTTCTCCCGAGAGGATTTTCAGAAAGGTGGATTTGCCCGCGCCGTTTGCGCCGATAATGCCGTAGCAGTTGCCGGGGGTGAATTTTAAATTGACGTCTTTAAAAAGGTTCGTTCCGCCGAAATTCAGGCTTACATTGGATACCGTAATCATTCTTGACGTTCCTCCTTGGGTGGTATAATGCGCTCACATTCGTTCGCTAAGATAATAGAGAATAAAGAATAAATAATAGATAATAGAAAATGAACGCCTGCGGCGTTGGATTATTTTTTTTCAAGGCGCGAATGCGCCTTCCTTCTAACTATTCGTTATTATTTCTTATCTATTATCTATTACCTTACTGCTATTTTACCGTGCGGCATCTTTCACAGAATACACGCACGGTAAGAATTATATCATATTTTCATGATCATTGTAAAGGGAATAATTTCCCTTCGGCTTAAAAACGTACAAAGCAACAAAATTCGGACATAATCCGGCGCAAAGTTGTCAATTTATTTGCCGCCGTTTTTGATTCTTCGTTCTTGTTTTCGCCGAAGTCGTAATAATGCGCGTTTTTCAGCATGTCGGGAAGATACTGCTGCTTCACATAGTGATTCGGGAAGTCATGGGGATAAAGATAATGCTGCCCCTTGACCGCCGCGTCCTCGCCGTCGAAGTGCTTGTTTTGCAGCTGTCGGGGAATGGAGCCTACCTTTCCGGCGCGGATGTCGGCGAGCGCAGCGTCAACGGCAAGGTAGGCGGAATTGGATTTGGGAGCGGTTGCCACCAGCACCACCGCGTCGGCAAGGGGAATCCTCGCCTCGGGAAGTCCCACCATGAGTGCCGCGTCAATACAGGATTTCACGATAGGAATGAGCTGCGGATAGGCAAGTCCGACGTCCTCGCAGGTGCAGACCATCAGCCGTCGGCAGATGGAGGGAAGGTCGTTCGCCTCGATCAATCGGGCAAGGTAGTGAATCGCCGCGTCCGGATCGGAACCGCGCAGGGATTTCTGGAACGCGGAGAGAATGTCGTAATGCTCCTCTCCGTCCCTGTCGTAGCGGAAGGCGCTGCGCTGGGACAGCTCCTTTGCCCTGTCGAGCGAAATCTTCCGCACGCCGTTTTCCGGCACGCAGGACATGACGCACAGTTCCACCGAATTGAGCGATTTGCGCACGTCGCCGCCGCAGCCGATGGCGATAGCCTTGCATACGCCTTCCTCGATCTCGAATCTCTCGCCGAGTTCCTTCTCCATAAAGGCAAAGGCGCGTTTCACGCCGCGTTCCACTTCTTCCGGCGGCACGGGCTTGAATTCAAACACAGTGGAACGGCTGAGGATAGCGGAATATACGTAAAAATAGGGATTCTCCGTGGTGGAAGCGATGAGAGTGATTTTCCCGTTCTCGATGAATTCCAGAAGCGTCTGCTGCTGCTTTTTTGTAAAATACTGAATCTCGTCAAGGTAGAGCAGAATCCCGTTCTGTGCCATGAAGGTATCCAGTTCGTCCACGATGTCCTTGATGTCCTTGGTGGAAGCGGTAGTGCCGTTGAGCCTGTGCAGACGGCGGTTGGTCTTGGCGGCGATAATGCCTGCCAGTGTGGTCTTTCCGATGCCCGGAGGCCCGTAAAATACCATGTTGGGGATGCTGCCCGATTCGATGATTTTGCGAAGGGCGCAGTTTTCACCTAACAGGTGGCGCTGCCCGATCATGTCGTCTATTTCCTTCGGACGTATCCTGTCCGCAAGCGGTGAAGCCATAGTTTTTCCATAACCGCCTTTCAATTGCTTTATTCTGAGTTTGGAGTACGGACATAAAGTCACTTACCTGCCCTTGTCAGGGATGACCGCATCCAGACCGCGCTGAACGGCAACGTCCCAGAAGCCCCATTCGTGACCGGCGTCAGCCTGTTCAAAGATGAAGTCCATTTTGGCGCGGTCGAACATATCGCGCAGCCGCACGACGGAGGGATAAAGCTCGTCGCGTTTGCCGCAGGCGAGATAAATCAGCGGATGTATCTGGGAATAGGTATGGCTTTCGCTGACAAGGTTGAGGAGTTCCATGTCCCTGGGAACCAGCATTCTGTCGCCGAGAATCGCCCGCCAGCAATCGGTTTTGCCTGCGCTGATTTCCTTGTTGACAAAATCCTCGATGTCAGCGATGGGCGAAAGCGCAATGCAGCCCGCATACTGTTCCGGAAAGGTGAGCGCGCAGCGAAGCGCACCGTAGCCGCCCATGGCTGCCCCGCAGATGTAGGTATGCTGTCGGCTGAATCCCACGCGGAACATGTTGCGCACCACCTCGGGGAGTTCCTTGGTGATCATGGTAAAATACCGGCTGCCATTGGCCATATTGGCGTAGAAGCTCCCATCTCCGCTGGGGATCACGACAGCCACACCCTTGAAATAGGCGTACCGCTCGATATTGGTGCGATAGAGCCAGGTATTGCAGTCGTCCGTTCTGCCGGGAAGAATATACAGCACAGGGTATCCGTTTGAAGGAGGATTGGTGACGGTGTCGTGGGGAAGAATCACCGTAAAATGCGAGAGCCTGCCTATTTCAGAGGATAAGAAACTGCCTTGTAAAACTGCCATTTTTTCATCCGTTCCTTTCATTGACACATAAACATTCAGATTATATAATAGCATTTCTGCGGGTGTATGTCAATTTGGAAGTTGTTAATTTTGATAGAGAATCCGTCACATAAAAAAACCTTAAACAACGTCACATAAAAACCCCAAAAAAACACTTGATTATTACAAAAGCATGTGGTATAATGTCAAATGTTCAGTTTGAATAGGCGGGTATGGTGGAATTGGCAGACACGCCAGACTTAGGATCTGGTGGGCAACCGTGCAGGTTCAAGTCCTGTTACCCGCACCAGAAACGCCGCTGACGCGGCTCAAAGAATAAAGAACAGAGAAAAAATAATAAAGAATAATATGAAGAAGATAACCTCCGTCGGCGTTTCTGTATTATTCTTTATTCTCTATTCTTTATTCTTTTTTCTTTAAAAATACGCGATAAGACATAAAAATATCTCAGTTGAAAACAGATAATGGAAAAACCGAAGATCAGCTATACCCCATTTTTCGGATAGGACTGTTTTTTTTGTCCTTGCACCACCATCATCCGGTGGCATCTTTTTTGTTCAGCCCTTTCATAGAAGGACTCCGGTTGGGATACAATCGGAGTTTTTTTCGTATGCACCCCGACTTAAACCAAAAGCCGCATGGCGTTGCGGCTGCAAAGTATCTTGCACACGACATTCCTTCCCATTCCGTCCCCGGTCGGGCAATCCGCCGGGGATTTTTTTTGCATTTTGGGGAAAATTCGGGCATTGGACGGATGGGAAAACGTGTGCAGGATGTGCTGTCAGGATCGTTTAATTCGGGTAGAATTATTCATAAAAACGTGGTACAATCATTCTTGATGAATGTATGATACACAAAGAGGTGACGCATGTTTGGAAAAAATAAACGGCGAATGGTACATGTCATGTTGTGAGAAGTCGGATCCGAATTTGCTGAAAACAGCGGATGATTTACTTGTGCTTTTGCGGGTAATAGGCTTTCTTCCGCTTTTCGCGGGCGGAATTACGGGCTTTTCCGTGGAAGAACGCACGCTTGTTTCCTCTTGGTGGAGCGGTGATATTCAGTCCGACCCGTGGGAATGGCGAATTGCGCTTGCCGGACATCCTGAGGTTGCCTACGGCAAATTCTTTGATAAAAAGGCGGGATTCATTCATAAAGATTTCTTCCCGATATTCGCCAACTACCGGAGGAACGGCTATGATTTTGATTCTCTGGTGGATGAAGGACTTGCAAAGCACCGCGCCGGAAAGATTATGGATGTATTTGAACTGAATGAAGAAGCGGTCGGCAAGGAGATCATGAGCAATGAATTGAAGGAAAAGGCGGGATTCGGCAAGGACGGCGGCGAGAAGAATTTTGAAGGTATTCTGACAGAGCTTCAGATGCAGACCTATCTTATTGTATCTGATTTCCGGCAGCGGACAAACAAAAAGGGCGAGCCATTCGGTTGGCATATTGCCGCAATGGGAACGCCCGAAACCAAGTGGGGGTATGATTTTATTACTTCCCAGTATAACGAAGAACCGAGCGATTCATGGGAAAAGATAACGGAATATGTACGCCGCTTCTTTCCGGACGCGGAGGAAGGGCAGATACAGAAAATACTCGGAATCAAATACCCCGGAACCGATGCCTCACCGGTGAAGCCGCAGAAAAAGGCGGTAAGAAACCCTTCAATACCGCTATGGCCGGAAAATCTTCTGAAAGAGATAGGAGATGTTCCGCTCACGCTGAACGAAGATCAGATGGCAGGACTTCAATATGCCATCTCCACACTGCAAAAAAGAGAGCAGAACGTGATCAGACAATACTTTGAGAAATCTTTGACACACAAGGAAATCGGTGAGAAGGCAGGTGTGTCCACAACCCGTATCGGGCAATTAAAAATGAAAGCACTCCGCAAAATGCGACACCATACCAGATCGGATTTAATCAGATACGGTCTTCACGGCAGGAACCCGAAAACAAATGAGAGTGTGGCGGCGCATGCTATGTCCCCCCTACTCCAATCTATCCTTACCAAAGCCGGATTGCAGACGATGGAACAGATTGAAACGCTTATCCGGGATGACCCGGAAAAACTCCTTCAATTGAGAGGACTTGGGGAAAAGACAAGAGCGGAGCTTCTTTTCACACTCGATGTTGCGGGAATTGACACGTCAGCGGTAAAGGAACTTATGGGTATCCGTTTCAAGAGAAATTAAGCGAATGCTAAATCGGAGCAAGGAATTCTACAAAACTCCCCCTGCTCCGGTTATTTAAAAAAATCAAAATCTTATCACAAATGTCTTTGTATAGCCGTTTGTGCCTTTTTCCACGGTGATGCTGCCGCCGTGAAGCTTGATGACACGCCTGGTGACCGCCAGTCCGAGGCCGGTCCCCTGACCTGCTGTGCTTGAAGCGTTCTCGGTAACGAACGCCTCAAAAATGTTCATCCCGTCGGGGATTTCATTGCCACTGTCGGATATTCGATGACCTCCCTGCCGTTTTCCTCACAGATGGTGATGCAGGCTTTGATCCCGTCGGGATTTTGCTTGTGTTGCACTCATCCTCATTGATATAACGAATGAAAAAACAATTTGTCGGGAAAAATATTTTCATAAATCGCATTCGTTTATTTTCGTTCAGGCTCGTATAGAGTGATACCACCATTTCATTATAGGCATTTGTATAGAGAACGTCAAGGCGTATCGTCATTCAAGCATCCGGTTCAAATAGGCAATATCCGCTTTCAGTAGGCATTTTCCTCAACACAAACACACATAGTCAATCATTACACCGCCCGTGAGATGATTTTATTCAAACATCTCACGGGCGTTTTTTTATGTAATCGTATTTTTTTATAAAGTAGTTTCCATGACCGATCATAGGACACCAAGATCTTTTAACTTTTCATAGGTCAACGGATCCCAGTGGGCGAGCATATTACGGGCATCGCGCATTTTTCTGATTTTTTCAAATTCCTCCAGACTGGTGATTCTTGCCGCCGCGTTGTTCTTGCACAGATAATAAAGCTGACCGATTTCCAGATCGATCGCATTATCGACGCTGTCGTTGTTGGAACTGCGGATGGGAAGATAGCCTAGCAGTCTGGATTCGTATTTTCGGATGATCTGCGCGCGGAAGTTTTCCAACTTGGGAAATACCAGCTTGATCTGCGCCTCCCAGATCGCCATGCGCACCCGCTCGTGCAGTCCTTCAATTCCGATTCCGTTTTTCCTAAAGACACTCGCTGCAACCGATTCAGGCTGCTGTATGAGTTTCAGACCTTCCGAAGCCAGCAAGCCCGCCAGCTCCACGTTGCCGCGGGCAATATTGCTTGCCGCTTCGCAAAGGTACATTTTCTCGGCTTTGCCGCATTTGATTTCCGAAATGACCGTGAGACAGAGCATCATGCAGTCGTAGTCGGAAACATAATCCGCGTATTTTTTGAGCAGCAGGGGTTTGGGAGTTGTGGCAGCCGGACACTCCGCCACCAGAATGAATACGCCGTGCTCTTTCCCTTCCTCGCACGCCGAGATGTATTCCGACACCGATTCCGTCCACATCGACAGGTTTTTCTGGTTGATACCTGTAACGCATACAAAACGGCTGTTCAGCGTCGTATCGCTGCTTTGCGCAAGGAAACACTCCGGCCTGCCGTGTGTGGTGGGCCAGTATTTTTTCTGTTCCTCCCTGCTGCAGTACCGTTCCAGCAGACAGCGTCCGGCATGGAATTTATCTCTGCCGGATGACGCGGGTTTAACCTCTCCCGCGTCGATGACATCAAACGTCCGGCTGTCAGTCATATCCAGGAGCTTTTGCTCCAATGTTTCGAGCATGGTTTCCTTCCACGGAATCTCGGATTCAAAACTGAGCAGAATTGATTGCCCCTCCATCAGAGCGTCCTGCACTTCATCCAGAAATCTCGCCGAATTGACCAGCCTTGTCCACCAGAGTCGGCTCAACATATCGCTTTGCCCTCCTCTGAATACTTTCTCAGCTCCTCTTCAACCTTGTCCTGACTGCCAAGGAGCTTGCGGAATCCGTCGGTGGCGAAACGGTAGTAGCCTTCCATCACCGTGATGACATTCAGATCCCACATTTCGCTGAGTATCTCGGAGAACTGCTCGGAAGTGAGCGAGGTGATCCTGTCGACGCTGTACGCCTCCGCCACTTTCAGCAGACTGTCCACCGTGTACCCTTTCTCGTTCGGCTCAATATAACAGAGATAGGCGATCATCAGGGCTATAGCATGATAATTGCTGCGATCCGCTTCCTCGGTAAACAGAGTAGCTTCCAGTTTCTCATTGACCTTTTCGGTAAACTCCCTGTCCGAAAGAACCCTTTTATAGTGGTCTTCGTTGACTTCGTAATTCGGCGTTTTTATCTCGCTGTACCCCGCGTAGTCCTCGCTCTTCATCGCTTCGAGCAGCTTCTGGCAGTAGAACTGTATCAGACCGGGGTAGTTGTAGGTGGAGGCGAGAATATTGTCGATGATCTTCTGATTGAAGCGGAAGCCGAGATACGCGAGGATGCTTGTCAGCAGCTTGGTCGCTTCTTCGCGCCGGAACTGCTTGATGACCACGGAATTGAGATGAATGAGCGTAGAATTCTTGTGATTCATATTGCGGTTGTAGCGGCTCAGATTGTGAAGTCCCGCCATAACCAGCTTGAATCGGTTGGAAGGAAGATTTTTCAGCGCGGTAATGGGGGAATCGGTCGCGTTTACGCTGGTTCTGATCAATTCATCGGCTTCATCCAGCATCAGCAAGAGATAATTGATGCGGGTCTCGGGGTTCTCGTCATTCAGCCGTCTTTGCAGATGGCCTGCAAGCTCCGTCCATGTATCGCACCGGCAGGATTCGTCCAGAATACCTTCAATAATCAGCTTGTCGGAAACGACCTTTGCGGCTTCGGCGGCGCTGAGTTTTTTGATGTCCGCCAGAAGCGCCCGATCGCCGTTGCCGTTTTTGTCGATATTGTGCTTTGCCATTTTCAGCAGTGCGCTCTTGCCGAGCTGACGTCCTCCGTAAACCAGGTTGACGCCGTCCGCGGACTCTATGGAAGTAAGCTCCGTTTCTCTGCCGGTAAAAAGCTCCGGCGGCATGTCCTTTGTGGAAGACTCCACAAACGGCTGATAATAGGCAAACGGAAGGGTAACCGCCATGAGCCTCTTGATGACGGTATTTTCGGCATAATGCTTCGCCAGATAGAAAAGTATCACGCGGTCAATGACGATAAAGGTCTTGGCGAAGGATTTTTCCTCCTTGATTCTGCGTGCCAGTCGTCTGCGTTCCTCTACATTCAAGGCAAAGTCAAGCATGACGACGGTATTCTTGGCTGTCGTATTGACCTCTCGGAATTTATCCATCAGGCTGTCGCAGTCAAATCTGCCGTAGAGACAAAGCACCCGGAAGCCTTCCTGTTCGCTCTTTGAGCCGAACGCCGGTATCTGATGGACAAAATTGACCTTGCCGATCTGCTTGCGGCAGAAGACCTGATAGGCCTCGTCGTCAAGACCCGCGTCGGGCTGAACGGAAACCGGCTTGAATCCCAGTCTTTGCAGCAGCCTTTCGATCTGTTCGGGACTGGCGGGACCGCCTCGCGGAATCCAGCTGCGGAGGAGATTGGCGCCGCCCTTTGTCTCCTTGTGGGCGTTATTGGTGAGATAAACCAGTGCTTTTTCCAGATCTCTCTTGCCGGAGTAATCAAAAATCGTGTTGGCAATATCCTTGCCGGCTCCGCGTACGGCGCGGTAATTGGTGGCGTGTTCGCTGATGAATTCTCTGAAATAGCCGAACGGTTCGTCGGAATAATCCGAAATCGCGTTCACGTCGCCTCTCAGAATGCAGCTCATACTGAACTCGGCGGAGGAGAAATTCTGATCGTTTATCTTGGCTTCTATCATTTCTTTGGTAAAGACGCCGAAACGGTATTCCGGTTTATCCGCCAGCTCCTCCAACTGACGCAGAAGCTGTTCGCCCTTCTTGGACGCGTTCTGCGAGATACGGCTGCGGATTGTCTCCAGCAATCTCATATAAAATCCGTAATCGTTTGTCAGGCGGGTAATGCGGTACCATTCATAAGCGGTTTTAAGAATAGCGGTTTTTTCGCCGTTGATGTCGGAAATGGTACCGTAGCTTTCGTACAGGCTCAGTTCGTCGGAGAAATCCTGATAGACGGTTTCAAACCGCTGCTTCGCCTGCTTCAGGCATTCGCCGTAACGGGAAATATCCTTATGCTCCGTGATTTCCTTGATGCCTGTTTCCTCTCCGTACGCCATGATCAGCCGTGCGCTGCGGAAGTTGTGCTTCGTTTCAATGTTGCTGAGTATTTCCGACAGACGCTCGTGCAGCGGGATATGTGTGTGCGTCGTGTGACGCACAATTCTCCGCAGGATGTTGAAGTCAGGCATATCGCAGAATGACGACTGGATTTCCGGGAGGTAGCTGTCGGTGAGCAGGATATCCTCGCCTCTGAGGAAGTCGATGAAGAAATACTTTCTCTGTCTGCCGTTGTAAGTACCGTTTATTTTGGAAAGCAATTCCTCCGCCGCTCTGCGGATGCTTTCAGATCCCCAGTCGAATTCGTCTTCCGATGAGAATTCGTCGCAGGCTCTGATCATATCGGTCAGATACTCTGTTACCTGCGGTGCGGAGGAATCATACAGATGCAGGGCGTAACCGTTTCCGTCTCCTCCGGAGTGCTCGGCGGCGGCAAGCCAGTCGCAGATGCAGGAGAGTATGCGTCGGATCATATTGACGATATTGGAACGCTTGCTGCCTTTGACCTTGTCGTGGGGTCTTTCGATATGCCTTCCCTCGTTCTGAATAACATCACGCGCCTGATCCCAGAATCGATCGATGTACCGGTCGATTTTTTTGACGTCGAGGTTATCTGCCGTTGCCGGCTTGTTGGAACGGATAAACAGCTCAGTGATATTCTCTTTGACATACGGATACTTAGCCGTGTCGTTATCCGCAACGATATTCAGGCACCTTCTCAGTTCGCTGTCATTTCCCGTGAAGAGATACTCACGCATTCTGCGAACCTGTCCCTGGCTTTCGTACACGTCATTCCGGAGATCGGCGGCGTTGCGGCATTCCTTCGCCTCGGCGATAATGGAGGAAATCACCTTGTCGCTTGTCTTGTAGGCCGCAAAGGAATCCATGCCTGCTCCGGTCTTTTCGCGGAAGTCTTTCAGGCTGTCCATCAGCGGAAGCAGCGACGGATAACGGCTGTAACCGTATTTCTGCGCGGCGTCCGAGATCACCCCGAGGCTGTAATCCGGCACAGACGGCGTTTCAAAGAGGGCGTACAGTGCCGCCGCGGCGAACAGATCGGGACAGAGGGACGGAATGTACTTTTCCGCTTCGTCAAATGTCGCCAGAAGCTCTGTGCTGAGGTAATCCGACTGTCTCAGCGGGCTGTTGAAGGCATAGGCGAAAGCGTCGCTGGCCGTCTTGATGACGTGCCCGACGTAGACCGTTCCGCCGTCGTCCGCTGTGCGGGTCATTTCGGATTTTTCCGAAAGCAGGGCGGCGCTGTGAAGATAAGTGAGCAGGCAGTATAATTGTCCGGGCTTGAAATTCAAAGCCGTATTGAGAATGGAGACGTCGTTTTTTTCTAAAGCGTCAAATCCCGCCTGGTCGGCGTATAAGCCATAAGCGTTCTGAAGCGACTCTTCGGGTTCGGAAATGACTTCATCCATGGGATTTTCTTCCTCGTCATCCATGTCATCCTCATCGTTCGGCTGGGCTTCGGGAGCCGGAATGCCTTTCCTTGCATTGATTCTCTGCATCAGCGTCTCTCTGCGGTCTTCCGTGGCGGACAGACGGGCGTATTTTTCCGCCTTGTCAAGTTCATCCGTATCAAAATAGAGTTCCGCAAGCTCGATGTAAACCGTCGTATCGCGATACGGATGGCGGTCTTTCAACTTGTTGCGTTTGACAATGTCCAGCCAATCGAGCAGTTCACTGATGGCGGAGGCGTCATCTCCCATCAGTCTGTAGCATCTGGCTTTTGACCAGAGATTGTGGAGGATTCTTCCGTATTCGTCGGGCGCACACAGACCCAGTATTTTATCGTGCGTCCTCACGGCTTCGGAATAATTCTGAATCTTGGTATAATACTGCGTAAGTGCTTCCAGCGCCTTTGGATAACTGTCAGCGCGTCCGGCATACGCCTGAATGTACTTCTGCAATTCTCTCACATAGACGGGATCGGCTTTGTCTTTGATCAGAGCATTGCAGCAGAGAACGATCTGCGAAAACGCCGTTTCAAAGTCGTTTCCTTCTATATGCTTTTTGTAGATTTCAACAGCTTCGGTAATCTTCCCTTTGGCATACAGCGTGCTGGCAGCGGCGATGGAATTGTCCTTTGCCGGCGGGGACGTCCGGGAAGCACGTTTGACAGAGACGGCACAGTATTTTCCGTATCGCTTGACAAGCCTGAAAACTGCCGGGATGGGGTTGAAATTCTTATACGACAGCTTTTTGAGCAGGTTTTTCAGCTCGGTATCGGTTACGTCTTTGATATCAAAGAAATACTTGGTTCCGTCGGGGGCTTCCATTGTTCCCCTGTCCTCGAAAGGCTTGTAGGCTACGATTTTGCCCTCATAGTCCCTGTTCGGGTCAGGTTCGCTGTCGGGTGTATCGCCGCATCCCTGCGTACCGCCGGTATTTTGACCGCCGTTGTTGCCTGTCGGAACGGTCCCTTCTCCGGGTTCTTCGTTCTGCGCTTTATTGCTGAGATATTGGTCGATGGCTTTTTTTATCTCCACCCCCGGCATACTGTGCCGCAGCTCATAGAGGATTTTATACAGGTCATGCAGCCTGCTGATGTTTTCAATGTAATCGGCGGCAACCTTTCTCACCCTGTTTTCAAGCAGTGAAAGCACTTCCTGCGAAGATATCTGATTCAGCGCGTATTCCACACCTGAAACATCGGCGGCAGCGGAGGAGGAATTGACGAGAACCTCCGCCGCTTCGGACGAATAAGCTCCATCGCCGACGCATAGGTAAATGGCAGCAAATGCGGCCGCAAGCCGATACAGCTTTTTGTCTCCTGCATCGGACGCTCCCTGATAAGCGGCACGGTATGCCGATCTGACGTCGTCGCCGTAGTAGAAAGACTCCGCCGCGTCGCTGACTTTACCCCTAATCATCTGCACATTGGCAAAATACAGGCTGACGCCGGGATGATAATCCCAATTATGCTCCCTGATCGCATGCCAGATCAGGGATATTGCCTCGTCGCACTTTGATTGGTCATGGCTTTGAAAATAGCTTTGCAGTTTGTTGTTGGCTTGTGTCAGGCATTTTTTCTCGTCGTTTTCCAATGCTTTAAAAGCGCGTGAAACAGATTCCCTGTTGCACTCCACCTTCCTTTCTTCAACCATTTGGGGCGTTTCTTCAGGTGTTCCACCGGCAGATGAATCGTCCTTTTGAATAACCTGAGCAACCGACAGCCCGGTTGCTGATGGATTCACGAGAGATAGAAAACTGATCTGATCATACCTCATTGTAATGTGAGATGTAATCTGTACCGACAGCGAGTTCTTTCCGTCGTTATCGGTGACGATTCCCTCCACAATTTGTCCCGATGCGTGTGTCATGCAAACATGATCGCCGGGGTTAAGCTGTGCAAGCCGTTTATTCATCAGACTGTCAGCGTTTCCTGATGAATATTTCCAGATTCTTTTGGCTGCTATTTTTCTTTTCAGCGAGTCCATAGTGTACCTCCTGCGATAGTAATATGATTTGTTGTACTATTTTGCAATAATACACATTAATAATACACTATAATTCACTTGTTTTTCATTACTATTTTGTGAATAAACATAAATAGTGTCTGCTCAATAAAGGTATGCACGGCGTAATCGGAGACTATTTTCACACAAGCAAATATTGAAATAATCAGCATAGATCAGTTGAATAAAGAAAATAGGAATTACAGCACAGTATTCCGCCCTTGTCAAGTAACATCCCATTGTCGAAGAGAGTTCAAGATTCCGATTATTACACCACGGATTGGACAGACTGTTGCTTGGGAAGAAATCGACAAGTATCAGACTCGTTGGTATGAACCTATACAATAAAGTAATGACATGTGACGGAGAACAAGAAAAATGAAGCGTAGTCCCTTGAAAAAATGTTGAGCCGATAAAATAACGCCTGTGGAAGACATTCTCCATCACAGAATGCGACCGCAGGCGTTTCTATGCAATTGTGTCAGATGGAAAACAAAATGGATACAGAAATAAACAGTAAATCCCCTTGAAAGAAACCGCCTGATAGTATATAATACAAATATGTTTTATAGATATTTGCATCTGAAAGGAACCGCAGGCTATTCAAATCGGAACAAGGTGAAACCACATGAACATCAACCAACTGAAATATGTGCTTGAAGTCGCCGCTTCATCTTCCATGCGGGAGGCTTCTACCAGACTGTTTATCTCTCAGCCGGCGCTGTCTGCCAGTATCCGTGAATTGGAGGAAGAGCTTGGCATACTGCTGTTTGAAAGAACCAATAAGGGTATTTCCCTGACGGATGAAGGCAGGGATTTCGTCAACTATGCCAAGAAAGCCGTTGGACAGTATCAGATTCTGGAGGAGAGATTTCTCTCAAAGGACAGCGGCAAGGAACACTTTTCCGTTTCCACACAGCACTATAACTTCGCCATCAGGGCATTTACGGAAATGATCAAAAAAACCGCGCCGGAAAAGTTTGTTTTTTCCATCCATGAAACCAAAACAAAGGATGTTCTGGGTGACGTCAGCAGCCTTAAAAGCGAAGTCGGCATTGTCTCTTTTTCCGGTTCAAACGAAGCTGTCATCAGGAAATTAATGCGGGATTACAGGCTGGACTTTACGCCGCTGATGACGAGAGAAACCTATGTGTATGTCTGGAAAACGCATCCTTTTGCCGGCAGAAGTCATGTTTCCATTGAGGAAATGCAGCAATATCCCTGCATTTCATTTGATCAGAGTGACGACAGCAATTTCTACCTCACGGAAGAGGCGATGGCGGATTATTCCTTTGACAAAATGATCAAATCAGACGACAGAGCGACTTCCATGGAACTCATCGCGGCGCTCAACGGCTATTCCATCGGCTGTGGAATGTTATCGGGCGGCGACGTCATTCTGCAGGGAATGGCAGCCATCAAGCTGGACGAGGAAGATCCTTTGACCATCGGGTATATTACAAGAAAAGACAGTCTGCCGTCCCGATACAGAAAGGCGTACATCGAAGAACTCATGCGATACAGAGAGAGCGCAAGCGCTGATAATGACGGTTTAATGAATGATTAGCTCTTCCTTTTCCGCGTCGGTTCCAAAGATCCGGAAGGAATGCAGCACCGGATGCTCTCTGTCCATCAGCGACAGTATCAGATAGCTCGCCCTGCTGTCATAGGCAAGACGCTTGTCTTCATCGCTGGGTCTGGATGGCGTATCCGGGTGGCTGTGCCAGTTGCCGATGGGAACCAGACCGTGAAGCCTCATATCCTTGATCGCCGCCAGCTGCTCTTTCGGGTCAAGGGAAAAATGCTCCGGCGAATGGTCGGTATTGGTCAGCAGATAGACCTTCCGGATGATTCTGTCCTCTCCTTCAACGGTACCGGCAATCAGACCGCAGGCTTCCTCCGGCAGCGTCGAACGTGCGTGCGACAGCATTTTTTCATAATCCGCCCGGTTCAGCTTGATCATTTATATTCCCCCGCATTCTTTCTGTTCGTAATCGACAAGTCCGGTTATCTCCGGATGCAGATGTCCGCCGTTCCACGGCAGTTTTATCTTGCGGAATTCCATTTTCAAAGCATCGTATGTCAGCAGATGTCCCACAAGCAGATCGCCTGCTCCGGTAATATATTTGATTGCCTCCATTGCCTGAAGGCTGCCTATGACGCCTCCCATAGCGCCGACAACGCCCGCCTGGCTGCAGGTGGGAACGGCATCCTTTGGAGGCGGCTGCTTGAAGACGCATCGGTAGCAGGGTCCCTGTCCCGGAACATAGGTCATAAGCTGTCCCTGAAAGCGGATGATACCCGCGTGCGAGAACGGTTTTTCCGCCAGCACGCATGCGTCGTTGATCAGAAATTTGGCGGGAAAATTGTCCGTGCCGTCAAGTATGAAATCGTAATCCTTAATCAGATCCAGGATGTTCCCGGCTGAAACAAATGTGTGGTGCGTGATGACATTCACATCCGGATTGATGGCCTGCATGGTTTCTTTGGCGGATTGAACCTTGGGCTTTCCGACGTCGCCTGTGGAATGAATGATCTGACGCTGGAGGTTGGAAAGATCCACTTCGTCAGCGTCGGCGATACCGATGGTGCCGACGCCTGCCGCCGCAAGATACATCGCCGCGGGTGCGCCCAATCCTCCCGCTCCGATAATGAGAACTTTAGCGGCAAGAAGCTTCTTCTGCCCGCGCGAGCCTATTCCCTTGAGGATGATGTGACGGGAATAGCGTTCAAGCTGCTGATTGGTAAGAGCCATTACCTCCCGCCTCCCATAAAGTATAAGAATTCGACAGTGTCGCCGTCATGCAGCTTCGTGCTTTTGAAAGCGCCGCTTTCCACAAATGTGTCGTTGACGCTGACAGTGACGTATTCCGGCGTTTCCACCTGTTCTTCCGCAATCAGCTGCGCTACTGTCAGATTGTCCTGAACCTCTTTTGATTTGCCTGAAACGGTGATGATCATTGTGTTGTCCTCCTTGTTATAGATAGCTGTTGATGATTTCTTCTATAGAATCTTTGTCCTTATATCCGGTGAAGCTCTCAAGCTCTCTGCCTTTCCGGAAGAAAAGAACAGTGGGCGTTGAATGAATCTCATATCGCTGCGCGAGTTCAAACTCTGTGCCGACTTTGATTTTGACGATTTTGATCTTCCCCTCATACTGCGCGTCAAGCTCATAGAGAATAGGGGTGAGCATCTTGCACGGAATGCAGCTTTCGGAATAAAAATCCGCGATGACCAGCTCATCGGCTTGAATCACTTCTTCTTCAAATTGATCGCTGTTTACATTTACTATCATTTTATTTACCTCTGTTTCATCAGATAAACAGGCTCATATCAGATTGTTCTCCGGAGCCTAAGAAGGTAGACACGCCGCCAAGCTCTACGCCGTCTATCAGTTCTTCCTTGTGTATGCCCATGATATCCATAGACATCTGGCAGGCGACCAACCGGACGCCGTGATCAATAGCCGACTGCATCAGCTCTTCCAGTGAGCTGACGCCTTTTTTCTTCATGATCTTGCGTATCATCTTAGCTCCTTTTCCGCCCATATTCATGCGTGAAAGACCGAGCTTTTTGGTGCCGCGCGGCATCATTCTGCCGAACATTTTTTCGATGAAGGTCTTTTTGACTCTCACCTTTTTGGCTCTGCGCAAAATATTGAGTCCCCAGAAGGTAAAGAACACAGTGACCTTTCTGCCCATCGCGGCAGCTCCGTTTGCCATGATAAAGGCGGCAATGGTCTTGTCGAGGTCGCCCGAAAACACAACGAAAGTCTTATCGTGCCTTTCGCTTGCTGCTGCTGCCGGAACGGCATTCTGTCGTGTGATATCCGCCTTGATGACACCGTCGGTAAAGGAAATGGCGTCGAGCCTGTTGCCCGTCCTTTCGCACCAGATCTGAATATCCGAGTAAAAGGCGTCCTCGGTTGCTTCGACGTGAATTCTTGTGCCTGCTGGCTGATTGCTCAGGAAGTCCGAAACTTTGACGATCGGCCCGGGGCATTTCAGTCCCTTTGCGTCGATGAATACCGGTTCAGAGACTGCCGCTTCCGAAGGAACGGACGCTCCTTCCGGTTCTTCTACGGTCTTGGCGGATTGTTTCCCCTCGGTCAGTTCACGGTAGGCTTTAAAACCTCCGGCGACATGCGAAACGTCATACCCTCTGTCGGACAGAATATCGGCGACTTCTTCGCTGAATTCTCCCACACGGCAGTAAACGATAACAGGCTTGGTCTTTGGTATGGTATCAAGCTTTGTCGCAAATTGCGAAAACGGGATATTGATGGCGCCTTCAATGCCGCTGACAATCAGCTCCGCAGGCTCCCGCAAGTCTACAAGCGTGTATTTTGAATGATCCAGCGACGCAAATTGCTCCGCAGTCAGTGTTTTAAAAGTATCAGCCATAGTATATGCTCCTTTTGTATCATCAGAAATGTGATTCAGTTAAGAATGAAACGACGCAGGATAGCAGCACCCTTTTGTCTGAATGTGATTGCCAGCAGCACCGCTATCGAAAGCAGCAAGGCGGTCAATGCGGCTGCCACGCTGTTCGGTTCGCCTGTGGCAGGGGAATTGCCATCTGACCTGGATTGTGTGACGGTGAATTCCGTCTGTGCAGACCCGTCTTTAAAATCAACGGTCAGCGTGTGCTTGCCTGAAGAAAGCGTTTCAAGATAGTCCGGTTTCAGAATGATGATTGTACTTCCATGCTCCGAAGTGTAGTTGCTTTCGGCAACGGTTGCTCCGTCGATTCTGATTCCGGTGAAATCGTCATACTCTCCGCTTATCCGGAACCGCAGAGTGGAGCCGCTTCCCTTGAACCATACGCTGTCGCCGCCTTCCAGAAACACATATTCCGTTATTGATTCTTCTGTCGGTTCCTCTGTCGGTTCCTCTGTCGGTTCCTCTGTCGGTTCTTCTTCCACAGGCTCGGCAATGACTGTCAGTATCACATTTCCGCTTATCCCCTGAATGATGAAATATCCGTTGTCCTCATCATAAGCAAGCCCTCCGATTCTGCCCGGCTTGTCAACGGAATAAGAGGAAATCCTGAAGCCGTCTTCGGGTTCCGCGTACAGAAATAGGTCTACGCCCGGCTCGGCTGTCAATTCGGTTCCCTGCGGGAAAGAGACATGCGCTGATGCGGAAACATCCACCGCCACTTTCCACAAGCCTCTCGGAACAAAGAAGTCCGCGTAGTCAGAGGCAAAATAGAAGGTATGTGTCGCCTCATTCACCGATTCACCTGCCCGAAGGATATGCTGTCCGGCGGAAAGACCTGTGAACTCCCCGTTCAGGGCACGCTGCCATTCCCCGGAGCCAATGACGATGGCACCCTGATGCACTTCCCCTGTCCAGATTTCGTAATTGTCGGGTACGTCGATCACCCTGCCGTTATTCTCACCGGGCGTTGTTCCGATAATCTGATTCTGGTACAGTACCAGATCGGCTTTGCGCTGCAAGACAAGGTGAATGTCCTGCTGTGCGGTCACATCTCCCGCTGCAAATCCGCTGCCCGTGGAAAAGACGGCGTTATAATCCGCTGTGGCTTTTCCTTCCTCAATGCCGTAGCTGTATTTGAATGATGCGACACCTTCGGAGTCAGTTTGTCTGACTTGTGTGAAAGATACCTCGTTCTGGTCGTCCTTGAAATAAATCCTGGCTCCGGGAATCAGTCTGCCGAACTGATCCCTGACTGCAACGGTAAAGGTGGTCTGTATCGACGGGTTTTCTTCGCTGTAAATGCCGTTCTGATGAAACTGAACGCCGATCACAGTGAGGGATGTCGGCACGCTCTTTTCCACTACCTGAGGAACAAGCGCCACATCTCCCGTCACATTCTGCACAAAAACCTCTCCGGTGCTCTCACTGTAAGAAATGTCAGCGTTGTGCTCCGGCTGCACACTGACGCCGGAAATATAATACCTTTCCGTATCTGTCGGTTTTACATATACGGATTTGGAAGCGGTGGACTTAACGGTAAAGCTGTCTTTGCCGCCGTTCCCCGACCATTTGACACCTTCCGCCGGTGAAAGCGTGACCGTATATTCGGGAACAGGCTTGGAATGAGCGGCGACGGTAACATCTCCCGTAATATCCGAAATCAGGACATTCCAGAGTGTATCGCTTACCTTTTCCGTTGTCAGCACGGCATTCCCCGGTTGAACGGTCACACTGTCAAGAACGTAATCGCTCCTGTAAGCGTTATCAACGGAGATCTGAAGCGAAAGTGTCTGTCCGGCGCCCTGTATCACGCTGAGCGTTGTATCTCCTTCCGACCATGCGCTGTGTTCATCGGAAGTGAGGCTGACGTAGTAATGAGCCGCTTCTGTTTCGCCGACCGTCAGCTTTCTGGTCGTGGTGGATCTGAGATAAAACGTATTGCCTTGCGAATACGCCGGAACAAATACAACGTAATCGCCGGCAGCCAGTCCGGTAATTGTCGTTCCGGTCACTTTTACGGCATTGGCAATAGAGTCTCCATAGGGAAAATACGCGAGAGACGGGTAATTTCCGGTGACTGTGATGCTGCCCGTGGACTGTCCTTCAAAAGAGGGTGAAACGGTGACATCGGTGCTTGGGTTGATTGCCTGTTTGACCGCGTTGACGGTCACCGTTTCGCTTCGGGC
>ONID01000011.1 GCA_900317765.1 uncultured Eubacteriales bacterium | reverse complement strand
AAGAAGCAGAGCGAAGCGCAGTCCATGTACACCGCCATTGTCAATGTCGTGATTGTCGCGGTCTTTGCCGTGACGGTTCTGATCGTGCTGCTGATCCTGTACGTTATTATCCGCTCTATGATCGCACATCGCCGGCAGGAATTCGGCATCTTCAAGGCCATCGGCTATTCGGGCAGGCAGCTTGTCCGGCAGACCGCAGGAAGTCTGATGCCCGTGACCATCGCGGCGGCACTGTCATCGGCACTGCTGGGAAAGGTGTATCTTCCCGTCGTCTATCACGCCATCTTCAGCATGGTTGGCGCGATGAAGAACCATATGGAACAGCCGGTCAGCGTTCTGCTGCTGTTCGCAGCGGCGGAAATCCTTGTGACACTGCTCATCAGCGTATTTTTGGCAAGACCCATCAAAAAGATAGAAGCCTATTCGCTTATCAAAGAATAATATTGAATCAAATGAAAAGGACGGTATATATTATGGATTTTGGACAGAAACTCAAAGAGATCAGAAGAAACGAAGGTCTTTCACAGGAACAGCTTGCCGAGAAAATCGGTGTTTCCAGACAGGCGATTACCAAATGGGAAACCGGCAAGGGATTGCCCGACATCGAAAACATGATGATACTGGCGGAAATCTTCAAGACCACCCTCGACGAACTGGTGTCGCAGGCCATGCCGCAAAACGCCCGGAAGCCTACTGTCTATCACAGCGAGACTTCCTATGACATAGAACAGCAAATACATTTTGACATACAGATAGGGACAGCCCATTCGCTGACGGTATGCACGGGCGAAGACGAAAAGCTGCGCATCGACCTTGCATCGGAGAGCATGGAAAACATAGGTTCCCTTTTCAAAGTGAAGCTGGACGAAAAACGCGGAAGGTTAGACGTGGACTGCGTCAAAAAGAACGGCGTGAGCCGGTATGAAGCGGCGGACGCACTCTCGGTGACCATTACGCTGCCCAAGGGACTGACGGAACATTGCGAGATTGCCTCCTCGGTCAGTGAACTGTGCCTGAAAAATCTTGCGCTTGACAGTCTGGAATACGACGGAGACGCGCAAAGCGTCACCATTTCCGACTGCTGCGGCAGCATAGAACTGACCTCCCGCACCGACTACGACATCACGGTGGACGGCATTCGCGGCTCACTCGACGTCAACCAGTGGAAATCGGGCAGTGTGGTGCATATTCCCGATGATGCGGATTTCAGCGTGCGCAACAAGGGCCGCGGCTGTCAGGTATTTTTCCGGAAGAACGGCGAAGCAGTGGAAAAGGGCGGTCGTGAAAGCAGCGAAAACACGCTTTCTCTCTCCGGCGTTCAGTCGGAGCTGATCGTCGATTTACAGTAATTTATGGCTTTTGTGGAAAACTTCAAAAAGAAATAATGGAAAAATCAAATAAAGTATGATATAATAAGACCAAAAGCAACCGGGGGTGTGACGGCAATGAATTTAGGCGCGACAGGAAAAGCCGGTGAGGATGCGGCGCTCGATCATTTGATCAAAAACGGTTTTGAGCTTGTGGTTCGGAATTACCAGACGAAATACGGCGAGATAGACCTGATCGTCAAAAACGAAAAATATCTCCTTTTCGTAGAAGTAAAAACCCGCACAAAAGCCTCGTGGTACAAAGGCTATACCGCTGTCACATTCCAAAAAAAGCAGAAGATCATCAGAACGGCACTCATGTTTCTCAAAGACAACAAGCTGGGACTGCAACCGAGAATTGACGTTATCGACATTGAAGCCCACTGGTTTATAGCCGATGAACGAGAACAGTTTGCCGTTGACAGATTGCATTGGTACAAAAACGCCATTACAACGGCGGATTACGATGGTTTTATCTGAAATTGTTTTGTTCGCCGTCAGGAGCAAAGATGGCAGACTGTCATCAGAATTTGTTAAGAGTATGTGTTGACACTCCTTTTTCATCATTGTATAATGGTAATATTGCATGATGAATCCGTTACTCTGCAACAATAACAAATGATGGTGATTAAAATGAAAAAGATCAGACAAAAACTCAAAAAATCAATGATTGTCAAAAAAATCCTGCTTATCACGCTTGGCAGCTTTATCTATGCGTTCGCATTTGATTCGCTCTTTATCCCCAACAATATTGTCATGGGAGGGTTCACCGGTCTTGCGCAGACACTCCACCGGTTTGTTCCTTATGCGCCTGTCGGCGTCACGGTCATTGCGCTCAACGTACCGCTCTTTATTTTAGGCATCAGACGCCAGGGGTTCCGGCTGCTGCTTGACTCGGTTTTTGCCATGTCGCTCAGTTCTGTCTTTATTGACGTGCTCGACTATGCGGTGAAATTCAAGCCGATAGAGGATCATCTTGTCGCCTGTCTGATCGGCGGAGGCATGGTTGGTCTTTCCATGGGTATCCTGCTGATGGTCGGCACAACGACGGGCGGTGTAGAGCTTGCCGCCAGGCTGCTCAAATACCACTTCCGGCACATCTCCATAGGTAAAATCTGCCTTTTGATCGATCTCTGTGTCATCGCCCTATATACCGTTGTTTTCAGGAACATCAATGACGGTCTTTACGCCGCCATCGCAATGTACATCAGCAGTCTCGCAATGGACGCTGTCGTTTACGGTCGCAACACGTCCAAGGTGGCATGCATTATCTGTTCCGAAGGAAGCCGGATCAAGGAACGGCTGATAGAGCTTGATCTGGGTGTCACCAATATCCGCGCCCAAGGCGGCTACAGCGATAACAAAAAGGATATACTGATCTGCGCATTCAAGCCGAGCAAAATCTCCGAGCTGAAATCCGCCATCATGGAGACGGACAAGACCGCGTTTGTCATCATCTGCAACGCAGAGGATATTTTCGGGGAAGGGTTTGCTGACGTGAGCCTTGACAGCTTATAATTCATCTTTCTCAGGTTCCATCCTATCCACTTTTTTGCATCTATCTGAATGAATCAGTCTAACAGGGGGAATACAGCATGAAAATCATGGTCAGCGCGTGCCTTCTGGGACAGAAATGCAAATACAACGGCGGCGACAACTTATGTCAAAAGGTGATCGACTTCACTGCGGAGCATGAAGTTATCCCCGTATGTCCCGAGGTGGCAGGGGGATTATCGGTTCCGCGTCCGCCTTGCGAGATGGTAAACGGAAGGATTGTCAATACCGACGGCGAGGACAGGAGCAGAGAATTCAGGGACGGAGCGGAAAAATGTCTCGCGCTTGCCCAAAAGCATCCGATCGACCTTGCGATACTTCAGTCCAGAAGTCCGTCATGCGGAGTGAAACAGATTTACGACGGGACTTTCTCCCGCAGATTGATCAACGGTTCCGGCGTCTTTGCGTCGCTTCTTTCGGAGAACGGGTTCCGGGTGATTGACGCGGAGGAGATGACAGGAAATGACAATATCCGCTTGATCAACATTTCACAATTATCCGTCCGCTATCATGTCCGCAGTCTGAATTATTCCGATATTCCTGAGATACTGGCGTTGTGCAGCAAAAATCCGCTGTATTACAGGCACTGTCCCCCGTTTGTCACAGAGCAGAGCATCCTCGACGACATGAAGGCGCTGCCGCCCGACAAAGAGTATAGCGACAAATATTACATCGGATATTTCGACGGTGAAAAGCTGATCGCCGTCATGGATCTGATCATGGCATATCCTGATCATAATAGGTGCCTCATCGGTTTCTTTATGACAGATGTTTCCCTACAGAATGCGGGCGTCGGAAGCAGCATCATACACGAGTTGTTTGCTTATCTGAAAAGCATCGGGCTTTCGGGAATCAGACTCGGCTGGGTGGACAGCAACCCCCAGGCAAAGCATTTCTGGCAAAAAAACGGATTCAAGGAAACCGGGATGACATACGAAACCGACCATTATACAGTGACCGTTGCCGAACGGTTATTGATCAGCCCTCAGGAAAATGAATCGGTAAAGGAAAGACGAGGTATGTAATCCGCCTGCTTTTCCGAATCTGAAATGAGAAAGCATAGGGGGAATTCATTTGAAAAAATGGCTGTTTGTCGGCTTGACGCTGTTGATTATGCTGTGTTTATCCACGGCACTGATTTTCATCATCGACGGAATGGTTCAGATTGATGATGATTATGCAGTGTTAGTCATCTTTCTAACGGCTGTAAACCTTGTCATCGGATATACGGGATACAGGATTTACCGTAGAATAAAGCCGGATCATACATAAACAGGAGCGTGTCACGGGTGAGCAACAGTACAAAATACATTCTTATTACGGGAGCAAACGGCGGCATGGGCAAAGCCACTGTCGGGTTGTTTGCAAAGAAGGGCTACCGCGTATTCGCGCTCGACAGGGACGCCTGCCCCGAGCGGGAAAACGTCATTCCGCTGCAGGCGGATGTCACCGACGAAAAAAGCGTCAAGGCGGCGTTTGAAACAGTCTCCGCACAAACATCCGAATTGTGCGGCATCATCCATCTGGTCGGAATATACATGCTCGATTCGCTTGTCGAAATATCCCCGTCCCAATTCGAACGGGCATTCCGCGTCAATCTCGGCGGCGCATTTCTGATCAACAGGACGTTTCTGCCGCTGCTGCAAAAGGGCTCGAAAATTGTCATGCTGACCAGCGAGCTTGCGGTGCGCGATCCGCTGCCCTTCACGGGTCTTTACGGAATCACCAAAACGGCGCTTGATCAGTATGCCTATTCTCTTCGAATGGAGCTTCAGCTGTTAGGCGTGAGCGTAGCGGTGCTTCGCGCGGGAGCGGTGGACACCGGAATGCTTGGAGAATCCACCCGCCAGCTTGACGCATTTTGCCGCGATACAAAGCTCTATACCTGCAACGCGGAGCGATTCAAACAGATCGTCGATAACGTGGAGGCACGACGCATTCCTCCCGCCGGAATAGCGAAAAAGCTATACCGGATATTCTGTGCCAAAAGACCGAAATTCGCATATTCCATCAATCGCAACCCGCTTCTGATACTGCTGGATATGCTCCCGAAACGGGCGAGATTCTATATAATCCGCAGCATACTGAAGCAACGCTGATCAAACAAGCCGTTTTCTGAAAGCATCCATCGGCATTTCCGGAACAATGACATCTACACTCTGACAGGAGGAATTTCAATGGCACTCTTCTCTATGACGCTTATCTACATCGTATTGGCAGTTATCGTATTGGCGATTTTGTTTATCGTGGGATTGATCCTGCTTATCCGCGGCTTTTTAAAAAGGTATCTGGCGGAATACGCCGGGAAGAAGACGCCTGCCGTCATGATGACCGTCGGCGGTGTGTTTGTCTCTCTGCCTGTGGTGATCTTTGTGATGATTGCGGTTTGGAGTATTTCCTCATCGGTAAAGACCATCTACGACCGTTCGCATTATGAATGTGTTCCGGACATCTGGCGGAACGAATCGGTATCGCAATCCAGCGCGGAGGATGAAATAATCAAAGCCCTGCTGCTTTCCGCCGACAAAGGCAGTAAAGAAGCCTTTGCAAGGAATTTCACGCCCGAACTTCAAAAGGGCAAGGACTTTGAAAAAGCTGTGGATGCCTTTTTCTCCAACTATCCCGTCGGGCTTTCGGAATGTGAAAAGGAAGGCAAGACCGCAGTGAATCCCGATCCCAATCAGAGTGTCAAGACGGGCACTCTGCACTTTGGATGCACCCTCGACGACAACTGGTATTCCGTCACCGTGGAATTCTGTTATCGCAACACCGATCATCCGGAAAAGGTGGGCGTTACGGATTTCAAGGTCATGAATCTGGAGGCAGCGGCGGTTTATTATGACGAATCCCTCCACGGAACAGATTATCTCAAAGATGCCTACCTGATCTGCGACATCAAAAGCAGCAGCGAGATAAACGCCCGGCTGATCGGCGACATACCTTATCTTTGGACGCCTGGAGGCACGCCCAAGGTGACGGCTGACGAATTGCGGTCGCTGCTCAAAGAGGGCGGACGACTGAGCGATCCGATTCTCAGGGAGAAGCTCGGCAGCCCGAATATCGGCATCAAACAGGACGACAGCACCGAGTACGGATATTTCTACGAAATCGTCTCCGAAAACGGTGAGCCGCGATACGTCTATATTCAGACAGATTCCGAATTAGGCAACATTCTCTGGGCGTTGATCTGCACACCGCATGAAGTGGATGACAAGCACCCTTTATACGAAAAGAAATAACCGACCATACCAATCAATAAAAAACATCATCCCGCGCGAAAAACGGTTTTTCGTGCGGGATGACTGTTTCTCCTGTATGATGCCTGTTTTTTCCGGCAATACTATTACTGTTCTCTCAGTCTGATAACCAAAAGGATGTGACATGAAAAGTGTTTGTCTCATTGATACGAACCGTAATACTGTATTCCGTGGTAATATTTGCCGTGCGGGTGATGGGGAAGCGGCAGATCAAGGAAATGCAGGCGTCCGAAATCGTTGTGACGCTGATGATCTCCAACATTGCCGCCATGCCCATGCAGGAGGTGGGAATATCCATATTCACCGGCATTGTTCCGATATTGACTTTGGTTGTCACCGAAATGGCGATGTCCTATATAATGCTCAAATACCGCCCATTCCGCCAGCTGATCTCCGGAATGCCTGTCGTGGTCATAGAAAAGGGGCAGATCAATCAGGCTGCCATGCGTTCTCTGCGTCTGAGCAATGAGGATTTGTTTGAGGAGCTGCGCAAGAAAGATATATTTGACCCCGGAACGGTGGAATACGCCATCATCGAGACTGACGGCGTGCTGAGCGTACTGCTGAAAAGCGGTGAACATCCGCTTACCGCTTCACAGGCGGGGAAGGATGACGGAAAGGACTCTCTCAACGCCCTGATCATCAGCGACGGAGAAATAGAAAAAGAAGCCGCGGACCTCACCGGCTGGACTGCGGAAAAAATACGGAAAACGCTCAAATCCCAGCGGGTTGCACTCAGCGATGTATTCATCATGTACGGCGACTGCGGCGGGAAATTCAAAATCATAAAGAAGGTGCCAAATTGAAAATAAGCCGCGAAGGCATAACGGTGATGCTATTCATCTTTCTGCTCACGTTCTGCGCCGCTGCCCTGCTGCATACAGTCAGTGTAAGCCGCAGAATGTCAGGAATGACAAACGAAGCCCTTTCCCTGATCGATGCCGGAGATTCCGAACCCAAAGACCTGGAGCAGCTTGACGCCAAGATAGACGAAATCTCGCGCAGCTGGAAGGAATACGAGCCGGTTGTCTCCACCTACTCCCGTCATGACGAACTGGAACGGGTATCCTCGGCTGTGCGAAAGCTTCGCCCTCTCTACGACAGCGGGAAGTACGGTGAACTGTATCTTACGCTTCACGAGACGGATGACGCGCTCGATCATCTCAGAACAACGGAATTGCCCTCTGTGGCAAATATTTTGTAGATGTCACAAGGCAACCGACTTTCGAATCAATGTCCAAGCAAAAAAATGCATTAGGCGATTGTAAAACAAAAAAGAAAAAAAGCATAGCGCAGCGCTAACAAGCGAGCGCATGCGAGCGTGGGAGTCCAGGGGGAACTCGTTCCTCCTGGCGGGTCAAGGGCAGCGCCCTTGCGGGGAGTGGGGCAGAGCCCCACGAGCGAGACGAAGTCGAGCGAGCAAGACCAGTGAGGACACCTGAAAGGTTTGGGCGAATACAGAAATAGCTCAATACAACGATTTTCCTTGCCCCGACCGGAGAAAAACTTCGTTTTGAACAATGCATGACCCCACCAATTTCCGGCATTTTCGAAGTTTTACAATTACCTAAAAAAAGCATAAAAAGGAGGCTGCCTCACGGGTTGATTTTTAATCAATCGTGGGACAGCCTGTTTGTTGAATTGTCAAGATAGAATCTCAGTAAATTTTTTCTATATCGCCCTCAATGCCGTATTTTTTGCGGAAGGCGTCAAGGTCGTGACTGCTGCGGATCAGCATGACGTCGGTGAATTTGCCTGTGATTCTGTCGCGGAATCCTGCGACCTTCTCGCCGGTGCAAATACTGCACCGGATCACGGGTGTGAGCTTTTCGCTGTCGTATTTGGCGTTGGTTTTTCCGGCGTTCCTGCCGTGGGGCAGAGAAATCTTCATTGTCATGCACCTCTTGAAGTATGAATCTATTTATATCATAATGCATTTTTTTGGATTCTGCAAGAAGAAAGTCCAAAATAATCCACCTACCTGTTAAAAAGGTGCTTTTCGCTTTGCCGGAGTCCGACAAACGTCAGTAGAACGGCTTTGGTCACGTTGTCGGCGATCATGCACCACCAGACGGCGGTCAGACCCATTCCGGCGCGGATGACGAGAAAGGTGAAAAGGATTCTGACGCCCCACATACTCAGGGCTTCAATAATGAATACGCTGCGCGTCCGTCCGGTGCCGTAGCTGATGCCTTCCCACGCCACCATCAGTCCGAAGAAGGGTTCTGAGAATGCCACCATGCGCAGCACGCTCGCTCCCATTGCGGCGACGGTTTCGCTTGTAGTGAATATCTTCATCAGCGGATAGGCGGCGAAGAAGAGAATCAATCCGCTGACTGTCATAACCGCGCCGGTCAGCAGAATGCTTTGCCTGCGTGTGTCGCGGAATTTGCGCCGGTTGCCTTCGCCTATCGAAGAACCGATCAGCGCGGAGGAAGCGGTGCGTATGCCGTAACCGGGAAGGTAGAATATCTCTTCCGCTGTCACGGCGATGGAATGGGCTGCGAAGGTGGTAACGCCCATGCCGTTGACCATTCCGGCGAATACGATGTATCCGCTGCACGACACGGCGGAAGTTGCCATGACGGGAAGTCCCACGCGCAGAAGCTTGCGCAGCTTTTCGCGGTCGGTCGAAAAATATTCCTCACGCCCGAAGCGGAGCACTTGTTTATGCCGGAAGGCGATGAACATGACGACTCCGCAGAGGGTGGTGGAAATGGCGGTCGCGTATGCCGCACCCATGACGCCCAGTGATGCGCGGTATATCAAAAGATAATTCAGCACCACGTTCAGCGCGTTGGCGGAGAGATTGATGATCATCGGCGTGCGGGTGTCCTTTACGGCGTGCATCGCAGAGGCGAACATGCCGCCGGTGACGGAAAAGACAAGCGAAAGGCTTACCACAAAAAAATAAGCCGACGCAGGCTGCCGGATCTCTTGGGCAGCCTGCATCCACGTCGGCAGGAAGGGCGATATTCCTAAACACACCGTTGTCAGCGCAAGCCCGAGCCAGAGCGAAAGGCGGCTGCCCATCGCGGCAAGCCGATTCATCTCGTCGCGGTCGCCGCGTCCGTATGCCTGCGACAGTGTGGAGAGCAGACCCACCGTCAGCCCGTAGGGAATGGAATGTACCAGCCAGTTGACGGTGGTGCTGGTGCTGACCGAAGCCGTCGCCGCTTCGCCCAAATGTCCCACCATGGCGGTATCGACATATTGCAGCAGCGTTCCCATGAGCTGCTGCATGACGGCGGGCAGCGACAGTCTTACAAGTGCGTTCAGTGAATGATGCCTATCAATCTTTTCGCTCATTTTTACTCGTTGGTTATATCCGAGCCGAAGTATTTCTCGGAAAGTGCCGTGAGGGTGCCGTCTTCGCGCATTTCTGCGAGCGCCTTGTTGACTTCATTGCGGAAGGACGCGGTGTTTTTGCCCTTGCGGATCGGAATGCAGACGTGATTGGCGTCCTTTGTGGAGGCGACGATTTTGATGGGCGCGTCGGGCTGTTCCTTGATGTAATCCAGGACGGAAGGCTCCGCGTTGAGCGTCGCGTCGGCCCGCTTGGAGATGACCATTGTCATTGTCTCGCCGAGGGAATCCACTCCCTTGACCGTGGCGCCGTATTGCTCCGCAAGCTCCATGTAGGTGCTGCCAATGCTGTTGGCTGTGGTCTTGCCCTTCAGGTCCTTGAAGTCTTTTATCTTCTTGTTGTCCTTGCGCACCACCAGAACCGTGTGAATGTAGGCGTATGGGTCTGAAAAATCGTACTTCTTTTCGCGTTCCTCGGTCTTGTCCACGCCGTTGACGATGATGTCGTACATTCCGGAGTCAAGTCCGGCAAAGAGTCCGTCCCATTCGCCTTCGACAAATTTTGCCTTCACGCCGAGGTAATTGGCGATGTATTGGCCGACTTCCACGTCGAAGCCCACCAACTCGTCCTTTTCGTTGTGGTATGTCCACGGTGACCAGGTGCCTTCCATGGCGATTGTCAGAACGCCCTTTTCCTTGACGCTTTGGAGCAGGTCTTTATTTTCGTCCTCTTTTTTTGCGCATCCCGCCGCGCTTACCGTGAGAAGCGCGGCCGCTGTGAGCATGGCTATTGTTCTTCTTATGGTTTTCATCATTTTCATTTATAAACATCCTTTCACTGAGTGAGCTCAAAAAATCGCGCACTCTTTTGTTGTTGTTCTTCTCAAAGAAATCCTTGGTGTCGGTCTGCACAAGCGCCCTGCCGTCGTCCATGAAGAGAATATCGGTGGCGACGCTTCGGGCAAATGTGATTTCGTGGGTGACGATAATCATGGTCATGCCGTCTTCCGCAAGCTGCCGGATGACGTTCAGCACTTCGCCGATCAGCTCCGGGTCAAGGGCAGAAGTGGGTTCGTCCAGCATGATCACGTCCGGCTGTGCCGCGATCGCCCGGGCAATGGCGACACGCTGCTGCTGTCCGCCGGAGAGCTGCGAAGGATAGGCGTCCGCTTTGTCGGCGAGCCCGACTCTTTTCAGCGCATTCCTGCCGATTGCTTCCGCTTCGGCTTTTGGCGTTTTTCTTGCCACGATCAGCCCTTCGGTGACATTTTGCAGTGCCGTCTTGTTGGCAAAGAGATTGAAATTCTGAAAGACAAAGGCGGTATGTTTTCTGTATTCGGCGATTTCACTTCGGGAAGCGGCGTGCATGTCAAGGCTTGTTCCGAGCAATTCAACGCTGCCGCTGTCGGCTTTTTCGAGAAAATTCAGGCAGCGCAGCAGCGTGGTCTTGCCCGAACCCGAAGGGCCGAGAACCGCCAGCACTTCGCCCTTTCTGATGCTGAGATTGACCCCGTGAAGTATCTCCGTACCGCCGATGGATTTGTGCAGTTCTTTCAGTTCAAGCACGGATGACGTCACCCCCGTTCATGCGTGCGAGGCGTTTCTCTCCAAATGCCTGCAGCCGTGTGATCACGGTGCAGAACAGCAGGTAGATGACAGCCACCTCGGCGTAAAGCGCAAGATGTTCATATGTCCTGCCCGCAACTCTCTGCGCGGTCATGAACATCTCTGCGACGGTGATGTTGGCGGCGAGCGACGTGTCCTTGACCATGGAGATGAGGGAGTTGGAAAGCGGCGGAAAGGCCGTGCGGAATGCCTGCGGCAGGATGATCCGCCGCATGGTCTGGAAGTAGCTCATTCCCACGCAGTAGCCCGCTTCCAGCTGACCCTTGGGCACCGATTCAATGGCGGCGCGCATGGTCTCGGCGCAGTAGGCGCCTTCATTCAGGGCAAAGACCAGCACCGCGCAGGGAAATGCCGGCAGCACGATGCCGAGATCAGGCAGTCCGAAGTAGACGAGGTAAAGCTGCACCAGCAGCGGCGTGCCGCGGATGAGCCAGATGTAGAACCGCACTATCTGCCTCAGACCCTTCACATTGGCAATCTGAATCATGGCGCAGACCATGGCGATCATCAGCGCAAGGGCAAAGGAAAGCACTGTCAGCGGAATGGTCATCAGTAGTCCTTGGGTAAAGATTCGGGGAAATGATTCCAGCAGAATATCTGCCAAACGTTGGTTCAATGTTCAGCCTCCTTTTGAGTGATGGAAATATTTTGCAAATATTATATCATACTTCGGACGGAGACTGCAAGATGTTCCGAAATGTTTTTGTGATAGATTGAAAAGATAATTGAATAATTCAATTATGTATGTCAATATTTGATTGAAGAAAATTATGCCGTGCGGTCTTTGCTGCAAAGCTCGCACGGCTCATGAGATTCAGCTGATTATCTGATGAATTAATTGGCAAACAGCCCTCTGAAAAGCTCACCGAATGCAGCCGAGAAGGTCACCTTTTCCGAAGCGCGGTCGGAGCATATGTCGTACTGCCCTATTGTCTCTCCGTCAAGTACGAGTCTGACTACGCCGATCGGCTGCCCGACTTCCACCGGCGCGTTGAGCGATTCGGGAAGTTCCACCACCGCTTGAATCTGTTTGCCTTTGCCCTTTTCGGTCAGCAGTTGGCCCGAAATGTCCGCGTATGCGCCGACTGTCTTTTCCATTCCTCCGACAACGGGAATGTCCGGCAGCTCGATCTCCATTTCCGAAACGTCGGTCAGTTCGCACTTGGCAAAGCCGTGGTCCAGCAGCTTCCGGGCGTCGGCGAAACGGCTTTTGCTGTCGGGAGCGCCTAAAATCACGGCGATCATGGTCATGCCGTCTCTTCTGGCAGCCGCTGAAATACAGCATCCCGCTTTGCTGGTGGTTCCGGTTTTCAGTCCGATAGCGCCGTTGTAGTGCTTGATGAGCTTGTTGGTGTTGGTGAGCTGGAGCTTTCCGTCACGCAGGGAGTCCATCCATATTCCGGTGTATTCGAGCACCTTTTCATGCCTGAGCAGTTCTGCCGAAGCCACCGCAATATCCCTGGCGGAGGTCACATGTCCGTCCGCGTCAAGACCGGTGCAGTTGCAGTAGAAGGTGTCGGTCATTCCAAGCTCCTCGGCGCGTTCGTTCATCATGGAGACAAACGCATCGTTGGAACCGGCTATGTGTTCGCCCAGTGCGACGCAGGCGTCGTTCGCCGAACCGACCAGCGCCGCCTTGATCAGCTCATGCACTGTCATGGTTTCGCCCGGTTCCAGCCATATCTGCGAGCCTCCCATGGAAGCGGCGTATTCGCTGCACGTCACGCTGTCTTCCATGGTGATTTTTTCCGTGTCGAGCGCTTCAAACACCAGCAGCATGGTCATGATTTTGGTGATGGAAGCCTCGGGAAGCTGCTGGTTTTCGTTGACCGAATAGATGATCTTTCCTGTTTCGGCGTTCATCAGCACGGCTGCCTTCGCAGTCAGTCCAAGGGAATCGGCAGGCTGTGCAGGCGTTTTCTCTTTTTTCTCATTTGTGCTGTTTTTTTCTGTCTGTGCCGTTTCTTTAGTCTGCTCCGAAGCGTTCTGCGGCGTATGCTCCGATTTTTCCGGCGAAGCGTATACGGCGAAAGGCACCATTCCGTATGCGGATGCAAACAACAGCGCAGTCAGCGAAAAGGCGATGATTTTGTAAACGAATGAATTTTGCTTAGTCATGGATGATATACCTGTCCTCTCGTTTTTTCTCATTATTAGATATCCGAAAAATCCTTCATCATATTTTATGCCATACAGGGGATTTTTAGACGGATTTGTTCAAATCTGCTTTGTCCAATTTCTGACAGTTTATGAAGGACGTGCCATCGTCAGTTTCCATGGATTTTATGGGGAACAAAGCAGCAAAAAATCAGATTAAAAAAATTAAAAAAAAAGCTTGACTTTTCGGATTATTTGTTGTATAGTAATTAAGCGCTGTTTTGAATGTCTTTTTTCGGGCGCAGACATGATGAATATGGTATACGGAGAAGTCGCGTAGCTGGTCGAGCGCGCACGATTGGAAATCGTGTAATCGTTAAAAGCGGTTCGAGGGTTCGAATCCCTCCTTCTCCGCCAAGTCAAAAATCCTGTCAACTTATGTTGACAGGATTTTTGACTTGTATTATTCATCTTTAAATTTTCAGTATTCATTATTCATTTTGTATATTGACATCTGTCGCAGCGGTTTCTTTGGTCGGCTTCTTCGGTTGGCAATTATTACATAATTTGATTGACATAGGAACAATAATGTGATATAATTGTGTAAAAACTATGAAAGGACTGATTGATCACATGAAAAGAATAGTTGCGGCGATCGTTTCAGCTGTCATGCTGCTTGCAATGACGGCTTGCGGCGACGGGAGCGTCAAGTCCAACGGTCATAAGTATTACGAGTTTTTTGACAGCGGCAAAGTCAGGGATGAGTTTGACAAAGCGGAGCACAAGCTTTCTCCGGACAGCGTCTACGAAAAGATCAATTATACTGAAAAGATGTTTTACGGCTCTTACACTCTTTATGATATGGAAAAGGATGTAAAGAGTTTTCAGAAAACCACATCCTTTGTCAAGCGTACCCTCATGAACGGAAAGGGCGAGTCTGCCGAAGTCGAGTGTTCGTTCCTGCCGGTGGCGGTTGCCGCGGGATTCAATCATTGCGCGGCTCTGTTCACTGATTTCTCCGCCTTTGACGGGAACCGTGAGCAGGAATGGGCTTGCGTCACGTTTGTCAGCAAGAGCGGCAAGCTCATCAAGACCATGAGCACCTTCCGCGTGTCGGGCAATAAGCTGATTATTACGCCCTTAAAGACCTTTACGAAGGAATTTGTGGATAATAACTATCACATTACCTATGAATTGGGCGACACTCCGATCGAGTATAAATTCACATTCAGCGGTTTGGGGTTGAAGCTGACCGGCAACGGGGACGTCGTCAGGCTCAAGAGCTTTCCTTTTACCAAGGAGGCGGAGGAATCAAAGGCGTCTCAGAGAGATATCAACTGCTGCGCGGCTATCGGCAGTCCTCGTTTTGACGGAATGGATTCGCTGACGCTTCCGTTCCAGGGCAAGGGTCTGACATACGCGTCGGACATTGACGGTAAAGTTTACGGATTCATGGGCGACTACATTTACGCAAGGCTGCGCGACGACGGTCTGATGGAGATCATCAAGTCCGAGACAAACGAATTGAACGAGAAGCAGGTTACCGTCAGGGAATTTGCCTGTTTCTTCCAGGGCAGCGAGGATTTCTTCAGCAATTGTCAGTTGGTGCTCTGCGACGGCGAAACGGTCTATTACTACACCGAAACAAGATCCTCCCGCGAAAAGCTGCTCAATGACATGGGCGAGCTGTCCGACAGCGAGATCGAGGCACGCACCAAGAAAAGGTCCGAGCTTCTTGGCGAGCTGGAAACCGAGCTGAATGAAGCCGGCATTTCCGCAGTCATCGACAGGGCGACAGGCGACGTTTCACTTGACGCTACCGTGCTTTTTGCCGGGGATTCCGCCAAGATCAGCGACAGCGGCAAGAAGCTGCTCAATAAGTTTATGCCGATATACACTAAAGTGGTATATAACGAGAAATACAAAGGCCTGATTGCCAATACAATGGTGGAGGGCCACACGGCACCGCTCAAGGGCAGCTCCTATGAAAGCGGTCTGGCTCTGTCGAAGGAAAGAGCAACCAATGTCAGAAAGTATTGTCTGACGGTCAAGACCTCTGTGGACAAGAAGACGCTCGGCAAGGACTTCAAGGCGGTGGGCAAATCCAACAGTTTCCCTGTCTATGACAACAACGGTGAGATCAATCTCGCTGCCAGCCGCAGAGTGTCCTTCCGACTGGTGCTCAACAACGCCAAAGACTGATTCCATCCGGATCCGGAGTAATGGAGACGATATGTGTTAATGCGTTCACTGGATAATGTATAATATAAGCGGGCAGCATCGGTATTCCTTCGGTGCTGCCCTTTTTTTGCTGAATATTTGTGTGCTTTGTACAAAATAAGAAATAATGATTAAACAATCTTGATTTTGTTATCGATATGTGATAGAATACAACTTAAAGAGCATGCCCTTCGGAGCATGAATAATTATTTATTATTTTGAAAGGAAATGATCCTATGAAGCACAAAAAACTATACGCATTGATTCTAACAGTGGCAATGTTTTTTTCCGCTGGAATGTCTGTAGCGGCAGAGGGGTATTATTGGGAAGGTGATTTTCTCTACTCCGGCGTGAGTGTAGTCGGGTACTATGGCAGCGACAGTAACGTTGTCCTCCCGGACTGTACCGAAATCATTGATCCGGTTGCATTTTACGAGAGGTATCATATTACCAGCGTTTCTATCCCTTCCTCCGTATTCCTGATAGAACTCTATTCCCAGGATGATGATATTGAATGTGTCCTTTTTGAAGATTGCTATCAGCTGAAGCAGATTTATGTATCTTCAGGAAATTATGTTTATTCGTCCAAAGATGGAATTTTGTACGATAAAGATAAAACAGGGCTGATCAGAGTGCCGGAGGGGAAAACCGGTTCTTATACTGTTCCGAATACCGTTAAGAAAATCGGCGAATGTTCATTCCTGAAAAGCAATCTTACCAGTGTGTCTCTTCCATCCTCTGTCAAGACCATTGGAAACAGTGCGTTTTACAAGGGCTTCTATCTCAAGAGCATCAGTATTCCCAATTCAGTGACCAAGATCGGCAGAGCTGCATTTTTTCAGACTGACAGTCTTGCCAGCCTTACCATTCCGGCGTCGGTCAAAAACATTGGTGAATATGCCTTTGACGAGTCGGGAATTAAGACGCTCAATCTCCTTTCCATATCACCCAAAATCGGAGAGATCGGTCCCGACTGTTCTATCAGTACCGTCAACTATGCCGGCACAGCGAAGCAGTGGACGTCAGCCGGATTAAACAAGGTGTTCGGCAAGAAGGTCAAGGTCAACTACAATTATAAGCCTTCCTCACTTAAAATTACTGCGCAGCCAAAGAGTCAGTCCGTCAAATCAGGAAGCACTGTCAAGCTGTCGGTCAAGGCGTCCGGCAGCAAGCTGAGTTATCAGTGGTATTACAAAAAGAAGGGCGCTTCATCCTGGACAAAATGGAACAAAAAAACCGCCGCTTCCGTCAGCTTCAAGGCTGACAAGGGATGGAACGGCGCACAGTTCTATTGCCTCGTCAAGGACGGCTCAAAGAAAAGCGTCAAGTCCTCGGCTGCAACCGTTACCGTGAAGGCAGCCGCGCTGAAGATCACTTCACAGCCCGCCAACAAATCCGTCAAATCCGGCAAGTCGGTCACGTTTTCTGTCAGGGCATCTGGCAGCGGTCTGAAATACCAGTGGTATTACAAAAAGAAGGGCGCGAAGTCGTGGACGAAATGGAATAAAAAGACAGCAGCAAGCGCAAGCTTCAAGCCGAATACCGGATGGAACGGCGCACAGTTCTACTGTCTTGTCAAGGACAGCGCAGGCAGCAGCGTCAAGTCAAAGGCTGCCAAACTCACCGTGAAAAAGTGATCATCCGAAAACGCGGAGATGATGACAGCTATTTGACAGAAAGGAAATGATACCATGAAACGCAAAAAACTGTTTGCATTGATTCTCACGGCGGCAATGTTTTTCTCGTCGGGAATAAGTGTCCTGGCTTCCGCATCTCCGTCACGTAAGGCAGATGTCAGTTACGCGGATGCTTCGGGAGATTATGTCATTGAAAACGGAAAGCTTACCCAATACAAAGGCGCAGGCGGCGACGTGGTGATTCCCAATGCTGTTTCGTCCGTGTGATTGCTGAGAAGCAAGCCGATTTATGTATTATTCACAAAAAGCAGAAAATCAATAAGCGGAAATTCTATGCTGATCGATCCATGCGGTCCTGTTTTTAGGACTGCATGGGCTTGACAGCCATCTTTTAGCCCGAATGCTATTGATTATTCGGGTGTGTGGTGGTATAATTATTTCAGAGGCAGGGAAACCGGCTTTGACAAAATTGACTGCGACGCACCACTGTTAGAAGAAGCTCTGATTTGTTACTCCGTAACAAAGACGGAGCTTCTTTTGCGATTGTCTGTATATTTCATCCTGTGATAAGTTTGTTTGATAAAAATTGGAAAAATGCTAAAAAATATTGTACATCTTGCAAAAGTATGTTATAATTAACTGTATAGGTGGAATGGGTTTCCGCTTGATTTCCAATTCAAAGGAGAGATTCAATTGTTACGCAAATTCAGAAAATCATGTGTGTGCGTTGGTTTGGCGCTTTTCCTCAGTTTTTCGGCTGCGGCGTTCGCAGGAACCGCATCCGCCAATACGGTGATGGCTGCGTCCGACAGTGGATCTGTTGCTGTGGATCCGACCGGAAAAAGTGACGGCTATTCGGCTGTGCTTTATGACAATACCAACGGACTGACGACTTCCGAGGCCAATGCCATTGCAGAGACGCCTGACGGATTTATTTGGATAGGCAGCTACAGCGGACTTACACGCTACGACGGCAAGAGCTTTGAACGTGTGGATTCTACCACGGGCATCGCCAATGTTGTCAGCCTGTTTGTGGACAGCAAGGCACGTCTCTGGGTGGGTACCAATGACAACGGCGTTGCCGTTATGGAAAAAGACACATACCGGATTTACAACCACAAGAGCGGTCTGAAATCCTCTTCCGTGCGTGCCATCGTGGAAGACAGTGACGGAACGATTTATATTGCCACTACGCAGGGAATTGTTAAAATCGACAAAGAAAACAACCTCGTTCAGCTCGATGACAAGAGGATCAACGGCGAGTATATCCGTTCCCTCATCATGGGAGAAGACGGCGTGATCTACGGCTTGACCAATGCCGGAGCTGTTTTCACCATGCAGAACGGCAGCATCGGCAGCTTCTACGATTCCCAGGCGCTCGGCATCTCCGATGTGCGTGCCGTTCTGCCCGATTCCGGCAAGGCGGGTATGGCATATATCGGAACATCCCAGAGCACGGTTTACCGCGTCGATCTGAACGGAACCCCCAAGACTGTCAGCACGATTGACATTTCTCCGCTGAATTATGTCAACTCTGTCAGCCGTGTCGGAGATAAGCTCTGGGTCTGTTCGGACAACGGCATCGGCATTATTTCGGGAGATAAGTTCACCAGGCTGACCAATCTTCCCCTTGAGAGTTCGGTGGAGTGCGCCATTACAGACTATCAGGGAAATATCTGGGTCGTTTCCTCCAAACAGGGCGTTATGAAGGTTGTTCCCAACCAGTTTACCGACATCTTTGAAAAGAACGGACTCTCAGAGACAGTGGTCAATGCGACCTGCCTGTATGACAATATGCTGTTTGTAGGCGGCAAGAACAGCGGTCTTTCGGTTATCGGCAAGAACGGAGCGATTGACAGTCTTCCTCTCGTTTCCGCCATGACAGCTTCAGGCAATGGACTTATGGCCAATGATCTTATTGCCATGCTCCAAGGAAGCAGAATCAGATCGATTGTGACCGACAGCAAGAATCGCCTGTGGATTTCCACCTTCGGCGAGAATGCCCTGCTGCGATATGAAAAAGGCTCTGTCGTCAGATTTTCTCCCGAGGACGGACTTCCCTCCGACCGTGTCAGAACTGTCATTGAATTGAGCGACGGCAGATTTGCTGTCGCCTGCACCGGCGGTGTGGCAATCATTGAGGGAGACAAGGTCGTTGACGTTTACAATGAAGAAAACGGCATCGACAATACCGAGATTCTGACCGTAGCCGAAGGCCTGTCGAATGAAATCATTGCCGGCACCGATGGCGGCGGAATATATGTGGTCAACAACGGAATGGCTGTGCATGTCGGTCTGGATTCCGGACTTTCCTCCGAAGTCGTTATGCGCATTAAGAAGGACAGGACAAAAAATATCTTCTGGATCGTAACCAGCAACTCGGTTGCATATATGGATAAAGAGTACCATATTACCAATATCGATCAATTCCCCTATTCCAACAACTTTGACGTTTACGACAACAGCAAGGGCGATCTCTGGATCCTCAGCAGCAACGGCATTTATGTCATTTCTTCCGATGATATGGTAAAGAATGAAGAAATATCTCCCGTCTATTACGGCAGAGACAACGGTCTTTCGTGTATAGCCACCGCCAATTCCTACAGCTGTCTCACAGACGACGGCGACCTTTATATCGCAGGCACCACCGGCGTTGCCAAGGTGAACATCGAGAAGCCGTTTGAGAATGTCAGCAGCGTCAAGCTTTCGGTTCCGTGTGTGGAGGCCGACGGCACGAAGATCTTCTTTGACGAAAACGGAAAGGTCACGATTCCCGCTTCCACCAAGAAACTCACCATTTACGGTTACGCGTTCAATTATTCACTGGTTAATCCCGAGGTCACCTACCGTCTGGAGGGCTTTGACAGCAAGGAAACAACCGTCAAGCGCAGCGAGCTTGTTCCCATCGATTACACCAACCTCGGCGGCGGCGAATACAAATTCGTCATGCGCATCGGCGATGCCAAGGAAGGCGAGGACGCACAGGAACTCAGCATGCGCATCGTCAAGGTAAAGGCGATGTATGAGCTTACCTGGTTCAGACTGGCCTGTGTCGGCATGGGACTGCTTTTCCTGCTGATAGTGGTGATGGCTTACAACCGCAGCAAGACAAAGAAATTCCTGAAGAAGGAAAAGGAACAGAAGCAGCTGACCCGTGAGATCGTCGAAGCATTCGCAAAGGTTATTGATATGAAGGATAAGTACACCAATGGTCATTCCACCCGTGTGGCGGAATACACGGTCATGCTGGCGAAGGAACTCGGCTATGACGAAGACACCATTGAGACTTTCTACAACATCGCACTGCTTCACGACATCGGCAAGGTCGGTATCCCGCCTGAGGTTCTCAACAAGCCCGGAAAGCTCACCGACGAGGAATTCAAGACTATCAAGTCGCACGCCGCGCTTGGCTACGATACCCTGAAGGGCATCAGCATCATGCCTGAGCTGGCCATTGGCGCGGGTTCTCACCACGAGCGTCCCGATGGCAGAGGCTATCCCAAGGGGCTCAAAGGAGACGAGATTCCGCGTGTGGCTCAGATCATCGCGGTCGCCGATACATTCGACGCCATGTATTCCAACCGACCCTACCGCAAGCGCATGAATTTTGAAAAGGCGGTTTCCATTATCAAGGAAGTCCGCGGAACACAGCTTCAGGATGACGTGGTAGACGCATTCCTCCGATTGGTGGACAAGGGCAAATTCCGTGCGCCGGATGATTTCGGCGGAGGCACCACCGAGGACATCAACAACATTCATAAGAAGCAGAAGGAAGAGGAAAAGAAGAACGATGGGAAGTAATTCCCCGTTCCGACCTGTTCCGTGATACCAAAAAACAGCAGCCCCGAATGAGGTTAACGCCCCGTTCGGGGCTGCTTTGACCAATCAAGGGGCATTTTTTTCAAAAACAAATTATACTGTTTGCAATAACAAGGTACTATAAAACAAAAATGCCCGAAAAACCGTGTAAAAAGTTTGTTAATTCAGCCTATGTTATTTTTTGAGGGGAAATGTTATAATATTAAATGTAAAAAAAGTATTGGGGAGAGTAGCATCCCTTTAAAAAATCAGTCGAGGTGATCGAAAAAAATGCTGAACATAGGCGATACGGTGGTTTTTGGAACGGAAGGAATATTCACTATCGAAGGAACGACTCAAAAGACGATCTGCGGCAAAAATACGGATTACTATGTCCTGCGGTCAACGAGCAAGGACAATTCTATTGTGTATCTGCCCATGAACAATCAGATGCTTCTGGAAAAGGCAAAGCCTCTGGTGACAAAGGAAGAGATCGGTCGACTCATAGAGAATATCCCCAATTCGGAGGATTTTTGGGTGGACGATCATAAACAGCGCAAAGAGAGATTCAACAAAATTCTGCAAAGCGGCGACCGCCAGGGCATCATGGCTCTGGCAGACACCATTCACAATAAGCAGAAGGCGCAGTTGGCAGCTCACAAGAAGCTCAACGCTTCCGACGAACGCATCCTGCGTGAAGCCGAACGCATCATCAGCCTGGAATTTGCTTTTGTGCTCAACATTGCCCCTGATGAGGTCAAGGATTACATAAGAAATCGCATGAGCGTTTCCGCTTGATTTTTCTTCACAAATGACATACGCCGCACCGACCTTCTCCTTTGGAGAAGATGCCGGTGCGGCGTTTTGCATTATAAAGGACATCAGTTCATGGCTCTTTCGCTGCTGAAGAGACTCGATACCTCGCCGCTGAGTCCGAGGTTTTCCCGGTGCTTCAGATCGGGGTCTTTGGAGAGAATCTCTTTAGCCGCTTCCTGCGCCATGGTGAAAATCTGCATGTCGGTCATCATGTTGGCAATTTTCATGTCCGGAAGCCCGTGCTGCCGGGAGCCGAAGAAATCGCCGGGTCCGCGCTGTTTCAAGTCCTCGTTGGCGATGACAAAGCCGTCGTTGGTGCCGCACATGATTTTCAGGCGCGAAACAGCCGCGTCATTTTTGGCGTCGCTGATGAGTATGCAGTAGGACTGAACGCTTCCGCGTCCCACACGTCCCCGCAGCTGGTGAAGCTGGGAGAGTCCGAAGCGCTCGGCGTTCTCGATGATCATGATCACCGCATTGGGCACATTCACGCCGACCTCCACAACGGTTGTCGAAACCAGCACGTCCAGTTCGCCCGCTGCGAAGGCCTGCATGACGCTGTCCTTCTCGGCGCCCTTCATGCGCCCGTGGAGCAGTCCCACACGGCAGCCGTTGAGATACCCTTCGGTCAGATTTTCTGCGTAGTTCTGGGCAGCCTTCATGTCGCCGCTGTTCTCGCCTTCTTCCACCAGGGGACAGATGACATATCCCTGGTAGCCGTCGGCGACGTGTTTTTTGACAAAATTGTATGCCCGTTCCCGCTTGCCGCCGTCCACGAAGTAGGTGCTGACGGGAATCCTGCCCTTGGGCATTTCGTCCAGTACCGAAATATCGAGATCGCCGTAGATGATCAGCGCCAGCGTGCGCGGAATGGGCGTGGCAGACATGACGAGCACATGGGGGTTGTTGCCCTTTGCGGCGAGCGCTCCGCGCTGGTTTACCCCGAAGCGGTGCTGTTCGTCGGTGATCACAAGGCCCAGCGAGGCGAATTCCACACCGTCCGAAATGAGTGCGTGGGTGCCGATCAGCACGTCGATCATTCCCAGCGCAGCCAGTTCGCGGACATTCCGCTTTTGGGCTGCCGTCATGGAACCGGTCAGCAATCCCACACGGATGCCGCAGGGTTCCAGCAGTTCGGTGAAGGAACGGAAGTGCTGTTCCGCTAAGATTTCTGTGGGAGCCATCAGCGCCGACTGTATGCCGTTTTTGGCGGCGGTGTGGCAAACGGCGGCGGCAACCGCGGTCTTGCCGGAACCAACGTCGCCCTGCAGCAGGCGCGACATGGGCTGACCGCCTGCGCTCATATCCTTGATGGCCTCGGCGGCGGCACGCTTCTGGGCGTTTGTCGCCTCAAAGGGGAGCATCTTCCAGAATTCCTCGGAGTGATTCTCAGTAATTGTTACCCCTGCAGTGCCGCGTCTGCGCCCCTTCAGACGCAGCAAGCCGAGCTGGAGGATGAGCAGCTCTTCAAAAACCAGCCTGTCGCGTGCGGTGGCTAAGGTGTCGTTGTCGTCGGGAAAGTGTATCTGTTTCAGTGCGTAGCGGATGTGGCAGAGCTTGTATTTTGCCCTGACCCATTCGGGCAGAGGATCTGCGAGATCCTCGGGCAGCTCATCGAGCACCTGTTCCATCACCTTGGCAATCTGCCGGGAGGGAAGACCTTCGGTCGCCCGATAGACCGGAACAATTCTGCTGCACTCGGTGGAATCAAACATCGGCGAGGTCATTTCCGCGCCGTTTGAGCCGACAAAGAGCTTGCCGCGGAAGATGTATTCGCTGCCCTGCACAAGCATCTTGGGAATATAGGAATTGTTGAAAAACGTTACTCTGAATCCGTTTCCCTCCCGGTCAACTACCCGTGCGGAATAGAGCGTTCTGTTCCCCCTGAGACGGACAAACCGCACCGGTGAGGAAACGGTCGCCCGGATGCAGCAGACCTCTCCGCTCTCGGCGTTGGCTTTTGCCTCTTCCACCGAAACGCAGCTGCTCCAATCCTCGTATTCCCTCGGATAATACCGCAAAAGGGCGTCGGAAGAATCGACGCCCAGCTTCTCAAAAAGCTGCGCACGCTTCTCACCGACACCCTTGTAAAATTTTAAAGGCTTGGATTCAATTGACTGCAAATCAAAGTCTTTGTTGTCGTTCATTGAGTTACCCTATTATTCAACAGAGAGAATGTAGTAGTAGACAGGCTGACCGCCGTTGACCAATGTGACCTCGACATTTTTGGCGATCTTGGTCTCGATATACTTGCGGGTCTCCTCGGCTTCCTCGTCGGAGACGTCTTCGCCGTAGATCAGTGTGATGAAGGAAGAACTCTTGGTGACCATCTGCTTGGCCAGCTTTGCGATGGCCTTGCTGCGGCTTTTTTCTGTGAATGTGAGCTTGCCGTTGACCAGACCGAGCAGCTCGCCTTCCTTGATCTTCTTGTCGTTGAATTCGGAGTTTCTGGCGGCGTAGGTGATCTGACCGGTGCCGACCTTTTCGGCTGCCTTGTACATATCGACAGCGTTCTCATCGACAGTGTTGTCGGGGTCGAATGCGAGCATTGCCGTGAGACCCTGCGGAATGGTTCTTGTGGGAAGAACGACTACCTTTCTGTCGGCAAGCGGGATAGCCTGCTCTGCTGCCATGATGATGTTCTTGTTGTTGGGCAGAACGAATACCGTTTCGGCAGCGGTGGCTTGCACAGCCTCTAAGATGTCCTCGGTGGAGGGATTCATGGTCTGACCGCCCGAAACGACGTTCTCGCATCCGAGATCGTGGAAGAGGGACACCAGACCGTCGCCGGCAGCGACTGCCACAAATCCGATTTCACCCTCGGCGGGATCGACTCTCTCGAGCTTCTTGGGAGCGGCTGCGCCCGCGTTTTCGTGCTGCTTGCGCATATTCTCTATCTTATTGGAAATGAGCGAGCCGTAGGTAAGACCTCTTGTGATGGCGTCGCCCGGCTGATTGGTGTGTACGTGAACCTTGATAATCTCCTCGTCGTCGACCACCACAACGCAGTCGCCGATGGATTCAAGATAAGCTCTGAGCTTGGCGGGATCGTTGTCGTTTTCCTTCTCGACGATAAACTCGGTGCAGTAGGTGAAGTTGATGACCTCGTCAAACTGAGCCACCGTGCTCTTGAAGGAATCCACGTCGCCCTGCTCGGCTGCGGCTTCTGACACTTCGCTGGCGGCGATGATACCGTCGCGGAAGACCGACTGCATGCCGCGGAAGATGTAGCAGAGACCCTGTCCGCCTGCGTCAACAACGCCTGCTCTCTTGAGAACGGGCAGAAGTTCGGGGGTGGTTTCAAGAGCATCCTCGGCTGCGTTGCAGATCTCGTCCCATACATAGTTGGCGTCGTCGTTGAAGCTGGCTGCGACGCGTCCTCTTTCGGCTGCGACTCTGCCGACGGTGAGGATGGTGCCCTCTGTGGGCTTCATGACCGCTTTGTAAGCGGCTTCAACGCCCAATGTCAGCGCGTTTGCAAGATCGCTGCCGTTTGCTTCCTCTACGCCCTTCAGGCCCTTGGAAAAGCCTCTGAAAAGAAGCGATGTGATAACGCCGGAATTACCTCTGGCACCTCTGAGCAGAGCGGAGGCTGCCTTGCCGGCCACAACGCCTGCAGGCTCGTCGTCGGTCATCTGCATGAGCTCCTTGCGGGCAGCCGACATGGTCATGGACATGTTGGTACCTGTGTCGCCGTCGGGAACCGGGAAGATGTTGAGTTCGTCGACTGAACGCTTCTTATTTTCGATCAAATTTGCGCCGGAAATGATAGCATCGCGCAAAACACTGCCTTTAATCACAGAAAGCACTCCCTAATATTTAAATTTTTGCTGGTTTTATAACATCTTTTTACGGAAATTTGAAAAATAACCTAAAAAGATTTTTAACAAAAGAATTATAACACAAATCAATCCGTTTTACAATGCAAAAACAGCAGTTTTTTATCTTGAAACAATAAATATTTTGTTAATTTTATTGTTTTTCAGAGGAAGGACCGGTTTTTGTGACCTTCCACTGCTGCATATTGTAAAAAAGCTGATCCTCGCTGATGTTTCCCACGCCTTCAAGGGTACGGGCGTAAACCGACATTCCCATGAGATAGCAGAGAGGGATAAACGGCAATTCTCCTTCAAAGGCTGTGATGAAGTCTTCTATCTCTCCCAGTCCGAGACGGTAATTGGTATAGGTTCGCACCGAGTCGTAAGCGATGGGCCCGTTGTAAAGTCCCTGTTCGGGCGTAAAGAGCTGACCGATGTCCATGTCGTTCTGCACGGAATATTCTGCAAGGTAGAGGTGATACTTGCCTTCTTCGGCACGTTTGATAAGTCCGCCGCCTGATATTTCGGTAATGTCCACGTTGATGCCCACGCGGGCCAGTTGGCTTTTGATGCTCTCGGCGGCAGCCATGTGGCGTGCATTCCTGCGGCAGACCAGCATATTGAAGCTGAGCTGCTTGCCGCTCTGGTCTTCGCGTATGCCGTTGTTGACGATGACATAGCCCGACTGATCGAGGGCGTCCTGCGCAAGGCTGATGCTGGAGCGCCCGCTGCCGGTCTGGTATTTTGCCACAGCCTTCCAGTTCGGCGTGAAGGGACCTGTCGCTCCGAGCGCCATTCCTCCGAAGCCCGCCGCCGCCACTTCGTTGGTGCTGATGGCGTAGCTGATGGCGTGCCGGACGTTTTCATCCGCCAGGGATGTGTCGTTGGTGTTCATTCCGAGAAAGAGCAGATGATTGATGTCTACCTTGCGGAAATTGGCGTTGACGTTTTTGGGCGTGCCGTCCCGCATGTCGGTATACATATATGATACCGTTCCGATCTCTATGCTGTGCACAATGCTCTCGACGGTGGGAAGCTCCTTCAGGGCGATCGTTTCTATCGACACCTTGTCGGGATTGTACCATTTGTTGTTCTTGATGAGCAGGGTCTTGTCAATGCTTTTGCCGTCCTGCAGAGTGGCGAATTTGAATCGACCGCTGCCTATATGAGGAAGATTCTTATCCGCGTTGGGATCGTAGTGCACGATGGGGAAGTCGAGCAGTCGGAATGAATTGACGTGTTCGTTCTGCATTACAAAGGTGACTGTCATGCCGTTGACCGAGCAGGAAGTCACATTTTTGAGCTGGTTGTAATAGCAGCTCTCCTTGCGGGAGGCGAGGAAGTAGGAATAACTCACGTCGGCGGCGGTCAGCGGTGCGCCGTTGGAAAAAACGATGCCTGAGCGTATCTGTACGTGAATGATCGTGTGATCCACCTTGACGGATTTTGCAATGACGTACTCGACTTCAAAGTCGGGATTGATCTGTATCAGGCTGTCATAAAGCAGATAACATATGTTTTTGGTCAGCGTGGACTGACAGGTGTAGGGATTGAAAGTATCGCCCGCCGCGTAGGGAAGGGTCATGTCGGTATCGGTGATCTTGCTGATGTCGATTTTGTTCTCAGTGTCGAGCGAAGTGTGATAGAGCTGCGAGCGGCGTTCCTCGGCTGCCGCCCAGTCGTAATCGTTTTCCTCACAGCCTGCGACGGCAAAAAGCATGGCTCCCGCAAGCAGCAATGCCGCGATTTGCCGGATGATTTTTGGGGCGTACAACCCTTTCACCTCCCTGTATCTGTCAGTTGGAAATATTGATGCGCTCTATAGCCGTTGTCCTGCCGCTTTTTTCGTCAATGACAAACAGAACGGCATTGAGCATGCATTTTCCGTCGGCGTAGTTCAGCCGCACGGGCATTTTGGTTTTCATCTTTTCAATGGCCGCTTCCACAGACACGCCGATCACTGAATGGATAGGGCCTGTCATTCCCACGTCGGTGATAAAGCCGGTGCCGTTCGGAAGAATCTGTTCGTCGGCGGTCTGCACGTGGGTATGTGTTCCGAACATAGCGCTGATCCTTCCGTCGAGGTAATAGGCGAGGGCACGTTTCTCGGCAGTGGCTTCGGCGTGCATGTCCATGATGATGACCTTTTCCTCAATGCCTTTGAGCAGCGTGTCCGAAGTGACAAAGGGACAGTCCAGCACGGGATTCATTTCCACGGTGCCCATCATATTGATCACGCGTATGCGCGTCCGCCCGATGTCGATCAGTCCGCTTCCTATTCCGGGAGCCTTGCTCGGATAATTGGCGGGACGAATCACAGGCATATTGGGACTTTCGTAGATGGGATAGCTCTCCTTGCGCTGGAAGGAATGATTGCCGGTGGTGATCAGATCCACTCCGCAGTTGAGCAGGTAGTTTGCGGAATCGGGTGTGATTCCGTTGGTGTCGGCGGAGTTTTCGCCGTTGACGATGACCGCGTCTACGTTTTTCAGTTTTTTGATGGCGGGAAGATGACGGTGCAGGTACTTCATTCCCACGGTGCCGATGACGTCGCCTATGCAAAGAACGCTTATCAAATCAATTATCCACTCTTTCTATATTTAAATGGTGTAAATGGGGTTAACTCTTTGTAAATTTTGATTGTTCCGCTTCCTTCAGCTTCATGTCCAGATAATGGAGGGAGAGCTTGATTTCCTCCGTTTCACGGAAGGCGTCATTGTAGACCTCTATCGCCCAGAACGCCTTGTCGTCCTCTCCGCTCATAGCGTTGCGTATGGCGGCAAAATCCTCATGGCCTTTGCCGGGAAGCATGCAGTCGTGTTCGCGGTCGCAGTCGCTGATATGGACGGCGCGGATGTGTCCGCTCAGTGCGCCGGCAAATTCCGCCGAATCAAATCCGGCGCGTCTCGCCTGCTTGTTGTCGAAGGTGAAGAGCGCCTTGTCGCCTAAGTATTCGATGAGCTTGCGGCAGAAATCCGGTGTCTGGGCGGTGTGCATGTATACGTTTTCATGCAGCAGGTTCACGCCGAATTTCCGTCCCGCTTCAAAAATCATGTTGTACCGTTCGATATACTCGTCCTGAGAGATCATCACGCGGTGCTTGCCGGTGGTCTGTCCCCCGTGAAAGACGATGTTCTGTGCGCCGAGCTTTGCCGCCGCGTGAAAGAACTGTTTGTAGATTTCGAGACCGTCGGCAAATCGGCGTTCACTGTAATCCGAAAAGAACATGGGCGATTCCAGCAGGCTGTAGAAGGGATGTACCGAATGTACCTGTGCGCCGTATGCTTTCAGCATTTTGCGCATTTCCTTGATATAGCTGTCCGAAAGCTCGGAAAATGTGCTGAAATGCACCTCGAAGTGAGTGATTCCCGCCTCGGCAGCCCTGCGCAGAGCCACCTCTGTATTGACTGGGTAAAAGCAGGATGTGGAGATTCCAACTGTCGCCATGCCGTCAAGCCTCCTTTATTTGCCTGAAATGCCATATTTTGATGTATTCTCAAAACTGCATACATATGTTAGAATGGAGCTGCGGAATGATTCAAAGCCGCGTAACCTTTATTATAAATCATTTTGGAGGATTAATCAATGAATAATGAAAAATTTTCTGACTTTTCTGCGTTTTATTCTTCTCTCGGCGAAAATGCGAGGAAATATTTGCGTTTTGTCGCGGTTGTTTTTGTCATGTCCGGCATTGTCTGCGCGGGACTTTATCTGCATCTTTTCGGAATGATCGACAGGGTGAATTCCTACATACTGGCCGAGGAACTTTTGCACAGCATGATCAGAAGCACGACGGCTGCGACAATTCTGACGCTGCTGCTTGACCTGGCGGAAAAGAGATGCGAGGTCCGGTAGCTGAAAATCATTCAAAAAGAATTCAAAAATTCTTTCCCGAATATGCCGCTGAAATGTCTTGTAATTAAGTCAGAATTGTGATACAATAGACTTCCAAAAGACATATGATTGAATGTACGACGGATGAGGGAGGGATATTTTTATGAAAAACAACGCAAAGAAGATCGCAAAGCTGCTGGACAGATACGACAGCGTTTTTACGGAATGCATTGAAAGTGTGCCAAGAGAAGGGAAAAAATGGGAACAGAAGCGAGAGAAAAAATTTAACCGCGCCGAAGAACTGTGCCGCAAGGCGCTGACCCTTTGCCGGGAGGATATGGCAAAGGGAATTTCGGATTGTGCCGGGTCGTTTATCGGCTGCGTTTTCAGGCTGAGCGACCTTCTGATCCGACGGGGCAGGGAGGCGGAAGCCGAGGAACTGCTTTCGGAGATATACGCTGAAAGGGAGACCTATGCCAAAACATTGCTGCTGACAGAATGTTTAGGACATTACGGAAGCATACTCTGCGAAAGCGGGCGGTACGATGAAGCCGCGCCTGTTCTCGATGAAATGCTGAACCGGATCAACACCGGGATTGCGCAGGGCGTCTATCCTGACGGCGTGGTTCCTGACGATGCCTACGCCGTATGCCGCGGACTGGGAAACGCGGCGTACGCCTTCACTTATTCCGATATCGGAGAGGGATTTGCCCCCGATCGGTTCACGCTGCCGGTCGATCTCCTGAAAAAAATGGCAGAGCACTGCGGCGACGGGGATGAGGTCAATATCAGAAAGGCTTCCTATTTCGCCGCAAGTCAGCAGCTGTTCCTCACATGTTATGATACCGTTCCGGGAGCCAATGTCGGCAAAGTGGTGGAATACGCCGGCGTGTGCGTCAATTCCTGCGGCAACAACGGGAAATACGATCTTTATTTTCCCGCTGCCATGCGGCTGACTGCGCTGGCGCTGGCGAGGGACTGCCGATTTGCCGACGCGGCGGAGATGTGCCGTCTGACGCTGGAGCAGTGCGCCGAATACAGGGGAGAGATCACCAAATCGGACTTCGGCAGCATACAGAGCATTGCGGGTGACATGAACCTGCTGCTCGGCATCCTTCACTACCGTGCGTCAAAGATCAGCGAATGCATCCGCTATTTTGAGGCGGCGATTGCTTCCTTTGAGGCCGACGCCAAGGGAAGACCTATGCGCGAAGTGGGCTATGCCGAGGCGGAAACGGAAATACTCTTTTTGTCCGACGCGGAGAAGTGCGCATTCGCCTGCAAATACATCGGACTTGCCAAATTCAGCGAGGATGAAAAGCATCCCCTTGACGAATGCGTTCAGGTGATGCGCAGGGGCGTGGAACTTCTGGAGACCGCCGATCCGTCTGAGCCTTATTACCTGCTGGCGGCGTCTGTCGATTATCACATTATTTCACAGATGTGCGAACGGGCGGGGGACAGGGATTCCGCCAAGACGTTTGACGAGCTGAGCAAGAGCAGGGGAATAGATGCTCTCGCAGACCTGAATGACAGGCTGTCTGACAGAGAGAAGTTTGCTGCCTATTACGAGAGGGTGCGGTCGTGGAGACGCATGGCAATGCGTCAGGGACTGCTGGAGCTTTACGGAGATTACACACGTTTTGAAATGCTGCTGAGCGAACCGCCCTATTCCGAGACGGATCACAGACATCTGGCGAGACTCAATTTCGACATGGGCGAATACAGCAGGGTTGTGGGAAAGAACGAGTCCGCCGTTGAGTATTTCAGCGAGGTCAGAAAACATTCCTTCGACGGCGAGGGAAAGCCCTATTATGAAATGAGCGACGGCAATATCTTTGAGTTTTCGCTGATCGCTTCCGCCTCCTGTCTGGCCAAATCCGGACACATGGCGAGGGCACGCAGAATATTCAGGGAATTTGCCGATCTGCACCATGAAGACGGCATTAACGGCAAGACCATGAAGGTCAGGATTGCCGGGTTGTCCCGTGAGGTTGGTCTTGACCCGGCGGAGTGCGCGGGATACCTGCACGAGGCTGCCAGGGCGGTGGAGAGCGAAGAAAGCAGCTCCGCTGTTGCAGCCGAGCTTTACAATCAGGAAGGCATCTGCTGGTACAACGCATCTCCTTTGAGCCTACCTGCGGAACCGGATGAGTCGAATGTCAGGGATAACGCGCAGCTTGAGCAAATGTTTGCCGAAAAGGAGCTGCAGGCGTTCGAAAACGCCCTGATGGTGCTGAGAAGGTGCGACGGTAAAAGCGATAAGGTGATGGATCTCATGCCGTCGCTGCATTCCAATATCGGCGAGTGCTACATGCGCAAGGAAGATTTTGTCATGGCGCTGGCGCATTACGACAATGCAATAGCGGCATTTGAAAGGCTGTTTGCGACAGCTGCATTCACCGGCAAGCAAAAGACCGAGCAGGAGCCGTATTTGTTCCAGTACGGACTTTGTTTCAAAGCGCTCGGCGACATCTACAATGAGCTTAATGACAATCCAAAATGCGCCGAGGCGCTGACAAAGGCGATCGAGGTCATGGAGAGGATTGACGATCCCGCAGCGCGCAACGAATTGGCTGCCTGTCTGAACGCGCGCGGCGTGGTGAATTTCCGATTAGGCAACTACAAAAACAACGTCGATGATGTTTCCCGCGCCATTGCGCTCAAAAAGAACGACGACGGCGAGGAAATCAATATGGCGATCATGCTTAAAAACCGTTCCGACGCATACCGGGAACTGGGTGATTTCAAGTCGATGCAGTCCGATCTCAGCGAGTCCATTGATCTGCTGGACAAATCGAAGCTGCCTGATGAGCTGCTCGGTTCCTTCTATGGCTCGCATTGGTTTTCGATGGGCGTGTGTCAGGAGGGTCTGAACAAGATCGGCAAGGCTGCCGACGCATACCGCAGAGCAGCAGGATATATGGACAAGAGCGTCAGCGACGGGGATCAGGGAGCCTACATGAAGGCACTCTGCCATTTCCGCAGAGCCGTCTGTCTCTGCCGCCGTGAGGAACAGGAGTATTACGGCGCTCTCTATGAATACAACAAGGCGATCAACCTGCTGGAAACCATGCCGGCATCCAACGAAAAGAACGAGAACCTGCGGCAGCTGCTTTCCTCGAGGGGGAGTCTGTACGAGGCTTTCCGTGAAATCGATCTTGCCAAAGCAGATTTTTCCCGGGCCGAGAGTCTTCGCACAGTCAGGGACGGAGCGGACAATTAGACTGGCTGATAAATTCAACAGCCCCGGCGCACGGATTTTACCTTGAAAATTCCGACGCGCCGGGGCTGCGTATGATGGGGGCTTATTGCTGATCAGAGGAAGGCGAAGGGCTTATCTGCATCCGCAGCCACAGCCGCAACCGCCGCATCCGCAGATGCTGTCGTTGTCGCCCATGGTGCCGTTGCAGCGGCAGCAGCAATCATGAGCAGGATAATGATCCAGCTGCAGGAAGAACCACCGAAGAAGTTGCTCATAGCGTTTTACCTCCTTTTCTTGATTTCTCTACATAATATGCAGAGAGACCGAGGCGGGTGAAGGTAAATATATTATTCAACCTTGATAACCTCCGCAGGATCTTTGCACAGCATCGCCATGTCCTCCGGCAACGGTATTGCAAAATGCATTTTTTTGCCGGTGATCGGATGGAAGAAGTCGAGCTGCCCGCAGTGGAGCGCCTGACGGCTGATCAGATCGCGGGAGCCGCCGTACATGTCGTCCCCGGCAAGCGGCATTCCGAGAGAGGTAAAATGCACCCTGATCTGATGCGTGCGTCCGGTTTCGAGATGGATTTCCAGCAGCGTCAGCTCATATTGATTTCCGTTCGGGGCGGTCACGGAAATATTTTTCATCGCTTGCCAGTGTGTGACGGCTCGGACACCCCCTTCGCCGACTTCACGCTGTATGCCGTGACCTTCCATGATCCGGATGGGCGCGTCAATAGTGCCGTTCCCGGTGAGAGTTCCCTGACAGATGGCGTAGTAGACCTTGTCGGTGTGTCCGTGCAGGAGCGAAGCGGCGTGGCTGTTCTTGGCGGTCAGCACAAGACCGCTGGTGTCGCGGTCGAGCCGGTTGATCACCCGGAAGGCGGAATTCGGTTCGCCGTTTGCCATCAGATGCGCCGAGAAGGCATTGGCCAGCGTGTCGGCGACGTGTTCGCGGGCGGGATGCACCGGCATGCCGAAGGGCTTGTTGATGACGGCGATGTGTTCATCCTCGTAGATGATGTCAATCGGCAGTTCGACCGGCATGGTGGGGTTCTCGTCCTCGGGAATGTGCAGCACGACCGCGTCGCCGCCGTGAAGCGGGTCGATGGTGCGGATATGCTGTCCGTTGGCGGTGATTCCCAGGGGCACCCGCTTGAGCTTTTTGATCAGGCGGTAGGAAACGCCGCACTTTGAACGGAGAAAATTGTAAACGGATATGCCGTCGTTCTCCTGCGGAACGGCAAATTGTAAAACAGGCATTTTGATTTGTTCACCCATTGCGATAATTTGATATTTTTATTGTAGCACAAATATTAAAAAAATAAAGTGTCAGAAGGTTAAAATATATGAAAAAGGCAAAATACATAGCTGTGAGCCGTTAATCAAAATCCGATTTTACATATCGTTAATTGACATTAATCACCGGATCTTCTATAATATTGAGTGAAAACTAACCAAAAGGAGACTTGAAAATGGAATTTCAGAGAGTAGACAAAAAGGCAAAGACAAAATGGAGATTTTCACGTATCATCGCGCTGATTTTTGCTGTCATCCCGTTTGCCGCGATGGTGCTGGCGATATTTTACGGCATAGGCGCTGACGAGGGCAGCGGAATGATCAAAATCATCGGCTGGATCGTTGCGGGTCTGATGGTGCTGATTCAGCTTCTTTCGATTTTCATTTACCCGCCGATCGAGTATATCCAGTGGGCCTATCTGATCGCTCCCGACCGCATTGAGATCAAGAAGGGCATTTTCTACCGCACTCACACGGTGATTCCCATTTCCAGAATACAGCATGTCGCGGTGACACAGGGCGTGCTTCAGCGTCCCTTCAGGCTCTCCACCGTGCAGATTCACACCGCCGGGTCGGTGATGGAAATACAGGAACTCAGTACCGCCGTTGCCGAGGACATCTGCTCCCGTTTGCAAAAACGGGTCAATGTCAAGGTGGAAGAAAAGAATGCTGCCGAGGCCATGAAACAATCCGGAGCGGAATCGGAGGTCTGAGTCATGTTTGCAAAAAGAAGGTGTCACTTCACCCATATTTTCGAGCTGTTCGCACGGTACATCTATGCTGTTATTGCCATTACGGTGTCCATCGCCTTCAGTTTCGCGGGCAATATTGCCTCGAACAAGGAGCTTGTGGATGACGTAAAGGAAGCGTCCGGCATTGTTATGTCGGCTGACGGACTGGCGGTGCTTGCCGTGATCGGTGTGCTGCTGCTGATCAGTCTGATCACGCTGCTCTATTGTGCGTTCAGATGGCGATATACATTTGTTTCCGCCGAGGAGAATACGCTCATCTACGAAACCGGAAAATTTATCAAAAAACGCGTTGCCATTCCCTTTGAAAAGATCAATACCATCGACATGGGACGCAACATCTTCGAGCGATTGGTGGGAACCTGCCGGTTGAAGATTGATACCGGCGCCTATTCCAACAGACAGGAAAAGAACAACGCCGAGATGAACCTGGTCTTTTCGCTGGCAGAGGCGGATGAAATCCGTTCCTTCATACTGAACCGGGCGGAGCTTGACAGCCTTGCAGAGGAGGCCGAAAGCGGTAAGAATGCCATTGCGGCCAAGGAACCGGATTGGGTCATCCGGACTGGCGTTGGCGACTTCGTGCTTTACGGGCTCACTTCATCGAGCGTGTGGAAGCTTTTCTGGATTGTCGTGGCGGGAGTATTCTTTATAGGGGAGTTGGCGGAGGGCTTTTTAGACCAGGCTTTCTCCTATGTCATGCCGTATGTGGAATGGACAACCAACTTCATTTCCCGGACCAATACCGTCCTGATTCTCCTGGGAATGCTGCTGTTCTTCCTCATCTCTGCGCTGATTTCCGATATCTGGACTGTCATCTGGGCGGCCATCAGGTTCTATGATTTCCGCGTCGCCAGGGAAGGCAGAAACGTGATTGTCCGTTACGGATTGATCACCGTCAAAAATTACACCCTGCAGGTGCGCAACATTCATGCCCTGATCATCAAGCAGAATGTCTTCCAGCAGATGCTCGGACGCTGCTCGGTGGAGGCTGTCTGCATGGGTTTCGGCGACGAAAAGGACGAGACAGCGCTGTTGCTTCCGATCATCAAGACGAGCAATCTTAACAAGCTGCTTGGTGTGATACTTCCCGAATACGTCACCGAAATGAACGCTCACCCCAAGAACAGGGTCGGAATTTATTACCATATCGTCAAGCCCATCATTATCTGGGGAGCGATATTGGCGGGGGGTTGTGTTGCCTGTTCATATATTTCGGGCGTTTCGGCGTTGGTCAACGCCCTTGCGGCAGTGCTGTTTGCGGCTGTCATCGTCAGCGGCGTGCTCTCCTACAAAAACACTATGCTGGACTGGAATGACAACGTGGTCAGCGTGCAGAGAGGCGGCTTCAAGAAAGTTGCCTACCGGATCCGCACTGATGCTGTACAGGAAGTGCAGATTAAGGCCAACATCATCAAGAAGCAATTTGGCATCGGCTCCTACTACGTGCATTTCCACGGGCCCACCATGAACAACACGTCTGTTTCGGGCAATATTTCGGACAAATACTTCTCCGAGCTTGCCAGTGCGGTTGAAGACTGATTCCCGTCACAAAGTATAAACAAAAAAGCGGATCGCCCGATGCAATTACATCGTCAGGCGATCCGTTTTGATCTGCATATGGGAGCCATTATTCCGCGATCTGTTCAAATACAATATTCTTTCCGTTCTCATATTGAATGGTGAAGCTGCCCTCGTCGGTTGTGTACTGGAAGGAAGGCCGTTTCCCGTGACGTTTGAGATATTCGGTCAAACCGGGATTTTCCACAGGCGAGAAGGTGATCATGCCGTCTTCGGTGGAATAATTTCCCGATGTGCTCAGCGACTTCGCCTGCACTCCTGTGTCAGTCATGGTATAGTCGAGCGTGAATTTGCCGTCGCCGGTAAGGGTGAGAATGATTTTGACGTCCACACCGAAATTCTTATCGCCGTAATCCGCTGCGGCACGGTCGGTGCACTGCCATTTGCCCACCAGCGCCGAGTCGGTAAAGGTGCTGTCGTAATTGAACATCCCTCGTCCTTTGTCGGATGCGGATACGGAATCGGTGGGATATAGATCACGGTAGATGATCTGAAAGCCTCCGTATGTGGTGAGTGCCAGAACGACAATAAGCGCCAATAAAGAGGTCAGATAAGCTCCTTTTTCTGCTTTACGGGGTTCTGGTTTTTCTTCGGACGGCTCCTCGATAGTGTGTCCGCAATGGGAGCAAAATTGCGCGTCGTCCTTGACTTCATTGCCGCAGTAACCGCACTTCATATTTTCATTCCTCCGTGTTGTTTGATTGAGTACGAAACTATTTTAGCACATGAATTCTGCTGAGTCAATCTGAATTTGATTCATTTTCTGTGTTGAAAACAGTTTGATGAGGGGGCTTTTTAAAATAATGAACAAAATGTAAACAATGCTTCTTTTGGCTTGACAACAGAGGGAATATATTATATAATCAATGACGCTGCTGCACGGAACGAATGTGCAGATCGAAATTTGGCGGCATAGCTCAGTTGGCTAGAGCATGCGGTTCTACCATGCGGCCCGGTGGTCAAGAGGCCTAAGACTCCGCCCTTTCACGGCGGCAACACGAGTTCGAATCTCGTCCGGGTCACCATTTTTCCTCAAGCCGGGTGCTTGAGGATTTTTCTTTAATCTTTATTTGCCGCTTTAGTTAAATGGATATAACAAGCCCCTCCTAAGAAAGTGCCGGAGCTTACGCCTTTTGAAAATCAGGGTAGAGGTAAGTTGTAAACAGAATAGTATGTCCCAGTACCTCAGTCGGATAGAGGGTCCGCCTCCTAAGCGGAACGCCGTAGGTTCAATTCCTATCTGGGACGCCAGTCAAGACCGCGGAAAGCCTAAAAATGGAGCTTTTCGCGGTTTTTGCTATTTTGACGGGCAATCCCTTAAAGAATTCGGACTGCCGCCACTTTCTTTCATTAGCCTGCTAATCATTAGCAAGATTTTTCGGATTTTTGCTAATGAAAATCGACTTCCTGCTAATCGGGCTAAAAACCTCCATCAAAACCTTGCTAATCGAAAAAGGAATTGCACTGTTGTAAAAGTATCACTTTGAAAGGATAGTTGATATGAAAAAATCGCACGTTTGAAGTCCGTCAGCCTATCGTACATAATAGAAAGCGAAAGGAGCCGATGAAAATGTTTGAAAAGAAAACTCGCGTGAATCTGACGAACGAAGAAAAACGCCTGCTGTTACATAGCCTTGTCGAATTGAAAAATGACCTGATCCGGCAAGGCAGATACACCGACTGCGTGGATGAGTTGATCTACAAGATTGCCAGAGCGAAGGTGAAAAAGGTCAGAAACGTTCCTGCGAGATAAGGCACAATTCCGTGAGCCGTTTGTTTATGTATGTTTCACAAGCAAATCACATGAACCAAACCAAAGTCATTGCCATCGCCAACCAGAAGGGCGGCGTCGGCAAGACAACCACGGCGGCAAACCTCGGCGCGGGACTGACGCAGCTCGGACGAAGGGTTTTACTCGTTGACGCGGATTCTCAGGCGAGCCTGACGGTATCTCTTGGTGTGAGCCAGCCGGACGATCTGCCGGTCACGGTGGGCAACATCATCCAGAACATCATGGACGACACGCCCTTAGACCCGCGTGAAGGCATCATTCACCACTCGGAGGGCTTTGACCTTCTGCCGTCGAACATCCTGCTTTCCGGCACGGAAGTCCGCATAGTGAACGCCATGAGCCGCGAGAGGCTGCTGTCACAGTATCTTGACACGGTGAAGCGCGACTACGACTATGTGCTGATCGACTGCACTCCGTCGCTCGGTGTGCTGACGCTCAATGCGCTGGCGGCTGCCGACAGCGTGATTATTCCCACCCAGCAGCATTATCTCTCCGCCAAAGGACTGGAACTGCTGCTGCAAACGGTGTCGAGAGTGCGTAAGACCATCAATCCCCACCTGCAAATCGACGGGATTCTCATGACGATGGTGCGCCCGAACACCGTGATCGGCAGGGAGATTGACAGCATTGTGAAATCCACCTATTCGCCGCGTATCAGGGTATTCGACACGAGCATTCCCATGTCCGTCCGCGCCGTGGAGGCAACTGCCGACGGCAGCAGCGTCGTGGTGTACAGCAAAAGCAGCAAGGTGGCGCAGGCATACGCGAAGTTTGCGAGGGAGGTCGATGAGATTGGCAAAAGGCAAAGAGAGAAAAATCGAGCTGACCGCCTACGATGA
>ONID01000150.1 GCA_900317765.1 uncultured Eubacteriales bacterium | reverse complement strand
GGATGACACCGTATATGTTGAATATATCTTAGATTGTCGTCAGGATCATAGCGGGATGATCATGTGATGTGAGGTTCAATTTGAAGACATCAGCATAACCCACGTGCATCTTTTTCGTTCAGCCCTTCATTGTAAACCGTACTTCAATCTCAAAAAATAGGGCTGATATTATTAAGGAAAACATTTTGATAGATAAATCAATCTATTTCGGGGCGAGAATCGTGAAACTGCACCGTTATCTCTCTGAAACAAAGCACGAATCCGTCATTTCAAAGCAAATTTTACGGAGTGGTACATCCATTGGCGCAAACATTAACGAGGCACAATACGGAAACAGTAAAGCCGACTTTATTGCCAAGCTCCATATAGCATTGAAGGAAACCGCTGAAACAGAGTATTGGCTTCATATCTTGCAGAAATCAGAATATTTAGACGACAGCATGGCTGCTTCCATGCTGAATGACTGTCTGGAGATAAAGCGTATTTTGATTACGTCTATCAATACCGCAAAGCAGAACAATAAGTAGCTTGCATCTTTTTTTGTTCTGGTGTGAGTAGATTGTGACGGCAAATGGATGCTCAAAAGACAATACTATTTTTTTCCCGTAAGGTAATAAATGGCAATCTGCGTCCGGTGTTCCATGCCACTTTTTTCGAGGATATTGCTGATGTAGTTCTTCACCGTTCCCTCGCTCAGAAACAGCCTTCCAGCAATTTCCTTGTTGGAGAGTCCGTCGGCAACCAATTGTATGATTTCCATCTCACGGGAAGAATAGGCGGACGGATCAAAGCCGTCGCTTTGCGGGGACTGCGCCTGTGCCATCTGTTCAAATATGCTTTGATCCAGTACATTGATGCCTGCATTGACCGACCGGATCATTCCTTTGAGCTTGTCGGGTGTGTGATTCTTGATGAGATAGCCCTTTGCGCCGTTGCCGATGGCTTTTCGCACTAAATCGTAATCGTCAAAGGTGGTGAGAATCAGCACCTTGCCGAGAGTTTCCTCCGTGATGATTTTTGTCGCCTCTATGCCGTCCATTTCGGGCATCTGTATGTCCATCAGAATCACATCGGCGGCGTTCTTCCGCGCCAGTTCGACACATTCCCTGCCGTTGGCAGCGCAGCCGATCACCTCAAATTCACTGTCCACGCTCAGGATAATACTCATGCCCTCGCGCACAAAGTCACTGTCGTCTGCAATAATTACTTTAATAGCCATGATTGACCTCCTACTTTCAACCTTCAACCTTCTACTTTCTACCTAATCTATGGGGATCAGCATATTGATGCGGAATCCGTCGTCGCCCGAAATGTGGGCAGTGCCGCCCAATTGAGCCACACGACGCTTGATGCCTTCCAGTCCCATGCCGTCATGGATGTCCTCACAGCCCTTGCCGTTGTCGCTCACGCAGCAGCGAAGCATCTGATGGAGCACCTTGATCTCAATGCGTATACGGTTGCAACCCGCGTATTTCATGGCGTTGGTGACCGCTTCACAGCAGTTGTCGTAAATGACGCTCCACGTTTGTTCGTTGATTCTGTCGCTGTTGCCCTCTATCGTCAATTGCGCGTCAATGCCGTACTGCGATTTGCATTCCTCGCAGAGCAGGTTGAGTCCTAACATTGCCATGCGCTTGCGATCGGGACGTTCGCTGCGCAGGACGGCGCGTATTTCGTCCATACCGTCGCGCAGACTTTGGGTAACACGTCCAAGGATTTCGTCCGCCTTTTCCGGATTACTTGCGGCAATCGCGCGGCACGCCTCTAATTGATAAACGGAACCGTTGATGCGGTGCCCTAACTTGTCGTGAAGCGCCTGCGACAGCCGCGCCTTGTCCTGCAGCATGATGTTTTCGTAATGCAGATTGGTGCGCCGTATCTCGTCTTTATAATCCGCCGCGCTGGATTCAATGGAATTTTTCAGTTGCAGTTCCTGTTCCTCGTAGTCCTCGGCGGATTTCCTGTATTTTAAAATCATGCCGCAGTGCTGCCAGTAAATTACGGCAGTCAGCAAACAGAACATCAAATAGGTAAATTGATCGCTGAATCTCAGCGCTCCTATAAAAGATAGTAAAAAGAGATATGACGGCAGACTAAAAAAACTCACCGCGTCGCAAACCGCCACAGGCAGCAGCACGATAAATCCGCCGCCGCAAAATTTCATTCCCAGCAGCACACAGACCCATTCCGCACAGAGCAGCAGAATCCGCCGCTTTTTTCGCTTTGCGGTTTCATACACTGCCATGACACAGGTACAGAGCGCCGCCACAGCCAGCGTCAGAGCAATGCCGCGGTTCGCGCTCTCACTGTTCATCAATAAATAAGCCGCCATCAGCAGCACATATCCGAATTTGACAAACACAAAGTAATGCTTCTCCCAAATCTCCGAAAAACGCAGGTTTTCATTCATCAACGGCACAACCCCCAGAGGCGCTCGCGTTCGCTCGCTAAAAGAATAAAGAACAGTGAATAATGAATAACGGATAATTCATGCTTCTATTATAACATCGGAATAATTCTTTGTCACGTAAAAAAACGCGGGCGAGAAATAAAATTATTTCTTCACCCGCATGATTATATTCCAGCGCCGCAGGCGCTGTCCTTTATCTATTATCTATTCGTTATTCTTTATTATCTATTATCTTAGCGCAGCTCCGCTGCGCGCTTCATTCCTTCTGGGTTCCGTCGGATAATTGAGCCCCGATATAGCCCGCCGTCAGGAGAACCAGCAGGAAGGCAGCCGACACAAGGAAGAAATTCGGGTAGGCGGAGGATTCGCCCTTCATGAGGGATTCCGCGGTGATCAATACCCATTTCTGCGGCGCGATCAGCGACAGCTTCTGCCACCAGTCGGGCAGCTTGACAAAATCAAAATAGACAGCGGAGATGAGGTTGGCAAACACCCATATGCCGAAGGAAGCGTAGACCGTGAAGGTCGTGTTTTTGAAGAAGATGCCGAAGACCAGCGACAGCAGGTTGTAAATGAGTCCCATCATACCCACCAGCAGCAGGTAGCTGCCGAAGGGGATTCCCACGTCGGTGCCGACAAAGGCAGCCGTTGCCGCCGCGGTAACCGCCGTTTGCAATGCCGTGACGATCACGGCGGTCAGCGCCTTGGAAGCGATGTATTTCAGCATGGTCATGCCTGACATCTCGATGCGGAGAAGGGATTTGTTGTCGCTTTCGGTGACCACAAGGTTAGCCACAAAGCACCCTGTCAGGGCAAAGGCAAGCGACAGCACCGCCAGCGCGTAACCTGTGCTTCTGAGATGGTCGGTTTGTTCGGGGGAAAGCGCTGTTTCATCTCCGGTTACAATGGATTTCACGGCGGGCATTTTGTCAAAGGCATTCTTTGCCATGCTGACCACCTGCGACTGACTTTCCGATGAGGAAGCGCAGCCCGCGAGAACCGAAAGATTCGCGTTGATCTTTGCCTTGAGAAGGTCGAAACGCCCGTCCTTCTCCCCGTTGAGGATAATCAGTTCAGGCGACTGACCGTTCATCAGCTTGGCGGAGAAATCCTCCGGAAGATACACCACGGCTGCCATCAGGCTGCGGTCGTAGGTGTCCTGCACGAGTTCCTTCAATTGCTCCACGGAAAGCGGCTCGCTTTTGTACCGGATGACCGTGCACCATTCTTCCTTCGTCAGAGAATGAAGAAGAATGTCGGAGAATTCGTCCTTTGCCGCGTCCACAAAGACGACGGCTACGTTTTTGGCGTCCATGAGCACGGCGTTGTCGAAGCTGTCCAGCTCTATGATTTCGCTTAATTGATCGTCGGTGACATATCCGCTGCTGGTCTGAATCATATGCAGTGCCGAAGCGCCGATGGGCAGCAGCACCAGACACAGAAGAAAGCCTATGTTTCTGAGCAGCATCTTGCAGTTGATCTTTGTCATTGTCATAAAAGCGCTCATGGCTCAGTTCTCCTTTCTTACCTTGACGGCAGCCATTCCAAGGGGAACGCAGACCACCGTCATTCCGCAGAGTATCAGCACCGCGGGAAGGGTAAATTCGCTGCTTCCGCTGGTGTTCAGCTCCACGAGGGAACGTGTCATATAATAAATCGGGGAGTAATCGCGGATTTTGTCGGCAAAAGTCGCCCACATATAGGGGCAGAAGGAGCCGCCGAAGAATCCCCAGAACATCAGCAGGCAATAGCCGACCACCACGCAGACAATCACGTTCCTGATCAGGCTGAACAGAACGGTTGCCAGCGCTGCCGCGGCAATGCAGCCGAGCAGCAGTATCAGCGCACAAAGGGCGGTCTGTGACCATGTGAGTTCAAACAGCGCCGTGCAGATCGCAACACCGGCGAACATCAGCGCCGTGATGACGATGGCGGAGGGGACAAACCGGCTCATATAGACCGACAGAGAGGAAGCGGTAGAGGTGCGGAACCGTGCGCCGATTCTGTTCTTGTTTTCCGC
>ONID01000013.1 GCA_900317765.1 uncultured Eubacteriales bacterium | reverse complement strand
AACAGACTCAGAAGATATGTCTCTGAGAGAGCCAAGATTCTGCCCCGCAGAGTCACCGGCACATGCGCCTTCCACCAGCGTCAGCTCACAGTGGCTATCAAGCGCGCCCGTCACGTTGCGCTCATGCCCTATACCGCTGACTAATTGAATTGCATTTTACGGCAATTGATTTTTTCAAGCAATGACGGCACACAATACGGCAGCAATGCCTGTTGTGTGCCGTTTTTTTGTTATTCAGTCGTTTCATTCATTCCACTCAAGTCAAACGCATTCCACGGATATTGTGAAAGATCGGGCAGCGATCGTAAATCAAGCTGTTCTCCGCTGACCGGATGCGTGAAGGTGAGCCTGTGCGACCAGAGGGCAATATCGCAGCCCTTGTCGCGGCTGCCGTATTTGCCGTCGCCGAGCAGCGGCATTTTGCGGGAGGCAAACTGTACCCGGATCTGGTGGGTGCGGCCGGTAAACAGTCTGACCAGCACGAGCGATTTTTCTCCCAACGTGTCAATCGTGCGATAGGTGAGCCGTGCTTCCTTTGTCCCCTTTCGCGGACGACCCACCACGAATGTCTTGCCGCTGCGGGAATCCTTGAAAAGCAGGTCATTCATTTCTCCCGCTGCAGGTTCCGGAACACCGCCGACGGCGGCAAGGTAACGCTTGACAAAGCTGCCGTTCTGTATCTGCGCCGAAAGAGAAGCCGCCGCTTGGGATGTCCTTGCAAACGCCATCACTCCACCGACATTCCGGTCTAACCGGTGAATGGCAAAAATATCACCGCTGATCTGTTTCCGGAGCAATGCCACCAGATCCTCCTGCCCGTCGCACTGGGAAAGCACGCCAACCGGCTTGACGCACACGGCAATACTCTTGTCTTGGTACAATATCTCAATCATATGAAATTCCTCTTCCCACAAAAAAAGAGCCTTGCTTGACGCGGCAATAAAGCCGTATACGGCACAGGCTCTTTATGGATTGAATTGAATAAATTATCTTCCGTGGCGAACGGTGATCTTGACCTTTTCACTGACAGGTACCTGACGCACCTTCTTCATGACCTCTACCCTCTTTACGGAAGAAGCGTCCGCATCCTTCTGATCAGCTTCAGCGGGTGACTGCTGCGCATCCGCGGAAACCACCGGGACAGAATTGGGCATGAATGTAGGCGCGGTGCCTGCAAACTGATAGGAAGCCCCATTGGTGGCGTCTATCACAGGCTGTGACATATTCATACTCATCTGCACAGGGGAACCGTCAAAGGCATACTGCGGTACCTGCTGCGACGGAAGATACTGCAGTTCAGGTGTATTCATGTTGATGGTAGGCGTATCCTTGCTCAGCTTGCTGATGTCCACACGCTCATACCCGCCATCAGAATAAGGATTGATCGGCGTGTCCACCTGTTCGGGCTGTTGCGGTTCGACCACTTTGGGTTCCTCCGGTTCTTCCTCCTGATAGCCGAATCCGATGGGATTCTGCCTTGCGGGTGGTGTATACTGCACCGGCGGAGTGTACGGCTGGGCGATAAAGGGATTGTATACCGGCTGGTATACAGGGGGCTGCGGCGGCGGAACAGGCTGCTGATTGATCTGCTGCTGCAGCGGAATGTAATTATTCTGCTCCACGGCATCATCCGCGTCGTCAAGCAGCTTGTTGGCTTCCTTTATCGAAGCATTGGACGACTCAAAATTGGTAGGATAGCTCCTCTTGATGATCGGCTTGGAATCCGGCTTCTCGTCAACGGTATCGGGACGGGTATACGGCGGCTCCTTTTGTACCGGGTTCTGCTGATAGGGCGGATTGCCCTCTATCTCGCCGGAATTTACCTTTTTGGCTGTATCGGCGATGAATTTGGCACTGTAGGGACCCAGCACCGGGACAGCATAGCCTTTGCCGTCTGAATAATCGATCTCACCGGCGCGCATCGAAAGCAAGCGTTCGACTTCACTCTCGATCGTTGCGCTGGCATTCTTGGGCTTGAGTCCGCTGTCGTGTTTGATGGCCACTAACTTATGCACCGCTCCGGTAAGGGAAGCGTCTATCTTGTCTATTCTGTCCTGGAATTCGTCAAATGCTAAGTTCATGTCGTCGCGTGCGGCCGTGAGGTCAGCGCGGATCATGGCTGCTTCCTGCGCGGCATCTCCTGCAATACGGATGACATTCTCCTGGTTCTCCACCGACTTCTGGAAAAGTCTGTCGGTAGCGCGTTTGGTAACCGACATGATAGACGAAACTGACTTTTCTATCTCGTCAAACTGACGTTCGCGCAGTGTCAGTTCACGGTTGCGTTCCTGAACCGTATCCAGACGAATCTGCAACTGATTCTTTTCCGACGTGGTGGCATCGATTTTATTCTGAAGAGCTTCGTTTGCAACCTTGACAGACGAAAGGCTGTTTTCCAGCTCTGCGACCTTGCCTGAGATGGAGCTGACCGACTCGGCAAGTGATGCACGATCACGCGAAATAGCGGTGCGTTCCTCTTCCAGCGTACGCTTGGCATATTCCCAGTCACGACGCTCTTCTTTAAGATCATTGATTTCGCGCTTGAGCTGTTCGTTCTTGTCGACTTCCTCGTCCACCTGATTGAGCAGCTTCTCAAACTCCATATCAACGGCGCTGCGATCGTAACCGACAAAACGCCTGCGAAATCTGTTACCCGAATAATCCACGATAGTGCATCCCCCTTCCTGTTAAGGTGTTTCTATATTAATATATTAAGTGTAAACTATCGCAAGATAATTATTTAGTTTAATTATAGCACACTATTAAAAAAATTCAATATTATTTTCATAATTTTTTTAGCTTTTTAGAATTTTTTAATAAAAAAACAAACTCAGCAGGCTTTATCGGCTGCAATTGTGAGCTTTAATCCCTCAATCGCCGTTCTGATGGCACGGTCGGTGTCGTGTGATTCGGAATTATCACCGAATTTGTCACGTCGGATCTGATTCCAGACCACATGAAAGAGAGCACCTGCCCGGACATTCCTTGCCGCAGCGACCGAAAATATCGCAGCCGCTTCCATTTCGGAGGCAAGACATCCTCCGGCAATCCAGGCGTCCCACTTGCGCAGAAGTTCCGCGCCGTTTGGCATACTCTGCGGAGAGTGCTGCCCGTAGAATGAATCCTTGCTCTGCACCACGCCGGTGTGAAACGGAAGCCCGAGAGCCTTCGCGCCTTCCGCCATGTCGCGCACCAGTCCGAAATCTGCCACGGCGGGAAATTCGATGGGAAGGTATTCACGGCTTGTGCCTTCCATGCGTATGGCACCCGTTGCGATGACAACGTCGCCGGCGCATACCTTTTCATTCATTCCTCCGCAAGTGCCGACCCGAACGAATGTGTCCACGCCCAGCCTGATCAGTTCTTCCACGGCGATGGCCGCCGAAGGGCCGCCGATTCCCGTCGATGTGACAAGCACGGTTTCTCTGTCGAGCCTGCCTGCCCATGTGCGGAATTCCCTGTTGAAGCCCAGTTCCTGCGGTTCGTCGAGATACGCCGCTATCTTCGGCACTCTGCCCGGGTCGCCCGGAAGTATGGCATATTTCGCCCTGATACTTGTGGGAAGTCCGATATGATACATGATTTCTTCATTCATTTTCGATTGCAACCCCGTTCATTCATAATAATATACACGCTGTTATATCAATTATAACACATGGGCAGGAAAAAATAAACCGGATTTACCAAAAAAATCGCACGTCGGCAGGTGGAATCAATATTCTCCTTTCATCTGTCGGTTTGTGACACACAAAAAGAAAAACACCGGCGCAAATTCATAGAAATCTGCGCCGGTGAAGGGATTCGGTTTATTTGAAAAAATTATCTCTTGCCGAAGATGGTCATGATGTCAAAGTAATCCTGATCATTCTTCTCGTTGATGGTGGAGTCTGTGCCTGCACGGGCATTGGGATTGGTCTTGCCGCCCTGAGGAGCCTTTCTGACAGGCTGCTTGGCCTGAACAGCTGTGCTCTGATCCTTCTTTTCGGGATCAAGAGAGAAGCCCGTAGCGATAACAGTGACTCTCATCTCGTCGTCCATGTTCTCATCGAATGCGGCACCCCAGATGATGGTTGCATCGGGATGTGCAGCCTTGGTGATCATTGTGGAAGCAACGTCGACCTCTTCGAGGTTGATGTCGTTGGAAGATGTAATGTTGATAATAACGCCTCTTGCTCCGTTGATGGAGGTCTCGAGAAGCGGGCTGGAAATGGCGGCATGAGCAGCCATGGAAGCCTTCTCCTTGCCCTGTGCGGAACCAACGCCCATGTGAGCGTAGCCTGCGTCCTTCATAACAGCGGTGACGTCAGCAAAGTCGAGGTTGACAAGTCCGGGGCTGTTAATCAGGTCTGAAATGCTCTGAACGCCCTGACGGAGAACGTCATCGGCAATGGTGAATGCGTTGGCAAGTGTGATCTTCTGATCGGAGACAAGCTTGAGTCTTTCGTTGGGAATGACAACAAGGGAATCGACATGCTCGCGGAGAGCTGCGATACCTGCCTCGGCCTGCTCCATGCGCTTTCTGCCTTCAAAGGCGAAAGGCTTGGTAACAATACCGACGGTGAGAATGCCCATTTCCTTGGCGATTTCAGCGATAACGGGAGCCGCACCGGTACCTGTGCCGCCGCCCATACCGGCAGTGATGAACACCATGTCTGTGCCTCTGAGAGCTGCCTCGATGTCCTCTTTGCTCTCTTCGGCTGCGCGCTGTCCTCTTGCGGGATCGGCGCCTGCGCCCTTCCCCTTGGTGATCTTCTCACCGATCTGAATCTTGTGGGTAGCCTGTGAACGGTGCAGAGCCTGTACATCCGTGTTGATGGAGATAAACTCCACGCTGTTGACGCCCATCTGAATCATGCGGTTGACTGCGTTTCCGCCGCCGCCGCCGGCACCGATAACCTTTATTTGCACTACATTATTCTCGAAATCCTGATCGAATTCAAAAGCCATTTTGTTTTTCCTCCTGCTTCGGATATTACGAGCAAGATGGACGAATGATCGTCCCCCTGTACTCACATTCCTTCATTTTTTACATGTCTAAGTAATACTATAGCGTATTGAAGACAAAATTTCAATAGTAAAATTATAAAAATCGACCTGTCGGGATAAATTTTTTTTTGGACTTTACGCAAAAAAATATGCAAAATGACAACAGTTGTACAAAATCCTACATTTATCTTTGTAGCAATCATCAAGTGTTTCTGCAAAAATCCGATATTCTGTCAGTCCTCGGTCTTGATTTTTCCGCTGACCCAGTCGTCTCCGGCTGTCATGAATATTTCCGCCATACTATAGAGCTGTTCGCGGTTTGTCTTGTGTCTCTGCTCGTGTATGCGCTGCACTTCTTCTTCCGAAACTTCATATGCCTGTCGGAAATACACTTTGTTTGAGCTGAATTTGATCTCACCCATCTCATTGTCGTCAATATAACCCTTGTCAAAAATCAAAGCATGTACCTCATCCAGGCGATGCGAAACGGTTTTGGCATCGATCTCTTTGCCGAAGACAATGACGATTCTGCCGTCGTACACTGCCTCATAGCCTCTGTTGCCGTATGTCACCGACGTCAGTCTCATCTTGACGTTCTCAAACGCCTTTTTGAGCAGCTTAAAGTTTTCGAGATATCCAAGCTGTATTGTATCCGTGATAAATCCGTCCTGAAGATGATTGTCAACGTCAATTCCTGTCAGCAGCGGAATTTTTCTTGATTCGGCAAACTCGCCGGCGTTGCTGAAGTCGGGTGTATAGGACACCATCCCGGTCGTATCGTCGTCCATTACGTTCTGGAGATTCGTCACTGTTTCCAGAATCTTCCCCTCCGTGCTGATCACTGACCACTGCCCCGCAGCTCCCTGAACAACACCCAGCACATCCGCCTTCTTGACGTTTATCACGACGGACGACGGCAGTCTGCGTTCCACATTGCATTCCGAAATATACGGAAGCTCCTTTTCTACCTTTTTTTCCAATTCATCGGTGCCGAGAAACAGAATGTTGCTTCTCTTGCGAATGCTGCAGACCTTTTTTATGCGGGCATCTCCGTATGGATTGTCCCCTTTGACGTTGATCGCCCTCACATTGAAGAAGACCGTGACGCCGACCGACGCAAGGAACACAAGCAGCAGCGTTATCATCAGGACATTCAGCGCGCCCGGGCGCTTCTTTTTGCGGCGGTAAAATGTTTTGTTGGCTACCTTGGGTGAAACCACGCCTCGTGCTTTGGCTTTTTCTGCCGCACGTGCGTATTTCTTCACCGACACCGTACCTTTGTTTCTGACAGCGATCTCCGCCATGGAGGTCTTGCTTTCCCCGGTAGTATTCTTCCCGGAAGAACGCTTCTTCTTTTTCTTGGCGGCGTCAGTGGCGCGGCGTGCAGAGGATGATTTGTCCGGTCTCTTGGCGTCGGGATACTTCAGATAGTATTTCTCAATCGCAGAGCTGTAATGATCTTCCTTGCCGAGTGCGTTGCTGTATCTTTCTTCCGCAGCCATTCCGGCGGAACTGACTTCGTTCCTGCCCTTGCTGTCATTGTTCCTTCCTTTTGGTGCATGCTTTGCCTTGTTGTCTTTCGCTTTTCTGTTTGCTTTTTTCCTGTCTTTGAATGATTTGGTTTCTTTGACTTTTTTCTCCGTTTTGACTGTTTTGTCAGCTGAGGCCGCGGAATCCTTTTCGCTCTTTTTCTCCTCCGAAGACGCAGCTGTCTTTGCCTGTCCCGAACGCACCAGCTTCAGCTCCGCATAGTTTATCTTGGACTTGTTGCTGTAAGCTCTGGCGTATTTGGACATATCGGACTTGACCGGTTGGACAGCATCCGTGCGGATGTCAACGCTCGCCTTGCTGCCCTTCTTTTTTTTACTGCCCAATCGTTTTACAACTCCTTATCCTTTACATTTTTCCGTGTTTTTTGAGTGTATCACATACTACCTTCAGTATTCTTTCTCTTGAATCAAGTATCGCCATCTTGCGCGCGTTTTTCGACATTTCATCCAGCTTTGCCCTGTCGCCCGCCAGATGATCCGCCTTCTCGGTGAGCAGCTCAGGCGTGATGTCCTTCTCTACAATAATATCCGCCGCACCGCGGTCAACCATTGCCATCGCGTTGTAATACTGATGATTCTCAGCCACATTCGGGGACGGAATGAGAATCGCCGCTTTTCCGAGAGCCTGTATCTCCGTAAGCGCCATGGCTCCCGAACGGCAGATCACCAGATCGGCAGCCGCCATGACTCTCGGCATGTCGCTTATGTATTCGCGCACATCGAGATTCGGACAGGCGTCGAGTTCAACGCCGTTATTCTTCAGCTCATCGAGGACAAAGCTGCCGTATTTGCCGTAACCGTGAATATGCTGGTATTTGCCGTCCTTTGCGCTGCGAACCAGCAGATTGAGCATGGACTCGTTGATCGTTCTGGCTCCGAGCGAACCGCCGAATGAAACGATCAGCGGACGGTCATCCAGTTTAAGCTCCCTGCGTGCGCGTTCCCTGTCGTATTCCAGCACCTCGGAACGGACGGGATTTCCCGTCACGACGAATTCGGTATTTGCCGAAATGCGTTCCTTCGCGTCTTCCACCGCAAGCATCACGCAGTCGCAGTAGCGGGCAAGCATCTTGACGGTCATGCCGGGGAAGGCGTTCGCCTCGTGCACCAGCACAGGAACGCCCATCTGTGCGGCTTTCCGCAGCACAGGACCGCAGACGTATCCGCCCGTGCCGATGGCAATATCGGGCTTGAAGTCACGAATAATCTTCGCGGCGCGATGTCCCGAGAGAATGAGATGCCCCGCAGCCTCAAAATTGCGCTTGACGTTTTCAAGCGTGAGCTTGCGCTGGAAACCGGAAACAGGCATGGAGGTATATTCAAATCCCGCCTGCGGCACCAGCCTGGACTCCATTCCCGACGGCGTTCCCACAAACAGTATCTCCGCGCCGGGAATATTCTTTTTGATTGTATCGGCTATGGCAAGCGCGGGATTGATATGTCCCGCGGTGCCGCCTCCTGACATCAGTACCTTCATAAATGATCTGCTCCTTTCACATTACCTTATTGGGCGAACTTCGGGATATGGCCAGCAGCACGCCGATTTCAGCAAGCAGCATAAGAATGGACGTTCCTCCGTAGCTGAAGAACGGAAGGCTTATGCCGGTATTGGGAACCATGTTGGTGACAACGGCGATATTCAGCAGCATCTGGTAACCTATCTGCGAAGTGATGCCGATGCCGACAAACCGGCGGAATCTGTCCGGATTCGCAACGCTCAAAGCAAAGCCTCTCCAGATAAAGGCTACAAATATGAGTATGATAATGATAGCGCCGACCAGTCCGACCTCTTCGCAGACAACGGCGAAGACGAAGTCGTTCTGCGGTTCGGCGATATACATATACTTCTGGCGCGAATTGCCGAATCCCGCTCCGAAGATGCCTCCCGAGCTGATGGCATACAGCGACTGCACCGTCTGCCAGCCGTCGCCCTTGGCGTCGGCAAAGGGATCGAGCCACATCTCGACTCTTGCCCTGCCGTAAGGCACAACGCCGAGAAAAACGATGAGATAAACGGCTATGCCTGCCAGTACCAGCAGGGTGATGAAGTATTCCCTTCGTGTGCCTCCTAAGAGCATCAGCGTGGCAACGATCAGCAGTATAATGATGGTGCAGGAAAGATGCGGTTCCAATACCAGCAGCACGAGAATCGGCGACACTCTCCACATAAACGGCCAGACGCCGGTGATAAAGCTCCTGTGCAGCCCATAAAAAAACCTGTATCTCTTACTTCTTGCCGCCTTCTGTTTGCGCTTCAGACTGCCGTAGGTCATCACATTGATTTCCCTGTAATGATAGGCAATAAACGTGGCACACACCAGAATAACCGTAAATTTGGCTATCTCAGAAGGCTGAAAGGTGAGAGAACCGACGCCTATCCAACGGTGAACGCCGTTTTTTGCTTTTTTGAAGAGAACCACAATGAGCAGCGCTATGGAGATGGCCCAGAGTATATACGACGTTTTGCCCTTGAGTTTATCGGGGGATATGGTTGAGATGAGCATCATCGCCGGTATTCCGATGATGATGAAAATGAGCTGCCTGTTGATTAAATACATGCTGTTGCCATACTTGCTGTAGGCGTATGCATAGCTCGCCGAAGACATCATGATAAATCCGACAATCACCAGCACAATGACAAGGACGAAAAGCGGCTTGTCATACGCCATGGTCTTGTTCAGCATGACGCTTCTCGTGTTGAATGCCATCTCCTTCACACCGTGCCACGCACGTTTGGGGAGTTTTTTCAGGGGAATCTTTTCCCGGTCTTTTTTTCCGAAATCGGCTTCAAATCCCAGTTTATCAAGTTTTCTGACAATAAAAGCGTTGAATTGACTGCCCGTCGCCACCGACTGTGAAGCTTCGCCGTCAGGGGGCAATTGCTTTGTTGACTCCTGGAAACGCATCGTGCGTTTTTCGGCTGACTTATTATCCATGTTCCTCATCCTCCTTCTCAAAGCACCCGATCCACAAATTCCGGGTGGAAAGCAATATCCTGCAAAAGTCTCATAAGTCGGAAAAATCCTTCCCATATTCCGGGAAGGCGATTGTGCCTGTGCGTGCGCGTTCCGCAGGCGACAGTTTCCTCCGGAAAGCGCACGCGCAGTTGATCAATAACAGCTCAAGCTATCGAAAGAGCCACCGCAGCAACTCCCGCGATAAGGGTAATGACACTGAATACCCAGACGATCTTGACCTCGCTCCATCCGCTCATCTCAAAGTGATGGTGAATCGGGCTCATCTTGAATATTCTCTTGCCGTGTGTCGCCTTGAAGTAGGCAACCTGAAGCATGACAGAGCCGGCTTCACACAGATATATTATACCCACAAGCGGAATGAGTATTGGCATATTCACACCGTAAGCCATGGCGCAGAAGAGTCCGCCCAGGAACAGGGAACCTGTGTCGCCCATGAAGACCTTGGCCGGGAAGAAATTCCAGACCAGGAAGCCGAGACATCCTCCCGCGACCGCCGCGGCAAAAATGCTCATGCCAAACATATTATGCATTCCTGCGATAACGATAAACACAATCGCCGCAAAGAATGTCACCGATGAACAAAGACCGTCTATTCCGTCGGTAAGATTGACAGCGTTGACAAATCCCACAATCATGATCAGCGAGATGGGATAAAACCAGAAGCCCACATTCACATCGTTGGTGCAGAAGGGGATGGTCGTCACCGTCGCGTCGCCGCTCAGTGCAAGCGTGGTGAGAAATGCGCCGCTGATCAGGGTCATGAAGATCATCTTCTGCCCCGGCGTCAGTCCGTCATTCTGCTTTTTGACCACCTTGATGTAATCGTCAAGGAATCCGACAGCGCCGAACATCGCAGCCATGAGCACTCCGGCGATGATCCTCACCCAATAGCTGGTGGCGTCCTCATAGCTGGATTCAAACGAACCGCTGCTTCTGAGATAGTAATACAGCGGCAGGCATATGAGCATAGAGAGCAGAATGCCTGCGATAAACATAATTCCGCCCATGGTGGGAGTACCCTGTTTCTTCTCGTGCCATTTGGGGCCTATCTCCTTGATGGTCTGACCGTATTTGAGCTTATGGAGCCACGGTATCACCTTTTTGCCCAGAGCGGCTGTTACGCCGAAAGAAATTCCCGATGCCAGCAGACTGATTAATTCCTGTGTCATTTGTAATTACCATCCTTATTTTTTGCTCAGATTCACGCCGGATCATACGGTTAACCGGCGATTACTTCATAAACCGATTCAATGACTTCCTCTAACTTCATGGCGCGGCTTGCCTTGAAGAGAACTGCGTCGCCCTCCTGCAGCATGGCACAGAGCTTCAGCACAAGCGCCTGCTTGCTGTCAAAGTGAAGCGCCGTCGGAATCGCGCCCTCTGCTCCCTCGATATAGGCTTTGGCCTCGGGACCGTATGCAAGCAGCACATCCATGCCGTTCTCGGCAGCCGCTGCGCCGCATTCCAGATGGGCGGTGCGGGAATAGCTGCCCAGTTCCTTCATATCTCCCAGCACAGCAATCCTGCGTGCGCAGTCCAGATCGCGCAGCACCCTCAGCGACGCCTTGATGGAATCAGGGCTTGCGTTGTAGCAGTCCTCGATCACGGTGATACCGCCGCGTCTGACAATCTTCTGACGCATTCCGGTGGGAACGTACTCCGAAAGCCCCTTGACAGCCTGTTCAGGCGAGACGTCAAGCAGCATTCCGCAGGCAAAGGCGATGCAGGCGTTGTAGACGTTGTGCATTCCCACCGCGGGAAGCACCACCGGATAACGTGAGCCGCGGAAGTTGATGACAAAGCTCATGGAGTCCTGACTCTGCTTGATATTCTCAGCACGGCAATCGGCTTTCTGGCAGGATATTCCGCAAACAACCACCGGGTTCGGAATTCCCTTGACCCCTTTGGGAAGAAGATCGTTGTCGCCGTTGATGATCAGCGGAGCGGAGGAAGACATTCCCTCAAGAATCTCCATCTTTGCCTTGAGTATTCCCTCGCGTGAGCCGAGCATTTCTATGTGGGACACGCCGATGTTGGTGATAATGCCTACCGTGGGACGGGCTGTATCGGTCAGACGGCTGATCTCCCCGAAACCGCTCATGCCCATTTCAAAGACCGCCGCCTCGTAGCTGCTGTCGAGCTTGAAGCACATCTTCGGCAGACCTATCTCGTTGTTGAAATTGCCCTGTGTGGCCAGCGTTTTGTACTTCTGCGAAAGCACCGCCGCCACCATTTCCTTGGTGGTGGTCTTGCCTACCGAGCCGGTGAGTCCCACCACGGGAATGTCAAACTTTGACCGGTAATACTTTGCGAGTGCCAGCAGCGCAAGACGGGTATCGGGAACACAGATCACCCTGTCCCGCTCCGCGCCGTCAATCTGCCGCTGACAAACCGCCGCGGCTGCTCCTTTGGCAAGAACATCCGGTACAAAGTCATGCGCGTCGAAACGGTCGCCTTTGACGGCTATGAAGAGCGAACCCTCATTCACCTCGCGGCTGTCGAGCGTTACATTGGTGATCTCTCTGTCAGGATACTCCGAAGGATCAACGCCCAATGCGGAAGCTACCTCTGTCAATTTCATGCTATCCATATATAATATATCACCCTTTACTGCATGTCAAGTGAATCAAAGATTTCTCTGAGAACCTCACGCTCGTCAAAGTGGACTTTCACCTTGCCGATGATCTGATAATCCTCATGGCCTTTGCCTGCCATCACTATCACATCTCCCGGCTGCGCGTGTTCCACCGCGTATTTCATGGCTTCGCGGCGGTTGACGATCACGGTGTAGGGGGTATCGTGTTCCTCCACGCCGGGAAGAATCTGACGGATGATCTCCTCCGGGTCCTCGGTACGGGGATTGTCGGAGGTGACAATGACAAAGTCCGATAGCCTTGCGGCTGCCTCTCCCATGAGGGGACGCTTATAGGGATCGCGGTCGCCGCCGCAGCCCAGCAGGGACACAAGTCTTCCCTTGGAGACCGCCCGCATGGAGCTTAAAATATTCTCCACACCGTCGGGCGTGTGCGCGTAATCGAGAATGATGGTGAAATCGCGTCCTGTCGGGAAGACCTCGGCTCTTCCCTTGATGCCTGTGGAACGGTTGAGGGCTTCAGCGACGCGATCGGGGGACGCTCCCGCAGCCAGTGCGCACCCGGCGGCACTGAGGGCGTTGTATGCCGAAAATCTGCCGGGAGTGGGAACCTTGACCCTGAATTCCTGTCCCATTGCGCAGAGCGTAAAGCCCACGCCGTCAGCAAAAAATTCTACATTTCTCGCCGTAATATCGGCAAGGTCGTTGTCGATGCCGTAGGTGATCAGCTCCACATCGTCGCTGATACGCAGCTTGTTGCCCCATTCGTCGTCGATATTGATGATGGCGCAGTCGGTCATGGCAAAGAGCTTGGCTTTTGCACCGAAATAGGCTTCCATGGTCCCGTGAAAATCGAGGTGATCCTCACTGAGATTGGTAAAACAGGCGGATGCGAAATGCAGACCGGCGACGCGTCCCTGTTCCAGGGCATGGGACGAAACCTCCATCACCACGAATTCACATTCCGCCGCAGCCATTCTCGCAAACAGGCTGTGAAGTTCGTAGGTATCGGGCGTGGTGAATTCCGTATGAAGCACCTCATCGCCGATCATATTCTGAATGGTGCCGATCAGACCGCATTTGTGACCGCTTCTTTCCAGCACCTGTTTTGTGATGAAGGTGGTGGAAGTCTTGCCGTTGGTTCCCGTCACGCCTATCAGCTTCAGTTTTTGCAGCGGATGACCCATGAAGTTTTCGCACATAGCGGCGAATGCTTCGCGGGTAGAATCCACCATCAGCTGGTTGGCAAGCCCGAGATCGCGCTCGCAGATGACAGCGGAAGCGCCGTTCGCAGCTGCCGCCTGCGCAAAATTGTGTCCGTCGCTGTTCAAACCCTTGATGCAGACAAATACGACGCCCTCCGAGACCTTTCTTGAATCCGAAGTGAGATCGGTGATCTCACAGTCTGTCAGATTGCCTGTATAATGGATGCCGTTCATGATTTCTTTAAGCAGCATTGTCATTTTCATCCCTTTGAAATAAGATCCTGTTTGCGAATGATGATCGCATTATAGTATAGCAGCGTATCAGTCGTTTATACCGTCAACAGTGAATTCCACCGTGACAACCGTTCCTTCTTCCACGACGCTTCCCGCGGGAATATCCTGCGTTCTGGAAAGTCCGCTTGTGCTGTCATATCCCGTGCCCGCATATCTGATATTGAGATTTTTGTTCTTAACGGCATATGCCACCTTTGAGGGGGATAGACCGATAAGATCGGGAACGGTAGTCGTCGGCACTTCGCCGGTGGAATCGGTGTTGAGCACAACCGTGCAGGACTTGGGCGCCGTCTTGCCGCCGGCGGGAATCTGGGTTGCCACCTTATCGCCGTCGCCGATGATCCTCACATCAAAGCCCTTCTTTTCCAGCTCATCCTTCGCTTCCTCCAGGCTGTGTCCCTCGACATTGGGCACAAAGGTATCCATCAGCCGCTGGTCTTCCTCGGAATAGATGGTGTCGACGCCGAGATAGGGCAGCAGTTCGCTGAATATTCCGCGAACCACCGGCGCTGCAATGGAACCGCCGCTGTGTCTCTTTCCCTCCGGCTCATCGAGCACGATGAGCACCGCGACCTCGGGATCGTCTATCGGGGCAATGCCGCAGAAGGACGCGACATACAGCTTCTTGGTGCTCTTGGTATTGGCCTGCTTGGCTATTTTTTCGGATGTTCCCGTCTTGCCGCCTATGCGGTATCCCGGGAGGTAGACATTGTGAGCCGTTCCGCCCTTGTTGGCGGTGGCTTCGAGGATCGTGCGCATCTTGGCTGACGTTTCCTCGGAAATGACCTGCCGTCTCACGGTTTTGGTATTGCTCTTGACGATATTGCCGTTGGCATCCGTGATATTATCCACCACATACGGCTTCAGCAGGTAACCGCCATTGACAACGGCAGACATAGCCGTGATCACCTGTATCGGTGTGAGGGTCATGGACTGACCGAACGAAGATATCGCCAGATCGAGATCGGTCATTTCATTCTCCGGATGATACATACCGGACGATTCGCCGGGAAGATCTATGCCGGTGGCAGCCGTAAGACCATACGATTTAAAATACTTGGAGAAGTTGGTTTTTCCCAGACGCTCGCCCAGTTCCATCAGAGCCGGATTGCAGGAATTCATCATCGCCTCGGTCAGGGTTTCGTGACCGTGACCGTTGGTCTTGGCACATTTGACCTTTCTTTTGCCGACCAGATGAAAGCCCTTGCAGTCAAATGTGTCGTTCATCGTGGCAACGCCCTCTTCCAGAGCCGAAGACATGGTGATCGGTTTGAAAACCGAGCCGGGTTCATAGGCGTCATTGACGGCCTTGTTCCGCCACTGGTCCTGCTGCGCTTCGAGTGTCGCCTTATTCTTCTCTTCTTCATCCTCAATGGCGGCAATCCTTTTGAGCGCCGCGGGATCGGTAATGATCTGGTAATTCGCCGGGTCATAGTCGGGCATGGTCGCCATGGCCAGTATCGCGCCCGTGTTGACGTCCATGATGATGCCGGCGGCGTGATTCTGCACATCGTTGTCTTCCACTGCCTGACGAAGGTATTTTTCAAGTATCGACTCTATTTTGGCGTCGATGGTCAGAGTAATATTGTCACCGTCAATCGCCTTGGTGACGTTCTCCTTGTAATCAAACGGCATTTCACCGCCCTTGGAATTCTTTGCGGTAATCTCCTTGCCGTCAACGCCTTTGAGGTAACTGTCGTAATAGCTCTCGATACCCACCGAGCCTTCGTTGTCAAAATTGGTATATCCTATCACGTTTGTCGCAATAGGGTTATTGTGGAAGTAATACCTGTTTGTATCCTTCTGAAGGGTAACGCCCTTGATATACTGGTATTTTTCCTCATGTTCGAGTTCTTTTTCCTTCCAGTACACCGCATCAAATTCATCCGGATTCCCGGCATTTTTTTTGACCGTCAGCTCCGGGTATTCTCCCGCCAATATCTGCTCGGTAAAGAAGATTTTGTCTTCCTTGTGTGATTTGCCTTCCTCATCTTTTACTTCCACCTGCGTCACATAAACGTCGCGGTAGATATATGCGTTCAGCTTATCCTTCTGTTCTTTGTCGGCTTTTTTGGTCAGCTTGACCGTATTGGAATTTTTTTGGCTTCTTTCCAGAACCGTTTCGTACTTCATGCCTGTGAATTCGGCAATCTTATGACAGATTTCCTCATGTTCCGATGTACTGTAATGTTCGCGCATGGTTTTGGGTTCCAGCATGACCACCCATGCAGATGCGCTTTGTACAAGCGGATCGCCGTTCTTGTCAAATATAGTGCCTCTGTTGGCCGGCAATGTCGTCGTTTTCAGCTGCTGTGAAGCCGCTTCCTGCTGATTCTTATCCTTCTCAAACACCATAAGTCTGAAAAGATTGAAAAACAACGCCATGACAAACAATCCGATCAGAGCCGTCAGCACGGTAAATCTTGCGGAAAACTTGTCTAACCTCTTATACCGTCTGAAATATCGTGTAATGAATGATTGTATTCTTTTAATCAAATCGGTACCTCCATAAATTTCCGCTTTCAACTAAAACGAGAGTCAAGAAAAGATCTCAACTCTCACGCCGAAAAACAGGCGAATGAAAATCCTTGTATCATGCAAACGCCCTATAGAATATTTATTGTATTATCCATGAAAGTATGCCCGTATGAGACTGAAACAGGATTTTTTTGCACGAGAACATAAAGCTCAGTCGTCAAAATCGTCGCCCCAGCTTACTTCAAACCATTTCATCTGATGGCTGTCTTTTTTCTGCATACCCAAATTCTTTTCCGCGTATTCTTCAATCTCCTCGTCGGATAAATCATTGTCACGGATTACGACAAGACTGGAATAATCACTCTTGAGAACAGCGAGTTTACTTTCTTTTTCCTTGAGTATGTTCGCCAGCTCATTATTCGTTGCGTTGCAGCGCATGGTAAAGGCAAAGAATGCGATCATTACGCAGAAGGCAAAGCCGCCGGCAAAAAGCAGACGGATCTCTCCATCGCCGAGAGTCCTGCCCTTTTTCATCGCAGGCTTGCGGGCAAGAACCTGTTTTCTTTCCTTTTTTCGGTTCAGCTTGACTGTCATATTGGGTCGGATGTGCTTCTTTGCAGGCACCTTGGGCTGTTGTTTTTTCTTTTTCTCCGCTGTGCCGTCTTCATAGCGCATTTTATATGCGTTGCTTCCGTTAAGTTCTACCATACTGTCGTCCCCCTGTTGCTTGTAAATTTTTTTAGTATCTGATATTGTTGTTTTTTTGAAACCGATCATCACAGCCTGATGCATGTCCGCAGCTTGCTGCTCCTGCTGCGCGGATTGCGTTTAAGCTCTTCCTCAGAAGGCACTACCGGCTTTCTGTGGAGCAGACGTGCACGGGGCTTGTTGCCGCAGACGCACACCGGGAATTCCGGCGGGCAGGTGCAGCCTTCGCACCATTTCGCCATGGTCTGCTTGACTATCCTGTCCTCGAGGGAATGGAAGGTGATCACCGAAAGCCTTCCCTCGGGCTTCAGACATTCAAACGCGCTCTGAAGTCCGCGTTCGAGTTCGCCTAATTCGTCATTGACCGCTATTCGCAGCGCCTGGAATACCTTTCGGGCGGGATGTCCGGCGCGTTTTGCCGCTGCCGGAACCGCTCCGGAAATAATGTCCGCAAGCTCGAATGTGGTCGCAATCGGCTTGTCCTGTCGCGCTGAACAGATCGCCTTGGCTATGCGCACCGAGAATTTTTCCTCACCGTACCGGGAGAATATCTCAGCGAGCTGCTGCCACGTCATTGTATTGCAGAGATCAGCGGCTGTCACTCCGTCCTGACTCATCCGCATATCGAGCGGAGCGTCCTTGTGAAAAGAGAAGCCGCGTTCCGCGGTGTCCACCTGATGCGAAGATACGCCGATGTCCATCAGGATTCCGTCAACGGCGGAAATTCCCAGCTCAGCGAGCACGTTGCCGATCTCGCTGTATCTCGTGCGTATCACGCTTACCCTGCCGTCGCCCGAAAATCTGGCTGTGACGGCAGCGATTGCGTCGGGATCCCGGTCAAGGCAGATCAGCCTGCCGTTTTCTCCCAGACGCTGCAATATGGCGGCGCTGTGATTGCCTCCGCCCGCAGTACAGTCGACGTAGATTCCGTCAGACCTGACGTCGAGCGAAGCGATAGTCTCTTCAAACAGCACCGGAATATGATTGAATTCCAAACCGGGCACCTCGCCTTCCGTACATCAGGCGAGTCCAAGCTCAACCATGCATTTTATTTCTTCCTCGGTTGAAAGTTCCTCTTCCGTCGCCGCAAGACGTTCCTCATTCCAGAGTTCCAGCCAGTTGAACATGCCCACCATGTGCACCTTATCGGTAATGCCGGCTTTCTTTCTGAGATTCTCCGAGAGCAGAATACGCCCCTGTGCGTCAAAAGAAACATTCTCCACCGAACCTAAAATCTTGCGTTTGAAGGCATCCATGCTGATGTCGCCGTTGATCACCTTTTCCGTGACCTTCATAAACTCATCATAAGAGTAAAGCCTGATGCATCCTTTCACGCCGTAAAGCGCAAAAACCGACGAACCGAAATCGTCCCGGTATCTTGCGGGAATCACTATTCGGCCCTTCGTATCAAGATTATGTACTGCATTGCCGATTAGCATCCGATCCGCCCTCCTTTGCGCAAAACTCCCTGTCCCTGAAAACCTGATTGAAAAAATCGGAATATTCTGCAGCAGCACTGCATATTCATTTGACAAATGGGGAAAAATAAGGTATAATCAAAGGGAAAACAAAAGCGTGTGCGAAAATAAACAAGCCTGACGGATGACAAGCGAGTATGTGAATTGATTCACATTTCGTGAGTCTCCGGTTTTTTCGACCCGAAATTCTCCCACATTTATTGTTTGAGGTTCCACTTTTATGTTCCGAGTCCCCACCTTGATTTTAATTATACGGTCATTCTAATTAAATGTCAATCTATTTATTGATTTTTCCCCAAAATAATTTTACTGTTCCGTTTTTGATAAAAAGAATTCAATAAATAATTTAAAATCGCAAAAAAAATAATGCCGCCCGTGCTGATCCGGTTGGAACCAGGATCAGCACGGGCGGCTTGTCTTTTCAACTAAACATATGTAACCGCGTGCAGCGCGAGATTACTCCTGCTCGGAATCGGAGGGCTGATCGCCGTTCTCCGCGCGTCTTGCTCTGTTGGCGGCTGCTCTGGTCTTGACTGCCGTGCGAAGGTTCTTGCGAGCCTGTCTGACGGTCTCAAGGTTCTGGTTGACAGCGTTCTCGGTATCGAGCAGGATGTTGTCGGAAAAGGTGAATGCGCCTCTGAGAATCTCATTGGCCTGCTCCTCGGCGGCGGTAATGATCTTCTCCGCCTTCTCCTTTGCCTCCTTGAAGATAGCCTCCTGGTTGACCAGTGCTCTGGCTCTCTCCTGTGCCTTGCTGGTGATCTCATCAGCCTCTTTGGTGGCGCCGGCGATGATATTGTCGCGGTCGGTCATGACTGCCTTGGACTGGCGGATCTCCTGCGGGAGGTTCATTCTGATCTCGTCAAGAACGGAATTGAGTTCTCTCGCGTCGACTATGCACTTGTCGGAGCTGAAGGGCACAGCCTTGGCTCTGTCCATTATGTCGTCAATGCTTGCAAGCAGTTCTTCTATACTTCTCATGATAAATTATCTCCTTTTATAATAATGATTTTTCATGCAATAAAATAATCTTCCGGGTATCATTCCTCATCCCGCTTTGAAAGCCGCTCGCTGATCTGGTCGCATATGCATGCCGGAACAAAATCCGAAATATCCCCTCCGAACTGTGCGATCGACTTGACCATGCTCGAAGAAAGATACATGTGCTGCGAGCTGGTGGTGAGAAACACCGTGTCGGCATCGGGATTGAGTTTGCGGTTGATGAGCGCCATCTGGAATTCATACTCGAAGTCGGTAACTGCACGCAGTCCCTTTACAATAGTATGTGCATTCCGCATACTCACATACTCGGCAAGCAGACCGTCGAAACATTCCGCTTCCACGTTGGGAATGTCCGCAACGGCACGCCGTATCATGTCAAGTCTCTCCTCGGCGGTAAAGGAAGGATTCTTACCGGGATTGACCAGCACGGCGACGATCACCTTGTCAAACATGAGAGCCGCTCTCTGAATAATGTCCAGATGTCCCAGCGTGATGGGATCAAAGCTGCCGGGACAAACAGCGATTTTCACTCGTCATCTCCCCTGTCCGAATCTTCTCCCTCTTCGGGGACACGATAAAACGTCACCTTGATCTTGCCGTAGCGGTACTGACGGTTCATGGCATAAGCTCCGACGGAATCCGGAAGCTCCTCGTGGACAGGAGATTCGCAAATAATCGCTCCTCCCGGCTTCATCACCGAAGCGACTGCCGGAAGCACCGACTGCAAAATGCCCTTGCCGTAAGGCGGATCAAGAAACGCGTAGTCAAATTCCATCCGTCCCGCCCGCGGAGCAAGGTATGCATGCGCGTCTCCCTGAACGACCACTGCCGCACCGTTCAGACCGCATGTACGCAGATTTTCCCTGACAACGGCAATGGAATCGTGTGAGCTGTCCACAAAGACCGCTTCCGACGCGCCGCGGCTGAGAGCCTCGATGCCCATCTGACCGCTTCCGGCAAAGAGATCGAGGATTCTTCTTCCTTCTATGTCAAACTGAATGACACTGAAAATCGCTTCCTTGACGCGGTCGGTAGTGGGGCGAACGTCGTTGCCCTCCAAAGTAGTGAGACGTCTGCCTCTTGCGGTGCCTGTAATCACTCTCATCGGCAGCAATCCTTTCGCCAAAACAATTTACCAAGCTGTTTAGCAGCTTTTCCAAATTATTATACAGCATTTTTTATCCGCTGTAAAGTATTTTGCAACAAATATGTCGAAACTTACAAAAGTGTAATATGTCAGCGCGAAATAATTTGCCAAAAACACTCATTGCTTTTTGACACATCTCACAAACATACTCTTTTCATATAAACTCGTCATTCCTCCGCGCTCTTTTTCTTCTTCCGGGCTTTGATGTTCTCGGCTGCCGTGCGGTTCATCCCCTTGACCTGACACAGTTCCTCGACCGAAGCGTCATACACCGCGGAAATCTTCTTGAACGCCTTGAGCAGTTCCTTGGCCCGGGCAGGACCGATGCCCTCGATCTCGGTGAGGCTGCTGCGAATGACCGATTTTCCGTGGCTCGCGTGATGATAGGTAATGGCGAAGCGGTGCACTTCGTCCTGTATGGTCGAAACAAGTGTGAATGCAGCCCTGCTGCGGGTGAGAGAAATCTCCCGACCGCCGGCGGCGATGGCGCGGGTCTTGTGCTTGCTGTCCTTGACCATACCGAAGAGCGCAATCGGATGCCCGGAGGCTTCGATCAGCGGTCGGATGGCGTTGACATGTCCCTCGCCGCCGTCCAGAAGAATCAAATCGGGCAGCCTTCCGAAGCCCTTGCCTTCTTCCTTGTGCTCGTTGTATTCCAGCAGTCGCCTGGTGATCACCTCCCGCATGGAACCGTAGTCGTCCTGTCCCTCCACCGTTTTGATTTTGAATCTTCGGTAGGCGGATTTCAGCGGTTTTCCGTTTTCAAAAACCACCATGCCGGCGACGTTATCCTCTCCCTGTGTGTTGGAAATGTCGTATGATTCGATGTATTCGGGGGGAGAATCCATCCCGAGAAGTCTGCCCAGTTCATCGACGGCGGCTGTTATCTCCCCTGTTCTTCCCTTTGCCTGCGCAAGATATTCCGCGGCGTTCTGGCGGCACATTTCAACGATATGCTGCTGCTCTCCCTTCTGCGGAACGGTTATGCGAACCTTTCTGCCGTGACTGTCCGCCAATTTTTCCGTGAGCATCTGTTCCAGAAGTGCGGCATCCTCAATCTCTCCGTCAACCGTCACTCTCGGAGGCACTTCCCGCATGGAGTAATACTGCTTGATGAATTCCGAACGGCACAGACTCAGTTCGCCGATGGTATCGTCGATCAGGAACTGTTCCCGGTCGATCAGCCTTCCGCCCTTGAACCGGAACACCTCAAAGCATGTGCTTCCCGCACCCTGCGCAAGGGCGATGACGTCCTGCTCCTCTACGGAAGTCATGATGACCTTCTGCTTCTCGCTCATTTTTTTGAGCGCGTTGATTCTGTCGCGTAATCTGGCGGCCTTTTCGAATTCCAAACGTTCGGCACATTCGTTCATCCGCTCGGTGAGCCGTGCGACAGAGGTATTCGTTCCGCCCTTGAGGAAATCCCGCGCTTCGCTGATCGCCTCGTCGTAAATCTCCTTTTTCAGTCTTCCCCTGCACGGGGCAAGGCACAGACCGATGGAATAATTCAGACAGGCTCTTCCCTTGCCGATGTCACGCGGAAAGCTCCGCCGACAGGTGGGTATCTTGAATATCTTGCATGCCTCGTCAACCGACTGTCTCACCGCAAAGCTGCCGGTATAGGGGCCTAAATATTCCGCTCCGTCGTCCTCGGCTTTTTTCGCCTCGACTATCCTGGGATATTCCTCCGCCGTTATTTTGATGTAATGGTATCCCTTGTCGTCCTTCAGAAGGATATTGTACTTGGGCTTGTGCAGCTTTATCAGACTGCATTCCAGCACCAGCGCTTCATATTCCGTGTCGGTGATGATATATTCAAAATGATCGACATTCTCCACCATGCGGCGAACCTTCTCGGAATGACCCTCCTGTGAGCCGAAATACTGGCTGACGCGGTTTTTCAGAGCCTTCGCCTTGCCGATGTATATGATTTTGTCATGCTTGTCGTGCATGATATACACACCCGGCAGCAGCGGCAGTTTCATGGATTTGCGCCGCAGCTCACTCAGGTTGGGATTTTCGTAATAAACGGTCATGGCAACTGTCCCTCCCTTTTTCCCCTCGAAGATTCCGTCGAATATTATTTTATCACCTGCGACGGGAAAAACCAACAGGAAATTATTAAATAATGTTGAAATTTCAGCAGGCGTTATTGACATCCCGTTTTTATAATAATAAAATAGATGATAAAAGGGGGAACGAGCTTGAACAGCAAATTATCCGTAAGAATATACTCCGCATTGGCGGGAATCATTCTGCTTCTGATCATCAACGCGTTTGTGACCAGTTATTTCTCCAACCCGTTCGGAAACGGAACCCAAATCGACATGAACCATCTCGCAAAATACACGGTCAGTCAGACAAATCTCATGTACAACGACATTCCGGTGGAAAGCGGTTCCGACACCGAAAAGGCAGCTCCCTCCGACGGGAAGCTGAAATATCCCGACTTTCCCTACTTCATTGAAGTGGACAAGACCAATCAGGTCATCACGGTATTTACCACCAGCTCCAGCGGCAAATACGACAAGCCGGTAAGGGTGATGCTTTGCTCCACCGCGCAGAACCCGAAGAAATTCCCTGCCGGATACTGGAAACTCAAAGCGGACCGCACCACTTCAAAAAACGTCTGGCGAACCATGATGAGCCACGGCGCACCGTTGTATGCACAGTACGCGACACAGATAACCGGGCATTTCCTTTTCCACTCGGTTCCCTACAGCGACACCAAAAAGAGCGCGCTCGATCAGAAACGCTTTGCCATGCTCGGCACACCGGATTCCGGCGGCTGCATCCGTCTGACGGTGGAAAACGCCAAATGGATAAGCGAAAACTGCAAGGCAGGCACAACGGTGCATATCACCGAAAACAAAAAGAATCCCTCTCTCACGCAGGCGCTCAAGGAACAGGTGCCTAAGCCTGACGCCTCCGGCTGGGATCCCACCGACCCGGACCCGAATAATCCCAATTATCACCCGCAGTACACCGAGGAAACGCCGGAAACCGAAGGGTATCTGGTAGACAACCGAGGACTGGACAAGATCAAGTACAGCGCGGAAATATGGAATCCCAACCAATTCATTTCATGACAGTCAAAGCCTCTCTGCACATTCAGGAATTATGCAGAGAGGCTTTTCATATTGCGTTATTTGTACTTCCGGAATTCCGAAGGTGTCTGGTTGCAGTGCTTTTTGAACGTGCGGTTGAAATAGGAGATATTGTTGAAGCCTGTTTCATAGGCCACTTCAATAATCGGCTTGTCGGTGGAACGCAGCATTCCCATGGCCTTGGTCATACGGTATTCTATGACATAATCAATGCACGACATGCCGGTGATATTTCTGAAAAGACGCGACAGTCCCGTCTCACTGAGATTGACCAGCTGGGCAAGCCCGGCAAGCGTGATATTCTCCATGTAATTCTCCGAAATATAATCCACCACTTTCCGCACAATACGGACGTCGTTGCCTTCGGGCGTTTCGGATTTTATCTCGATGTATCCGTAGCGCAGCAGTTTGAACATCAGGTCGTTGATCAGGCTTTTCAGCTTCAGCTCAAAGAACTGATCATGATCAAAATATGTGTCAAACAATTGCACGGCAATCGGTCTGAATTCATCATAATGTTCGGAATGATACCGGATGACGCAGTAATCGTTGCATTTGCGGCCAAGCATCGGCAGAAAATACTTCGACGCGCAGACGTCCACCGTGTGATTGGTGATCATGTCAAGTGAAAAGAGATAAGTCGCAGCGAGAAAATAATCCTCTTCTTCCACCAGCCGGAAAGAGTGCAGCACCCACGGCATGATGACAATCATATCGCCGAATTCAAGATCGATATTCTCTCCGGACACGGTATACCTGCATCTGCCGCAGTCATTGAGCACCACCTCTACCTCCTCGTGACAGTGAAGAGGAAAGGATGAAAACAGCGTCGGCATCATCGTGCCGTAAATCACAAAGGGCAGAAGCACATCGCCGTGCCTCTTTTTTTCCACATAGCCCGATATTTCCTTATCAGCGGGATACATAAGCTTACCTCCTTCACACATGCCAATATAGTGCAAGGTTGAAAAATACTGCCTTTCGGAAAAGTCAACAGCCAATAACAGCCATATCGGTCATTTTGACGGTATTAATTAACAATTTCATCATAAAAGCATCTAAGTGTTTAATAAATCAGAAAAAACGCGGCATTTTCCGGTAATCGAGCAATCATTCCAAGCGACAACGGACAGAAAAAGACAATCACGCATTCCTATCTCTGTCGGATAATGCAATAATCAGAAAAAATACTGCTTGTATACCATCCTAAAAAGATTATAATATTATCGTAGGATGAAGTCAATAGTTTTGGATAAATTTTCTTTCCGTTTTATTAATATTTTTATATGTTATATCCAATCGACTTTCCTCTGCTTTTCTTAACGAAAGGAACAATTTTACATGAGCAGACCAAGTGCCTCATCTTCTGTCAAACTGAAAACCGGCACGGATGATGTAGTACATTCATCGGTATTCAAGCTGGCATGGCCGATATTTGTACAGGCGTTGTTATCCATGCTGTTGGGTTATGCCGACACGCTCATGCTCAGCGGATACGATCAGACCGCCGTCGGCGCCATCGGAAACGCCAACCAGATACTCGGCTTTCTCACGCTTGCCTTTACCGTTATTTCCAGCGCAAGCGGCGTGGTTGTGGCGCAGTACCTGGGAGCCGGCAAAAAGGATAAGATCAGCCAGATCTATACAGTCTGTATCGCATTCAACCTGTTGCTCAGTCTGATCATCAGTGCCGTGGTCTATCTCGGAAGCGATGCCCTGATGCATCTGCTCCACACACCTGCCGAAATGATGGACAACGCGCGGAGCTATATGCGCATTGTAGGAGGATTTATCTTCATTCAGGCTGTTCTCGACACCATGTCCAGAATTTTCCAGAGCAACGGAAGAACGGTCTTCGGCATGATCATTTCGCTGGGAATGAATGTGATCAACGTCTGCGGCAACTACCTCTTTCTGTACGGTCCGCTCAAAGCCATCGGGCTTGGCGCATCGGGCGTCGCGGTGTCCACGACATTCAGCCGCATCATCGGGCTGTGCGTTGCCTTTGTATTCTTTGCCGTGTTTATCGACGGGCATATCTCGGTGAAATATTTAAGACCTTTTCCCAGGGATATTCTGTTCACCCTGCTCCGGCTCGGCATTCCCACCGCGGGCGAAAATATTTCGTACAACATTTCACAGCTCTTTGTCACGGGTTTTGTCAACACCCTCGGCATCGTTGCCATCAACACCAAAATCTACGCCAATATTCTGAGCAACTTCGCCTATCTTTATTCGCTTTCGGTCGCCATGGCAACTACCATTATTGTGGGGCATGCCGTGGGAGCGGAAAATTACGACTTCGCCTACAGGCGCGTTAACAAAACCATGCGAAGCGCCCTGGTGGTGTCGGCATGCATAGCCTGTCTGAATTTCCTGCTCAGCCCTGTTACGCTTGGATTTTTTACAGGCAACGCAGAGATCGCCGGCATAGGATCGCAAATCACTTCACTCGGACGCAGTGTGCTCTTCATCGCTATATTCCTTGAATTCGGCAGAACAAGCAACCTCGTGATCATCAACAGTCTGAAAGCTTCGGGCGACGTCAGATTTCCGACCTATCTCGGCATTGTCGCCATGTGGAGCTGCACGGTCGCAGGGGGCTACATTCTCGGCATCGTCTGCGGATTCGGACTTGTGGGAATATGGATTGCCATGGCTGCCGACGAGATTATCCGCGGCATTGTGGTGGCTATACGCTGGAAACGCGGAACATGGCGCGGGAAGAGCGTCGTCCGGAAACAGCCCCAGGAACCGGCAGACGACGGCATGTCTACATAGCAAAAATGACTTCACGTTTAAGAAATCGGGTTTTCCCTCCAATTTACCGGTTTCTTAAAAACACATAAACAGTCTCAATATCTCGTTAAAGCCGTACGGCGCTGTGCCTTGAACAAAAGCACAGCGCCGTACGGCTATTATTCTATTGACTGACAGCAGTTTACTTGGAGATCTTTCGTGTGGTGTACTGCAACGCGAAGACGCTGAGCACATAGGATACAGCGACAAACAAAAACAGTATCAGCCACACTATCCAAAGGTGTTCTGACGTGGATTTGTAGATTCCCTCAAATTCTCTGAACGGAAAATGGAAATCCGGAAATTTATCTTCAATAGTGGAGGGAAGATCGTGACTGTTCAGATTGGCAATGCTGCCCATAGCTGCCATACCCCACTTGCTGATGGTAAGGCTTGCAATCTTATTGGCGGCATCGCTCAGATCAAACAGCACGCCGGACAGAACCAGCTGTATGATCAGTACAAGAGGCATGATGGTCATAGCCACAACGGGAGTGGATACGGCGGAAGAAATAATCAGCGCCAGTGCATCGGATGCAAAAATGATGAGAAAGACCGTCACCAGATAATCCATAAAGGAGAAGCCGAATATCACTCCGTCACTGGGGAAATCCACCTTGATCCAGCAGATTATCATAATGATAATGCTCTGCACCACGCACAAAACAAACTGGAACGCAAAGTGAGCCGCAATATAAGAAGCGGCGTACAACCCTTTGTCAAGCTCATCCTTTACAATGTCGTTTTTTTCACGGCACACCAGCTGGATGGAATTGAATATGCCGATCCAGATGCACGCCGATACTATGGAAAAGAAACCGAATTTGGTGTCCTCATATGTTTTGAACATATCGTCGCCGGTAATCCATACCACCACGCCCGCTATTGCCACACCCAGGATGATGGAAATGAGGCTGTCTCTCTGCTGTGTGCGATAGAATTTACGCGCATAAACCCATATCTGTGTAAAGCCCATCAGTTATTCCCTCCGTATTTCTTGTATTTTTCAATGAATTCATCAGGTCTTTCATTGAGTACACGTGTGATGTCGATGATGTTTTTGACTCCGAAATACTTCATCGCTTCCGGAAGAGAGCCCAAAAACGCCAGCTGTCCGACGTCGTTGCTTCCCTTGGCCAGCACGACGACCTTGCTGTAGATTTTTTCCGGTTCCGGATAGGACGCGTAGTTGTGAGAGATAAGCATGATGATCTTTCCGTCGTTGGCGAGCTTTTTCAGCGTCATCATCAGATCGTAGCCCGTAGCGGGATCCAAGCCCGAATCGGGTTCGTCGAGGAAGAAGATCTCCGGCTCCGCAACCATTTCGTTGGCAATGGCAGCCCTTCTCTGTTCACCGCCCGACAGACTCTTGACGCGCACGCCGTCCTCCGCCTTTTTTCTCAGGCCGAGAATCTGAAGATTGTTCAGAACAAATTCACGTCTGAATTGCGGTTTAATCCGGGGATTTCTGATAATCACCGTGTCGGTGATGACGTCGATCAGCTTTTCCTCTTTCCTGATGGCAAGGGTCTGAGGAACATACGCCATCATATCCCTGATGCTCTTTTCGGAATCGTCGCCGGAATCCACTTCCACACTGCCCTTGATGCTGTATTTTCCCAGTACGGAATTGACCAGCGTCGTCTTGCCGGCACCGGAACCGCCGAGTATCAGAACAAAGTCCCCTTTTTCAATCTCAAGATGGACGTCCTGCAGCAGCTTTTTCTTTTTGGCTGCGCCGCCGACGCTTGTCTCCTTGATGTCGATAAGCAGTCCGACGCTCTGCATCTGATTGACGTTATAGATCAGCACGCCGTCAAGCACGAATATCAGCGTGTCGCAGATTCTGATGACATTGCGGTCGTAAAGAGTGGCGCTGCCCCTTACCTCGCGGTTGTTGAGAAGAACGCCGTTTTTGCTGCCGCAGTTGACGATGAAGTACTTCTGTGTCTGCGCATTGTAGGAGATGATGGCGTGTTCGCTGGAAATATAGGACTGATGGAGGGCAATGCCGCTTTCGTCTCCTCTTCCGATCACGACCGAACGGAAGGGATCGAGCGGCTTTTTGATCCATGTGCTGCTCTTATCGTAACTTGTCGAATAAATGATGGTTACGGCTTCCGGATGGGGATCGTTGAGTGTCGGACGGTCAATGCGGAGGATGTCTCCGTCATTGAGCTTCATCGCCATGGAGTCCTTGCCCGGTTCCTGCCTGATTCTGACTCCGTTGAGATATGTACCGTTGCGGCTGTGTTTATCCGTATAATAGAAAGCGCCGTTAAAATAGGTGAACTCACCGTGTAATCTCGAGACAATAGGCGATTTCAGGAGGATGTCAGCCATGTGTTTATCGCTTTCTCTGCCTATTGTCATGTTGTTTTTCAGATAAATGATCTGAACGTCGTCTGTTTTCTTTCCGACTATGATCAGCGTTGCCGGTCGGATTTTTGCACTGTAATCTTTCGTTGGCATGTTATACTCACCTTCACATTATGATCGCTACGGCAGAATAGTTGTCCATATTCGTTCCTCTGCCGTTTTTCAGAACTTCTTCTGTCATCAGATCGAGCCATTCCTGCGCCGAATGGGATTTTTTCAGGAACTTCGTCATCTGCTTTTCTTCAATGCACTCCCAGAAGCCGTCCGAACAAAGCAAAAATGCCTGTTTTTCCTCACGCTGAACCGCGCTTTCAATCACATACTTGACAGAATCATACCGTGTCCCCAGCACCCTGAGCAGCTTGTTTCTGTCCTCATGATGCCTGATGTGCTTTTCCTTCAGCTTGCCTGCATTCACCAGCATCTGAGGAACGCTGTGGTCCAGTGTACGGGTAACTATCCTGTTTTTGCGAAAATAATACAGTCGGGAATCACCGATATATCCCCACCTGACCATCTGCTCGTTTACCGCAAGCAATACAGCCGTGGTTTTGTAGGAGGAAGAATCCGAATCCTTTTCCTGTCTTTCAAAGAGCTTCGCCTGAGCATCTTCGATCACGGTTTCTATGAGATTGTCCAATTCCTCAAAGCCGCATTTCTTTTCGCTCAGAACAGCACGGGCTGTTTCGGTTACAATGCCCGACGCAACCTCTCCATGACCGTGTCCGCCGAGTCCGTCGGCAAGAACAAAGAGCATGTTGCCGTCACATTCGACGGCAGCCGCTGAGTCTTCGTTGATCTGACGGTCCCCTTTTTCCGACACAATTGCATAATCCATATTGGGTTTGCACCTGCTTTCTTAATTGTAAAATCATATCGTAAAACATACTGTTTTGATAATTTGTCACTCATCCGCCGTCTTTACAGCGTTGCAATAAACCGCATGAAGGCAGCCCTTCCCGCGTCGTCCCGCTTGAATACGCCCGCGTCCTCCAGCACATGCATAAACACGCGTCCCACTTCTTCCTCGAGCACCGTGCGAACAAGCTCGCGCGATCTGCCTTTGAGCAGCGGCGCAAAATCCGCAGCCCAGGGGGCGTGCTTGGCGATCTGTTCGTGGGAAGCAATTTCCTTGCCCTCGACAATGTAATCCTCCAGCAGGTCAAGTTCCTTTTGCAGTCGGGAAGGCAGCACCGCCAGACCCATGACCTCGATGAGTCCGATATTTTCTTTCTTGATGTGGTGCCACTGCGCATGAGGATGATAAAGCCCCAACGGATGCTCATCCGTCGTCAGATTGTTGCGGAGACAGAGGTCTATCTCATAGTCTTCTCCCCTGCGTCGTGCAATGGGCGTGATCGTGTTGTGTGGGATGCCGTCTGTTTCGGCGAGGATCATCGCCTCGCGGTCGGTGTAGGATCTCCATCTGTCGAGGATGTGAGCCGACAAATCAGTGAGTCTGTCAGGGTCTCCGCCTTTGAGCCGGATAACCGAAAGCGGCCACTTCACAATACCGGCGGCAATATCCGGGTATCCCTGGATTTCAAACGGCGTCTCGATCTCCGCCTTTTCCATGGCAAAGGTATATCGTCCCCCCTGGAAATGGTCGTGGCTCAGTATGGAGCCTCCCACGATGGGAAGGTCGGCGTTGGAACCGACAAAGTAATGGGGAAACTGCCGCACAAAGTCAAACAGCCGTGCAAATGCCTTCCGGTCGATCTTCATGGGAATGTGCCGACTGTTGAAGACAATGCAGTGTTCGTTGTAATAGACATACGGGGAATACTGGAAGAACCAGTCTTCGCCGCAGAGATCGAGCGGAATGATGCGGTGATTCGATCTGCCCGGATGACCGATCCTTCCGGCGTAGCCCTCGTTTTCGGGACAGAGCTGACACAGCGGGTAAGACGTGGACCTGCTCTTTCCCGCGGCGGCGATATCACGCGGGTCCTTTTCCGGTTTGGAAAGGTTAATGGTAATGTCCAGCTCGCCGTATTCGCTCATAGTCTTCCACTTGCGGTCACGTGCTATGCGGTCGCGGCGTATGTAATTTGTATCGCAGCTGAATCTGTAAAATCTGTCCGTTGCCTCCTGGGGTGACGTCCTATACATTTCCCAAAACGCGCGAATGACCTCCGAAGGTCTCGGCATGACGCAGTTCATCAGCTTCGCGTCAAAGATGTCCCTGCTTTCAGTGGAATCCGAAATAATGCCCTTCTGCGCGGCTATGTCGCAAAGCTCGGATAAAACCTCATGCAATTCTCTCTGATCCCCACGGGAGGAAGCCTCGTAGCTGTCATCGCCCATAGCGGCAAGCAGCATATTGCGTGAATAGACAGCCTCGCAAGGCTCAATCAGGTTGTTCCCGAGTGCGTAATCAATCAGTCGGTCTATCGCTTCGTACATCATTATAAAACCTCCTACTATCAAATCGTTCAGACAATGGATTGCCCGAATCGGAAAGCCTTTTCCAGATCTTCCTGCTTCACTTCTCCTTTTTCCCTTGCGCCGCGTACAAGCACTGTTCCGGCGTCTTCAAGATGAAAGAAATTCATGATCAGCTGATACTGAACGAGAATGGCGTCAAACAGCTCCGGCAGTTCCGCCGCTCCCACCAGAATCAGCCCCGTCATCCGGATATGAAAGCTGTTTCTCATGGGCGTGTGCAGCCTGTCAATCACCGCCTTCAGCTGTGCGCTGATCCCGTAGAAATAAACCGGAGATGCAATGATAAGAACATCCGCCCTGCTTAGTTTTTCGTATACCGCCGTCATATCATCGTCCCTGAAGCATCGGTGTCCTTCCCTCGTAAAACAGGAATTGCAGCCGATACAGGGAGCAATCTGACAGTCGCTGACCGAGACGATTTCAACCTCATTCTTTTCCTTGGCGGCAGCAGCGAAGGAAGCAACCAGACTGTCCGTGTTTCCGTTTTTTCTCGGACTCCCGGACAAAATCAGGATTTTGCTCATTCTGCTTCATCTCCTACTATATGACTCATTTGAAAGCTTTAGCGCCGTCGCTTGGCTTTACATTGTAAACGGCGCATTCCGTTCCGAATTTCCGACAATAGGCATCCTTTATCGCAGCGGCAAATTCCCCTAGACAAAGGACATGCCCCACGCCGTTTCAGCCAGAAAATCAAGCTCCTCGCACGAAACTTCGTAATCATCCCGGAGAGAAACGTGCGACTCATTCATCAATTTGCCGAAGTGATCAATATCGCCGTTTTTCAGAGACACAGCCGCTTCGATGGTGCGGATGTTTTCACTGACTGCGTGCTTTGCCCTCCGGCGACAATTGTCATCCGCTATGCTGTCAGACAGTTCGCCGAATTCCTCATTGCTGAGCGAACAAAGCGACTGTATCTTTCTGCGTTCGCAGATTGCGGCAAGTGCCTTTTCGCATTCTCTTCTCCGGGTGTTGTAAGCGGAAGAAGCCAGCGAGTGCTTGACGCCCGTATTGACAACCGCCACAGAGGCGCGGCTCTGATCGATCGGCGCATAGGTCAGATCAAGGGTATGGGTGTCGAGCAGCAGCGCATGCCCTTCCCTTCCCATAGCACTGGCGAACTGGTCCATAATGCCGCAGTTGACGCCAATAAAACGGTTCTCGGCAAACTGTCCGAATACGGCGTTTTGCTGCGGTGTCACCGGAAGATTCCAGAGCGTGCAAAGCACCTTGCCCATAAGCACTTCCAGTGCCGCAGAGGAGGAAAGTCCAGCACCGTCAGGCAAATTGCCCTTGATCAAAAAATCCGCCCCGGACCTGATTTCATAACCGAACTGCCGGTATGTGCGTATCACAGCCAACGGATAATCGGACCATGTTCCGCTGCGCACGGGTTTCTCCGCAGAACGCTCCGCAACGCCGGCAGCGGGAAAATTCGCCGAATAAAAACCGAATTTTCCGTCGGTTCTGGGAGCTGCCATGCATTCTATTCCGAGATCAATGGCGCAGGGAAACACTCTTCCGCCGTTGTAATCGGTGTGGTCGCCGATAAGATTGACTCTTCCGGGCGCAAAACAATGAACCGTGTGCCTGCGCCCGAACACCGCGAGAAAATCGCTGTCAGATAAAACATGCACCTAAATTCCTCCCAAAATATTCATAAATCTATTATAAATGATGTGTTTGTTTAAATCAATAGAAATCTTTCCAATTATCACAAAAATCTGATTTTTCATCACCTCCCCGAAAACGCAACATATTATGTAGTACATAGAATATCAAATTAAAGGAGTGTGTAAAATATCTTATGAACAGACGCTATTACTATCCCGGCAAAAACCATATCATATATTCATCAGATTCATCCGATGAGGAACAGAACGTCCGGAAGGGAAGCTGCTCCTGCTGTCCCCGACCGCCTTATCCTGTTCCGGGACCTCCCGGTCCTCCCGGTCCGAGGGGTCCAAGAGGGCCTATAGGTCCAAGAGGTCCGCAAGGTCCTTTTGGTCCGCAGGGACCCCAGGGTGAACAGGGCCCAGAAGGTCCGCAGGGTCCCCAGGGTGAGCAGGGCCCCGAGGGTCCGCAGGGTCCCCAGGGTGAACAGGGTCCCGAGGGTCCGCAGGGTCCCCAGGGTGAGCAAGGACCCGAAGGTCCGCAGGGTCCTCAGGGCGAGCAGGGCCCCGAAGGTCCGCAGGGTCCTCAGGGTGAGCAGGGTCCCGAGGGTCCGCAGGGTCCCCAGGGTGAGCAAGGACCCGAAGGTCCGCAGGGTCCCCAGGGTGAGCAAGGACCCGAGGGTCCGCAGGGTCCCCAGGGCGAGCAGGGTCCCCAGGGTGAGCAGGGTCCCGAGGGTCCGCAGGGTCCTCAGGGTGAGCAGGGTCCCGAAGGTCCGCAGGGTCCCCGGGGCGAGCAAGGCCCCGAAGGTCCGCAGGGTCCCCAGGGCGAGCAGGGCCCCGAGGGTCCGCAGGGTCAGCCCGGTGGCATTCTCAGCTTCGCGGATTTTTATGCCATCAATTCCGACGAGGAACCCTTCATTCTCCAGCCCGGAGAAGATTTTCCGCTTCCCAACAACGGCCCGTCATCCGGCGGAATATCCAGAATTGACGACACTTCATTCCGTCTGTCCGACACGGGCAGCTATCTTGTCATGTTCCATGTGACTACGATTCAGACGCCAAAGCTGGGGCTTACTCTCAACGGTGATCTGCTGGAAAGCACCGTCGCAGGCCGTCCTTCCGGCGGCTCAGAGATCGTGGGAATGAGCATCATTACAACGGTTCAGGATGACTCCGTTCTGACGCTCCGGTATCCGGACGATGACAACGGCAACGACGCAGCCGCTCCCGCTGCCAATCCGCGGGACGACACCACATCCCATCTTGTCGTAGTACAGCTCAGCTGATATTTTTCAATCATTCATTCGGACACAGACAGGCTGTCGCCATTGGATTCAATCCTCGGGCGACAGCCTGTTTGACTGGTTTATCTGTATATCATTCGCAATAATCGATAATTCCGCATGGCTCCGCACCGAATTTTTTATAAGATATGTCTGTTATTCTTGATATTTGAGATAATCTTTGTTATAATGATAGTCAGTAAGAACATTCCAGACAAATTCAGAAACAAAACGGAGGCTGATTTACATATGAATTTCGGAAGAATCAAATCCTTCAACACAGAAGGCAGCCGGGTGGAAATAACCTTTGAAAACGCCGTCGGATATATCACGGCGGTGACGGAGGACATCATTAACGTATTCTGCCCGTTCAAACCCGAATGCAACCACTCCTTCGCCATCGAGGGTGACAAGTCGAAAAACGTGCGTGTCATAGCCAATATGGTGGGCAATTATATGGTCATATCCACTTCCAAGCTTGCGATTTACGTCTATGACAATTTCCTCATCAAATTCGTGCAGTCAGACGGCACCGTCATCTGCCGCGACTTTAAAGGCGAACGGGAAGCGCAGGGCGCCGCCATCATCTCGCAGGAGGCTATAGAACAGGCCCGCATGGAAGGGCACGCCGTATCGGACGGCATTGCCCGACACAAAATCGAGGTGCTCAAGTGCATGGAGGGGGACGAATACTTCTACGGTCTGGGCGACAAATACAATTTTCTCAACAAAAAGGGATACGCCTTTGAGATGTGGAACAGCGACATTCCGGACCCGCATTATGAAACCATGCCCAGTCTTTACAAATCAATGCCTTTCCTGATCGTACACCGTGAAAAGGTGGATTACGGCATTTTCTTTGACAACCACCACCGCACGCAGTTCAACCTCGGCAAGGAAAACACAGGCTATTATTCCTTCTCGTCGGACGACGGAGATCTGAATTATTACCTCATTGCGGGCGACTCCATCAAAGCAGTGGTAAGCGGCTATACCTACCTCACGGGAACCACCCCGCTGCCGCAGCTCTGGACGCTCGGCTATCAGCAGTGCCGCTGGTCATACGAAAACTGCGACGAACTCATGACCGTGGCCAAGAGCATGCGTAAGAACGAGATTCCCTGCGACGTTCTCTACTGCGATATCGACTATATGGACAATTTCAAGGTGTTCACATGGGGTGAAAAGCAATACCCGCAGCACAGGGAAATGCTGGAGTCCCTATCCAAGCACGGCTTCAAGGTAGTGACTATCATCGACCCCGGCGTCAAGAAGGAAGAGGGCTACTCCGTTTATGACGAGGGCGTAAAAAACGACTTCTTTGTGCATGACAAAGACGGAAAAATCTATGAAAACGTCGTCTGGCCGGGCGATTCGGTATTCCCCGACTTCGGCAGACGCGCCGTCCGCAACTGGTGGGCGGACAACCAGCGCATCATGACCGACGACGGCGTCGCCGGCATCTGGAACGACATGAACGAACCGGCGAGCTTCCGCGGCGAAATTCCCGGCGATGTGGTTTTCTGCGACGAGGAACGCAAAACCACCCACAGCGAAATGCACAATGTTTACGGCTCGCTGATGAGCAAGGCGACATATGAGGGAATCAAGCGTCACACCGGCAGGCGCCCGTTTGTCATCACCCGCGCCTGCTACAGCGGCGCCCAGAAATACACCACCGGTTGGACAGGCGACAACCAGAGCCACTGGTCGCACCTGCGCTATTCCATCGCCCAGATGTGCAGCGTGGGACTCTGCGGAATGGCGTTTATCGGCTCGGATGTAGGCGGTTTCGGCTCGGACTGCACTCCGGAACTGCTCTGCCGCTGGACGCAGGTGGGCTGCTTTACACCGCTTTTCCGCAATCACGCGGCCAAGGGGACACGCCATCAGGAACCGTGGGCTTTTGACAAACAGACCCTCGACATCTGCCGCAAATATATCCGCCTTCGCTACCGGTTGATTCCTTACATCTACGACTGCTTCCACGAGACCGAAAGCACGGGACTGCCTGTGTTCCGTCCGCTTTGTCTGGAATTCCAGAAGGACAAGAACGCGCTGGAAATCAACGATCAGTTCATGGTGGGACAGTGGCTGATGGTGGCGCCCGTCGTTGATCAGGGCAAATTCAGCCGTGCCGTATACCTTCCCAAGGGCTGCAACTGGTACGATTTCCACACCGGCGAGAGATTCCCGGGCGGATCTCACATTCTCCGGGAAGCCCCTCTCGATACCTGCCCGATCTATGTGCGTGAAGGCGCAGTGCTTCCCATGTGGCCTGTCATGAATTACGTGGGCGAGAAAAAGGTCGACTGCTTAGAGCTTGTCGTCTACGGCGGCGACGGAGAATATCTCCATTATCAGGACAACGGCACCGATTTTGCCTACCGTGAGGGAGAATACAACATTTACAGATTCGTCAGCCATCGCGGTTGTCTCGCGGTGGAACAGATCAGATCGGGTTATTCCGAGAGATACGAGAGATTCAGGATCAATTTAAGCGGAAAGACATTCAATATCAAATTTTCCGGCAGAAGAATAAACGCCATCCGCTGATCTATTCCGATAAAAACACCATACCGGCAGACACTGTGATGATAATGCAGTATCTGCCGGTTTTGTTTCTGAAAGTATTTACACTATCGTCCCTATCGTCACCGTGATGTCATCGTCATCGCCTTCGGGTCTTCGTCTGACGGCATTATCCACAAGCATTTTCGCAAACTCTCCGGCAGGTCTTCCGTCAAAGGAGCGCAGCATATTCTCGAACCATTGGCTGTCGTCGGTGGGCACTCCGTCCGAAAGCATTACAATCATGTCTCCTGCCTCGGCGGTAAAGGTGTATTTTGCCGTGTCAGTCTCACAGAGTATGCCCAGCGGAAGGGAAGGCAGGTCGATCCGGGTAACGAAACCGTCCCTCACATGATAGCTCTGGGCAGCTCCCGCTTTGCTGATCACGGCGCGTCCGCTGTACAGGTTGACCGCCAGACAATCCGCTGTGGAAAGCGTTTCATCCTCCGACTTGATCATCAGTGCGGAATTGACAATTTTTACCGCGCTGTCGAAATCAAAGCCTCCTCCCAGCAGCCTCCGGAACAGCTCGCAGGTCAACGCGCCCTCCACAGCGGCGCGTCCGCCGCTTCCCATGCCGTCGCTGAGCATCATATAGCCCACGCCGTGTCTGTCCTCAAAGAATTCGTACGAATCCCCGCAAAGGTTCTCTCCGCCGCAGCAATGCTGCGCCCCTGCGCAGACAATGGAATATTTTTTCCGCTGCGCCAGCCGGATGTGGAGCATGTCCCCTGCATTTTCGACGCCTTCCACGTCAAACCCGTATCCCAGGCACTCCCCGGCGCAGCAGGCGATTTCCGCCGCCTCCGATTCGTCATCACGGCACCTCGCCGTCAGCAGGATTGTCCTTCTGCCGCCCGATTGCACGCGGCAGGAACAATTCATTATCTCAAACCCGCAGGCAGTCAGATATTCTGCAAGTTCCTCGGAGGAATACTCGTCCTCCCTTTCGGCGTTCAGATTTTCACTGAGTCTGCCGAGCATGATTCCGACGCCCTCAAGCTGTCCGTTGACCACGGAACGGATGTTCGAAAACCTGCTGAAAGCACTCCGCGAAGCGAGGTAATACCCGTACCCCCGGTTGATCTCTCCCGCAAGCTCATCCTCACGGATGCATTTCTTCCCCAACGCTTCGGATATTTCACCGCCGCTCACCGATCTTCCTTTTTTCAGTTTATCCGCAAGCTGCCTGATTCTCCCGCCGGAACCGGGAGAGCCTTCGCCGAAGCACATGCCGCAAAAGGCGCATTTGCCGCAGACTTCGCCGAATGCGCGGCTGTAGATGGAATCGTCGTCCGGCAGACTGCGCTTTTCCAGTCCGTCCGACACCTGTCCGAGCACATTGCAGATGCCGTTAATCGCCTCCGACGCGTCGCTGAGCCTGTGGGACGCGGATTCATTCCGCACGCCGGAAATGTCAATACGCCTGCCGAATCCGGCGGCAGAAAGCGCTCTTTCCGCCCATTCCGCAGGTATAAGACAGCTGATGATTCCCCCGGCAGCCGCTTCCGCAACGAGGATGAAGTCCAGGCGACCCATTGTCAGACAGCCCATAAAGCAGCAGGCGATATATGCCGAGGCTGCGAAAATCCTTCCGTAAAATGCCGCGTACCCGGCGAGCAGTGCGGCAACAGGGAACACCGCTCCCTGCACCATGCTGTATCTCGCAAGAGACGTCACACATCCGGCTGCGATGCCGGACGTCGCGCCTCCCACTTCCCGTCTTGCGGAAGCGACCAGAAGCACCGACGCATGCAGCAGCACGATTCCCGGTGAAACGCCGAAAAATCGCAGACGGCACAGGGGAACAGCCGCGGCGCAGAGAGTAATGATCAGCGAGACCGACGCAATTCTGCTGAGTCTTTCGCCGCTGCCGAACCGCTCGGCAGCACGGCAGGCTCCCGAAAAAAACATCGCAGCGATTCCTGCCATTGCGCCTTCGATGACAAAATACAGCGTGGAAAAGGATATGACCGAGCCGGTGGTGCCGTTAATCACGATATTGGTCATAAGCACGCCCGCGAGTGCCGCAAAGAAGGGGTAAAATCTGGCGCGGTTGATTTTCCGGAGCTCACCGAGCGCCCAGCGTATGCCGCATACGGCAAGCAGCGACGCCACATGTCGCAGACCATCCATTGAAGTGAGCACACCGCCGTCGGTCAGGCAGCTCAACATGCCACCCACCGCAGCGGCTGCGGCATAATTCTGCGGCACAGCCGCCATGAACGCCGCGCCTAAAGGAAAATACCCTCCGGGCAACGGGGCGCGGTTCATCAGTGCACTGAACACCGCGGCGGTCAGCCCCGGGATGTACTTTTTCAGCAGCGGAAGAATGCTCTCCTCCGATTTTTCGGCTAAACCTGCCGCTGTATCCTGTACGTTCATCTTGTGTCAATCCTCCCTTGCCCATCGGTCATCGGGCGCAGCATGATTATACGACAGCGGGAAAAAGAGATTTGTCACAACGAGGCGAAAGGCTGAATAAATTTGTGCCGTCGGGAGGCTTCGACAGAAAATCCCGGTCGAGCGGAATAATATTTTTTTAAAATAACAGTTGCAAAATCCGCTGCGATAGCGTATAATGTACTAAACAGTCAGACTCTGCAATTTCAAATACAATAAAATGCTCAGAGGGATAAGTAATCTCCGCGCACGGCATTCAGAGAAGGAACGTCATCGGCTGAAAGCGTTCCCTGTACGGCGCAGGGACGAATGCGCCCTTCATCACGCAGGTGCGAGGAACGGTCAGTCGCTACAGTATTCGCACACGTGCTGCCGCGTTAAGGCACTTGAAAGTAACAAACAGGAGTGGAACCGTGGAATTTTTCTCTGTATAATTTCGCCTCCGTTGTGTCGTTTCCGGCACGACGGAGGCGTTTCGTCTATCGTACAAATATAATCATATATGAAAGGAATGCTGAAAAATGAGCGAAATAATGCAGGCACGCGCTGTGATGGCTAAGAAGCTGAATGTAATGGTTCGCAAGATCGAGGGAGTCTCCACCTTTATTCTCACCGGAAACGACGAATACACACCGAACGAGATCTATTTCGTGGTGTCGTCGGCTGATGAATCGGCGCTTGCCAAAGTGAATGCCGACCTTGAATTCCTGATAAGGCAGTTTCTCCGCCCCATAGACATTCAGAAAAACGAGTCGGAAGGAAGAACTTTCGTCAATTATATCTTTGACAACGGACTGAAGGCGCAGGTAATTGTTTGCGGTGAACAGAATCTTCCGTCGTTCGGCTGGTGGATGCCCTACATGGACAAGAACGGAGCCGCGACAAGTTTTTACCCGCCTGCAACGAGAAAAAATTCGGATCCCACCACGGACAGACCGAAATATGACGATGATTTCTCCGACGATTTCGATGACGATTTTGAAGAACCGCCCGCAGCCAAGCCGGAGCAGGTTGTTCCCGCACCGATCGCAGCGCCATCCCATGCGGTTCCCGCCTACGAGCCTGCACCGGAACCGGAGAACGATCAGACCGAGAAGGAATTGTGGAATTACTTCTACACCAAGGTCAATATTGCCAAGCACGCCATTTCCGGCGGTTCGGTTATTTACGCCTGTGAAACCATCGGAGAGCTTCGCACGCTTCTCATCAAGATGATCTGCGAAGCAAACGGAATCACGGAGGATTATCTGCACAGTATCGACCTTCTGCCCGAAAACCACCGTGCGGCACTGATGAAAACCTACCCGGCCAAGCCGGAGAACGGGCCTATGATCTCAGCGCTTGCCGCCGAGCTTTCGATATTTGAAAACCTCATGAAGAGAGTAGCAAGATAATACTTTTCTGATATTACTGAAGAGCAATATTGACAGTCGATTTTTTTCATTGACTAAAGGAGCTGATGAATTTGTCAAGTTACCGTCAGGAGCTTGTCAGGGCAATCATGGAAAGAGACCCTGCCGCACGCAGTGCCTTTGAAGTCAGGCTTCTCTATCCGGGATACAAGGCACTCATGTCCCACCGGCGTGCCAATTGGTGTTTCAGGCACAATCTCAAATTTCTGGCAAGATGGATCAGCGAACGCGCCAAGAAAAGAACCGGCATCGAGATACATCCCGCAGCGAAGATCGGCCGCGGAGTGCTGATCGATCACGGCATGGGCGTAGTAATCGGTGAGACGGCGGAGGTAGGCGACGGCTGCACCATCTATCAGGGCGTCACCCTCGGCGGTACAGGCAAGGATACGGGCAAACGTCATCCGACAATCGGCAACAACGTTCTCATCGGCTCCGGCGCAAAAGTGCTCGGTCCCTTTTCTGTGGGCGACAACGCCCGCATCGCAGCCGGCGCGGTTGTGCTCAGCGAAGTTCCCGCTGACGCCACCGCTGTGGGCGTTCCCGCCAGGGTGGTGCGCGTTGCGGGACGGACACCCGCTTCTGATCTCGATCAGATACACTACACCGATCCCGTTTCCCAGGACATCTGTCGTCTCCAGCGTGAAATCGAACGCCTCCAGAAAAAACTGGACATGGGCGGTCTGGAAAACACCGACGGAGGAGGCATATAGGCGCGGCGCTGTCACGCCGCTAATTGAATACTGAAAACTGAATAATGAATCATTGAGGAAGGGCTACGCCCTTGGAATTATTTTTTTGGAGGAAACTGTTATGAGAATATTCAATACGCTTACCCGCAAGATGGAGGAATTCGTGCCGCAGGTAGAAAACGAAGTCAAGATGTATGCCTGCGGGCCTACCGTTTACAACCTTATCCACATCGGAAACGCACGTCCCATTATCACCTTCGACACCCTGCGCCGCTATTTTGAGTGGCGTGGAATGAAGGTGACATTCGTTCAGAATTTCACCGACGTGGATGACAAAATCATCAACAAAGCCAAAGCCGAGGGAGTCGACTTCAAGGTCATTTCCGAACGCTACATAGAGGAATACTGGAAGGACGTCAAGGCGCTCGGCGTGAAGCCCGCCAATATTCATCCCAAGGCCACCGAAAATATCGACAAGATCATAGAGATCATCTCCGTTCTGGTTGAAAAAGGACACGCCTACGAATCGCAGGGGGACGTATATTTCAGCACCAGAACATTCCCCGAATACGGCAAGCTCTCCCATCTTCCCCTCGAGGATCTTGTGGCAGGTGCCAGTGAGCGTGTAGACGCAGGCGACATCAAACGCGACCGGGCGGACTTCGCACTCTGGAAGGCAGCCAAGGAAGGCGAGCCCTTCTGGGATTCCCCCTGGGGCAAGGGTCGTCCGGGATGGCACATAGAGTGCTCCGCCATGAACATCGCTCTGCTGGGCGACACCATCGACATTCACTGCGGCGGACAGGACCTCATCTTCCCCCACCATGAGAACGAAATCGCCCAGTCGGAATGCTGCACAGGCAAGCCCTTTGCACTTTACTGGATGCACAACGGCTTTATCAACGTCGACAACCAGAAGATGAGCAAGTCGCTCGGCAACTTCTTCACCGTGCGCGACGTGGGCGAAGCATTCGGCTACGAGCCGATCCGCCTCTTTATGCTCTCCAGTCAGTACAGAAGTCCCATCAACTACTCGGTCGACATCATCGAGCAGAACAAGTCGGCTCTCGCACGTCTTTACACTGCCCTTGAAAACGTCGAATTCTATCTCTCCAAGGCTCCCTCCGGCTGGCAGGAAGGCGAGGACGCCATTAAAGAGCAGCTTCTCTCCCACAAACAGCACTTCATCGACTCCATGGAAGAGGACTTCAACACCGCGGGCGCGATTTCAGCCATATTTGACCTTGCCCGCGACATCAACACCCATCTCGGCGCATCCTCCACTCATTCCAAGGAGCTGGCGCAGTTTGCCCTTGACCTCTACAACGAACTGACCGGCGTGATGGGACTGCTCTACAACCGGAAGTCGGACGATCTCGACAGCGAAATCGAAGCCCTCATCCAGCAGCGTCAGGCAGCGCGCAAGGCAAAGAATTTCGCCGAAGCCGACCGCATCCGTGACGAGCTGAAAGCGCAGGGCATTATCCTCGAGGACACCCCCCAAGGCGTCAACTGTGCAGAATTTAATCCGTCGTTTGTTGCCGAAAAGCATAGTATCCTTCGTCTTTCTGACGGGTTAAAATGTATTAATTATTTCTGCACAGTTACTAAGTACCGGCTGCTTATCCGTCGTAAAAAATAATCACCGCTTAAATACCCCCGGAACAACCGCTGATCATTCACGGTTATCCCGGGGGTATTATTACAGTTTTAGATAATGCCTGAGACGCCCGACTCGGTTATCCCAAAAACAGAATATCACATGATAAATACAGTTGCAATTTCGGAGTAAACCTTGTTTCCGGTCACATCAGTGACAAGACAGCGCACCTGCATTTCGTCCCATGTCGTGTTGGCTGTCGCGGTGGTCGAAGCTGTCGTGTGACCGCTCCATGCCTTCCATGAACCGCCGGACTTCCTGATATACCACTGGTATTTCAGCCCTGTACCTGTCGCTTTGACAGTGAACTTTGCCGTATCGCCGTCGGCGAGGGCCAGATTCTGAGGAGAAGCCGTAATTTTGAGCGGTGCGGCAATGGTCACTGTAGCAGCCGATGAAGTGGTGCTTCCGTAGTTGTCTGTAACCACACAGCGTACCTGCATATTGTTCCATGTGTCATTGGCTGTCGCGGAGGTGGAAGCCGTCGTGTGTCCGTTCCACACCTTCCAAGTGCCGCCGGATTTCTTGATATACCACTGGTATTGCAGCGTGCCGGTACCTGTCGCCTTGACGGTGAAAGTGGCAGTCTTGCCGGAATACACAGCGATGTTCTTAGGCTGCTGCGTAATGGTCGGCGCCATTTTAACGGTAATTGTCGCCGGATTGGAAACGGCGGTGCTGCCAGCCGCGTCGGTGACAATGCAGTAGACCTTCATGCCGTCCCATGTGGCATTGGCTGCGGCAGAAGTTGTCGCTGTGGTGTGATTGTTCCATTTGGTCCAGCTGCCGCCCGCTTTCTTGTAATACCACTGATAGCGAAGCGTGCCCGTGCCGGTGGCCTTAACGGTGAAGCTGACGGTCTGACCGCCCGAAACCGTGACGGAAGCGGGATGCGAAGTGATGGTCAGCGGCTTGGTCAAGGAAATCGTCGCGGCTGTGGAATTCACCGTGCCGTTGGCGTCCTTGACCTTGCAGTAAACCTGCATGCCGTCCCACGAATCGCCGGCAACGGCAGAGGTGGTCGCGGCGGTGTGTCCCTTCCAGACGTTCCACTCCGTCTGACCGGATTTTTTGTAGTACCACTGATAGGTCAGCGTTCCCGCTCCGGTCGCTTTGACGGTGAACTTGGCGGTATCGCCGACGTTTACCGCGACATTGGCGGGCTGCTGTGTGATTTTCAGCTTGGCCGTTACGCTGAGGGTGAGAATATTGGAAGCCACCGAATTGCCGGCGCTGTTTTTGACGACGCAGCGCACCTGCATTCCGTCCCATGTGGTGTTGGCTGTCGCAGTGGTGGTGGCAGTGGTTCTGCTGCTCCAGTTGCTCCACGCGGTCTGACCGGCTTTCTTAAACTGCCACTGGTAGGTAAGACCCAACCCGGAAGCGGTTGCGATAAATGTCACGGAATCGCCATCGGTTAAGGATGTGGAAGGCGACGCGGAGACAGAAACGGTGGGCAGTTCCTCTGAATACTCATAGATGAATTTCGGAGCGTTCAACAGATCATCGTTGCCTGTGGCATTGATGCCGTCGGTTTTGAGGGTGTTCCATCTCGCCTGCGTACCGGTGAATTTCACCGTATTGAGCGCGGTACAGCCCTTGAATGCGTTGCTTTCGATGGTGTTCAGCGCTTTGGGAAGAACGATTTCTTTCAGCATAATGCAGCCGTTGAAGGCATACGTGTTGATTGAAACCACATGATTGCCGACCTTCACTTTTTCAAGATTGGTACAGCCGTTGAAGGTGTCGCGGTTCACCGTTGTCACCTTATCGGGAATGACGATGGACTTCAAGCCTGTGCAGCCCTGGAACACGCCGTCGCTGTTGTAATTCTTGCCGAGATTGACAAGGTTGGAATTGGCTTCAAAGGTGACGCTGGTGAGGTTTTTGAGGTTTTTGAACGCGCTGTAGCCAATATCGGTGACCGTCGCGGGAATCACGATTGCGGTCAGGTTGCTGCATCCTTCAAAGATGGAATATCCCATTGTCAGCAGGGTGTTGCTGAGCCTGACAGAAGTAAGGTTGCTGCAATTCTTGAAGGCACAGTCGCCCAGCGATTCCACATTGTCGGGAACCGCAACGCTTTTCAGATTGACGCAGTTGTTGAAGGCATACGCGCCGACCGACTTGACGCCGCTGCCGATGGTAACCTTTTCCAGTGCGCTGCACCCGTTGAAGGTATCGCGCTGAATGGCAGTCAGCTTATTCGGCAGCGTGATGGATTTGATAGAGGTACAATTCTGGAATACGCCGTCATTGGTGTAATTCTTGCCGAGGGTTGTCAGAGCGGAGCCGGATTCAAAAACGACATTTTGCAGATTCTTGAGGTTTTTGAAAGCGCTGTAGCCAATCTCTGTCACGGAAGCGGGAATCACAATATCCGTCAGGCTGCTGCACCCTTCAAACGCGGCGATTCCGATTGTCAGCAAACCGCTTCCCAACTTGACGGAAGAAAGATTGGTGCAGTTGCGGAAAATATAGTCGCCCACCGATTCAACGCTGTTCGGAACCACCACAGAGGTCAGATTGCCGCAGTTGTTAAAGGCATACGCGCCGATGGATTTGACGCCGCTGCCGATGGTGACTTTTTCGAGATTGGTGCAGCCGCTGAAGGTATCGCGCTGAATAGCGGTCAGCTTTTCCGGCAGGGTGATCTCGGAGAGGTTCACGCAATTCTGGAACACGCCGTCATTGGTATAATTTTTCCCCAGCGTATTCAGGTTGGAATTCCTGCCGAAGGTGACACTGTCCAGATTTTTGCAGCCCTTGAATGCGCTGTGCCCGATCTCGGTCACGGAGTCGGGAATGGAAACACTGCTGAGATTGGTGCAGTCCGTAAAGGCAGCGTCGCAAATCGAGGTAATGTTTCCGGTAAACGTCACTTTTACGATGGAGCTTTTAAAGCTGCTCGTCCACGGGTGACTCTTCATCGTGCCGCTGCCGCTGATGGTCAGAACGGAGGTCGATTCGTTATACGACCAGTTCATCGCGTCGCCGCAGCTGCCGCTGGTTTCGCCTGCCGCATAGACCTTGGGTGCCGATGTTTCTTTGCTGTCAGCGGAAGCCGCCAGCACGCCGCTGCCTGCCGACAGGAACATCGCTGCCGTCAGCAATACGGCAAGTATTTTTTTGCCATACATAGATAATCCATCCTTTCGGTTTTTTAAAATTTTTCTATATCTTTATAACGGGTTTTTTTGGCTTGGGGGCAATCTGGGGCGTATCGGTGAGCTGCGCCATTACCACACGGTAGAGGGTTTCGGGATCGTCAAGGAATCTGTCACGAACCACCGTCGCATAATTGTAGGTAGGCACATATATCTTGACGCTCATTGTCTCCATGTTTTCGTCGCACACCGTACAGGTAACGTGATACCCCTTGTCGCACGCCTCAATGCGCGTCTTGTTCTGCTTGCTGACATGACGGCGGTTGATCAGCTTGGACATAGCGTCAAGCGATCTCTCCCGGATGGTCAGCGGAAGGGCGTCGTAAAGCGTGTTGGCAATCACCTTGCCGCTTTCGGTCAGGACAAGCGCTCCGTCCTCCTTGTTTTCAGTGATATTTTCATGCCGGACCAGCGAGGAAATTGCGTCGCTGACTTCAAAATAATTGGCTAACCCTTTGTCAAGGAATATGTCGGTCATTTCTTTGCGTGAAAGCGGCTGGGTGCAATGTCTGAGCAAAAAACAGACCAGAACCTTGATGTCGCTCTTCTTTTTCAGCCCGTCAGGTCTTACGCCGCCGGTAAAAACGTCAATATTGTCCTGCTGCATATTTTTTCTCCTTTCCTGCGTATACTATTCTGAAAAACGATTCAGCAAAAAGAATATTTTATATATACTATTTTACACTCAAATCCAGTGTAATTCAATATAAAATAATAATATTATAGATTTAGCACAAAAACCTGATAAAAATTTACCATAAAAATTTTAAAAAAATGTTCCATTTTTAAAAGTGTTATGCTATAATCAATTGGAAAGGATGTGTCTCAGCAGCAATGGAGAACAAAAACTATACCATAAAATGCCCGGAGTGCGGAACAGATATTGAAGTTTCCCGCCCTGCGATAATCAATGTCCAGAATGATCCGGAATACAAGATAAAGGTGCTGACCGGCGAGCTTTTCAACGAGAAGTGCCCGAAATGCGGTCAGGGTCTGCAGGTCGTTTCAAGAATCACCTATCACGACATGGAAAAGAAACTCATGATCTACTTCCGTCCCATCACCTCGCAGGAGGAGCTGAAAACCTTCGACTACGAGGCGATCAGAAGCGCCATTGAGGACAATTTCAAAGCCCCGAATTATGCCATCCGCGTTGTGACAACCGTCAACGAGCTGATGGAAAAGATCAAGATTGCCGAATTCGGACTCAACGACGGCGTCATCGAGATAGCCAAGTTCGTTTATTTTGACATTTTTACCAAGAAGTTCGATGGTATCGGCGTGGTCAATATCTACTACGAACGCCGCGACGACAAAGACGCGCTTATCTTCTTCTGCAACGACGGCAAGACCCGTTCCATCATGATAGACCCCGATGTCTACGCCTCCATCGAGAAGCGTTTCTCGGCTGTCGTCAATGCGATATACACCTCCCGTGTGTGCATGGTGGGCCGCGACTGGGCACTCCGTATGATCAAGGCTTACAGCAAGCTCGACAGTGAAAAGGACAGCGCCGTCAGTGTCAAGCCCGAACTGAAGCTGCTCGATTCCGAGAACTGACGGGCAGGTTTTCATCAAAATTCTACAAAAAATTCACGTCTGCCGGATGATCCCTAAAGGGTAATGCCGGCAGACGCTTTTTTCAGAAAAGCAATCGCCCGGCATAATTCACTCAAAGAATGAACATGTCGGGCGATAATTATTTTTTCCTTTCACATTGCCGAGGAGAAAAAGGTTCAGGCTTTACACAAGCGTAATTTTGATGGTGGAAGTAATATTCCCGGAGAACTTTATGATGTTGATATAACCCTTATACCCGTCCCATGGATGACTCGTCATCGCTCCACTTCCGCTGATTGTCAGAACGGAGGTCGATGTATTATACGACCACGTCATGCTGTCGCCGCAGGTGCCGCTTGTTGCGCCGTCGTTGTAGGTACGCGGCTCGGCGGTGCTTTTTGACGCGCTGACCTTTTTGACAGCGGGTGCCTCGTCATCGCCGTCCGAAGCGGTCGCGGCGAACGCGCCGCTTCCGGCGGTCAGGAACATCGCTGCCGTCAGGCAGAGAGCAAGCAATTTCTTGAATTTCATACTTTTTCATCCTCATTTCATTTATAGTTTAGGTATCTTGCCAATTGGTATTATTCCGCAAAAGGCATAAAAAATCAATACAAAGAATAATAAAGATCCAACAAAGATCACAAATACCCCCATTTTCAAAGCATTTGCTCAGTGAATTCCATAACAAAAAATCCCCTCACAGCGCATCTGTTGTCAATGCGCTATGAGGGAATCGTTACATTATGAAAAAATAAAAAATCTCACGCAAGCCCGTGATCCTTGCAATATTGAATATTCTTCTTGTGCTCGGCGTAGGTCTCGGCATAGTAGTGGTTGCCCTTTTTGTCGTTGAAGAAGAAATATGCCTTGCAGGTGGCGTCGGGATAGACGGCGGCTTTGATGGAATCGACCGAAGGACTGCATATCGGTCCCTTGGGAAGTCCGGCAATGTCGTAGGTATCGTATTCGCTGCGGAAGCCATCGGGACGCTCGTCGCTTGCCACATAGGGATAATAATGCGTCGCGTCGGATTGCAGCTTGCCGCCGGTGCCGCTGACTTTCGGGTTCTCCATGCGGTTCCAGAACACGGCGGAGATCTTGTCCCGCTCGGCATTGTCGGGAGATTCACGCTCGATAATGGAGGCGAGAATCACGGCGCTGTCAAAGCTCATGTCCACCTTTTGAAAGCCCTCGCCGTTGGAATTGGCATAGTTCACCATTTCTTCCGATACTCTGACGGCAAAATTTTTGAGGAATCGTTTAATGACGGATTTCGGATTTTCGCCTATGTAGAAGGTGTAGGTGTCAGGATAAAGATACCCCTCGAGCGGGTATTCCCTCTGCTGCAAGATTTCATTCGACGGCAGGAAAGTGAAATCGGCTGTAAAATCCGTCACACGCATCTCACGGTAAAATGCCTCGGCATTGCAGACCCCGTGGCTCTCCAAAAGCGCGCCGTACTGACGCACCGTGCGTCCTTCCGGGAAGGTGACATTGACCGTGGCAGGTTCGGCGGAGGTCTGATCAGCGTTATCCGTGCTCAGCCTGTCCTTCAGCGCAAATCCCCCGTAGATGCCGCCGCAGACCAGCAGCACAACAATCAGCATGACGCCGAGGAATTTCAGTCCAGAAAAATCGTTCCCGCCTTTTTTGGCTGCCGCTTTTTGTTTTTTTCCCGCATGAACGGGACGATTTGTCCTGACAGGATTTTTTGCGGGCTGCTTGGAATTGGGTCTTTCCTGTCCCTGCCGTGCAGCGGTTCTCTGTGCAGGCCTCGAAGGGGTCATTTCCCGCCGCTGAACCGGTCTTTGCGGCTGTCTTGGGTTAAATCTCTGACCCGGTCTTTCTTTTTCATTCATTTGCATCGCTCCCTCAGATCATGTGTTCCATTTCATTATACAAAATTCCTGAAAAGATGTCAAATGAAAAACAAGTAAATTTCTTCCCATATTCACAATCACAAACCATTGCAAACAACAGCCGCAGATGCTATAATGAAAAAGAATAACCATTCAATCATACGGAGATGAACTGCGACATGAATAACGCCGAAAGAATCACCCGCTGCGACTGTCATCTGCATACCGACAATTCATTTGACAGCGAAACGCCCGCCGAGAAACTGGCTGAACGCGCGCGGGAACTGGGCATTGAAACCATCGCCATTACCGACCACTGCGACATATTGGAATGGAGCGACGCGAACATCGCCCGTTCCAACGCGCAGGCTGCGGAACTGAACAAAAAATACAGCGACCTGACCGTTCTGCGGGGCATCGAATTAGGCGAACCGCTCCAGGCTCCCGAACAGACCTCGATCGCACTGGGACTGTGTGAATATGACTTCATACTCTGTTCGCTGCACAACATCGCGGGCGAAGAGGATTTCTATTATCTGCACCCCGACAAAGAGCAGGCGCAGGAGCTG
>ONID01000015.1 GCA_900317765.1 uncultured Eubacteriales bacterium | reverse complement strand
GAACTGCATGATGTTCACGCCGTGCTGACCAAGGGCAGGACCAACAGGGGGAGCGGGTGTTGCCTTGCCTGCCGGAATCTGAAGTTTAATGTAACCTGTTACTTTCTGAGCCATTTAAAAGCACCTCCAAATATGTGGTGATACCGAAACAGCATTTATTTTGGAATAGATTTACTGTCTCTCCCACAGAAGCTCGCTGAAAGCGAACCTCTATCGCAAGTTTTGTGCGGTCTTGCATGCCGCCGCCGGAAAACGCCGGCGCCTTTTTAGGAACTATGCAGAAATAATTAATACATTTTACTCGCTGAAACACCGAAGTAAACTATTCTTAATCAGCTTAAAACGACTGAAAAAATAGTGCATAGTTCCCTAAGAAAAAACCTCTGCTGCCCGATGGGCACACGCTCAGCCTGTCAGTTGAGCGGAACCACACTGGAGAGATCAACCTCTGCGTCAACCTTCCTGCCGAACATATCCAGTGTAATGGTAGCGGTCTTCGCCTCGTGGTCGATGGAATTGACAACAGCCTTGTGTCCGGACATGGAGCCGTCCACAACCTTGACTTCCTCGCCCACTTCAAAGGCAAATCTTTCGGATTTCATCTCTACGCCCCACTTAGCCGCCTCTTCATCCGTGAGAGGAACCGGCTTGGAGTCGGGAACAAGCTTGGAATCATGACCGACAAATCCGGTGCATCCACGTGTGTTGCGGACAATGAACCATGTTTCGTTGGTCATAACCATCTTTACAAGCACATAGCCCGGGAAGAGCTTGTGTTCCACTTCACGCTCAACCTGCTGCTCCACTCCGTCCTTTTTGACCGTAACGGTCTCTTTGACAGTTTCGGTGGGAATCTTGACATCCATGATCATGTCCTGGAGCTTACGGTTTTCCACTATCGTCATCAGGTCGGAGGCGACCTTGTTTTCATAGCCTGCATAGGTATGGATCACATACCAATGCGCGGAACCCGAAACGCCTGTTGTATCTGACATATTGCTTTCACTCCCATCGTGAGACAGCCCTTGGGCTCTGTGAGGCAGCCCTTCGGTTCTGCCTGTGTGAATGTCTGCGCTGAACCTTCATTATTCAGCTGTATCGCTCGGTGTCACAATTACATCCGAAGGCGAAGTAACATCGTCCTGCTTGGCGGAAGCAGACCACTCGGGAATCTTCTTGAGACCGAGATCTCTGATCTCGCTCAGTCCGAAATCCAACACCCAGATGAACACGCCGACCACTGCGATGGCTGCAAGAGTGATGGCTGCGTTTCTGGTGGTGTCCTTTGCACTCGGCCAGGATATTTTCTTGAGTTCGCTCTTGTATTCACGAACGAACTTGCCCATCGATTTGATGGGATTTGCCTTCTTCTTGGACGAATCCTTCTTGGAAGCGGCTTTTTTGCCTGTGTCCTTAGCGATTTTTTTGTCGTCCTTTTTGGTCAACTTGTCGCTCATAGATAATTCGTCCTCCCTTACTTGCTTTCCTTGTGTGAAGTATGCTTCTTGCAGAATCTGCAGTACTTCTTCATCTCAAGTCTGTCAGGGTCATTCTTCTTGTTCTTGACAGTGTAGTAGTTTCTCTGCTTGCATTCTGTGCATGCCAATGTGACCTTAACTCTCATGTCGGCACCTCCCGTAACGGAATAATTTACCGTCGGATACACTCCGTCTCTGCAAAAACAGCGCATTTCCGCGGCATTCAGCCTCCCTCGATATCTCATCGCAGATGAGATATGCAAATAAACAGACGCATAAAAAAAACACGCCCAATGCGAGGTAATTTTAGTGTAGCATATCTTTGCGCAATAGTCAAGTGTTTTTTTGATTTTAATCGCACAAAATAAGAATCCCCTGACGACTTGGGGGTTCCATGTTAATAAACTTCCATCCACATACGCTTCCATCCACATACGCTTGATTTATCCACAAATACATCCTCGGATCGGCACCGGGTCGTCATTCACAGTGCTTTTTCTTCCGCCGATTATTATGAGACCATGCACCTTTCCATTATATAAACGCGTGTAAAAGGCAAAAAAGAGCGCTGAAATATAAAAAAACCGACATTTCCCGCAGAAAGCACGAATGCTCAGGAAAATATCGGTTTATCCGGTTGATCAGTTCTGAACAGCAGTAGCAAAATAAATAATATCGCTCTGCGGCTTTTCGGCACCCCAGCCGACCCGGTTTTTCAGGCGGTTTCCGATGATCATGGTACCCGAACGGCCTCCGTCAAGATTGTAAGCGATCTTGACATTCTTGGCGGCAACCTCATGCGCAAAAGTCTGCATCGTCACGCCTACGCTCTGGCTGTTTCTTCCCTCTGCAAGGACGACCAGGTAATGAAGCTCGTCGTCATACTGACAGATGGCAGTGCGCGGTTCATTGGTGAAGGGTTCCCAGTCACGTTTGGTAATGGTGAGTTCCTTCCCGTCGTGAACAAGCTCGGGTCCGAAGGAAACGCCGTTGATAATATCGTATTGTTCAAGTATGCCGCTGGTTTTCAGTTGCTTGTCCTCGACGATATGGAAATTGCCCATCGAATCAATCAGCAGAACATCCGCGCCGAAAGGCCGGTCTCTCAGAAGCTCTCTCCTGTGAATGAAGATGCCTCCCCACCGCACGTTGTAAAAACACCCGTTGACGGCGCATACCGCGTTGACATCAGACGAGATCTCGGTGGGAAGCTTGCGGATCTTGCCTGTCTTGGCAAATTTGTTGTATGCCAGAGCCATTCTGAGCTGAGATGGGTGTTTGATTCTCACTTCCATATAATGGAACCATGAGCTGTGTTTTCTCTCCTTATAATAATGAACCTCAATCGTATCGTCCTTGTAGTTTTCGTACGAAGAATCATAATTCTTTGCATTGGGCTTGGGAGCGACATATTCATCAAGTTCAACCACATAAACAGGATCCCGGCTCTTTATTTCCTTTTCCGAAGAGTCAATGGCGTCGTCGCATACTTCCTTTATATCCGATAAAAGGGTGTATTCCGCAGAATCATCAATAATGGAATTCATGATCATATTGAAAACGTCCATCTTGACAAACGCAGTAGCAACAAATATAAGCAAGAGTGCAATTATTGTATAATTAAGCAGAGTGTTGAATCCGGACTTCTTTTTTTTGGCAGTTGCCCCAGTATCGCGTTCCTTTGAATTTGTTTTGTCGATTCGGCTGATATCTTTTGACATTTTATCAGAAAATCCTCCATCCGCTGATCACTCAATCATGGATTAGCTTTCTTGGTTATTATAATACTTTCATTTCGAATTTGCAACACGATAATGATAATTTTACACTATACATAAAAAAAACATAAAAGTTTGCGTTAATTTGGAAAATGAACAATTGCAGCAAATTAACAAAAATATGTAATTATTTATATTTAAAACAGAAAAAATGCGATTTAAATCATAAGAAATAACGACTCAATGTTGAAATAAGCGATTGATTGAGCTATAATATTTTACAAATATTGCATATTGGGAAGAAGCGGCTTTTTTCCTCCCGATCGCAAAAACAATAATGTTGGGAGAGATGTTTCACTATGTTGACATCGTTAATGCCTGCGGCTTTTACGCAGGCAGTCGGCACGGAATTATCCGACAGCAAGGGCATGCTGATGGCTGTCATCACATGTTCGGGTATCCTGATCGTCTTTGCAATTCTGCTGCTGCTCATTTTCATTTTCTACGCCTACGGCGGAATATTCGGAGCAATCACATCCGCTAAATCCAAAAAGCTCGCTGCCAAAAAGGCTGCGGAGGCTGCTTCCAAAGTAAAAGAAGAACAGACTGTCACGGCTGCTTCGCCTGAACCGGTTGACGACGGTACCATCCCCGGCGAAATCATCGCCGTCATCGCCGCTGCGGTGGCTGCCATGAGCGACGGTAAAAAGTACGCCGTCAAAAAGGTCTCCCGCGCGCAGCGTCAGACCGGCAGCCGCAACGCATGGGCTGCTTACGGCATCTACGAAAATACCCGTCCCTTCTGATTGCATTAATTCCCGAAAGGTGGTCAATTTATGGAAATACTTCAATCCATCTGGGCCTCTATCATAAGCATTCTCAATGACTCCGGTCTGCTCGGACTCTTTCAGGGCGACGGCTGGAAGAATGCAATAATGATAGGAATCGCCTGTTTCCTGCTTTATCTCGCTATCGGCAGACAGTTTGAACCCCTGCTTCTGCTGCCTATCGCATTCGGCATGCTGCTCGTCAATCTGCCGCTTTCCGGCGTCATGGACGTGCCTACCACAGAACTGGTTCCGCTTGCAAAGGCGTCGGCTACCGAAATAGCCAAGTACGGTCAGGTGATCATGCCCGACGGTCAGACCTATGTGGAGGTCGCTCATTCCGGCGGTCTGCTCTATTATCTCTATCTCGGCGTCAAGCTCGGCATCTATCCTCCGCTCATCTTCCTCGGTATCGGCGCCATGTCAGACTTCGGTCCCCTGATCGCCAACCCTAAGAGCTTTATTTTAGGCGCTGCCGCCCAGATCGGCATCTTCTTTACCTTCTGCGGCGCTATACTCCTCGGCTTCCCCTCCAACGTCGCCGGTTCCATTGCCATCATAGGCGGTGCGGACGGTCCTACAGCCATTTACGTCACATCCAAGCTCGCAGCCGATTATCTCGGTCCCATCGCGGTTGCGGCATACAGCTATATGGCGCTGGTTCCCATCATTCAGCCTCCCATCATGCGTCTGCTCACCACCAAGAAGGAACGTGCCGTTGTCATGACGCAGCTGCGCACCGTTTCCAAGACCGAGAAGATCATGTTCCCGATCATCGTCACCATCGTTGTGGCACTGCTGCTGCCTTCCGCGGCTCCGCTTGTCGGCATGCTCATGCTCGGCAACCTCATGCGTGAGAGCGGTGTCGTCAAGAGAATTTCCGACGCGGCTCAGAATGAGCTTATGAATATCGTCACCATTTTCCTCGGCACCACGGTTGGCGCAACCGCAAGAGCCGAAGTATTCCTCACAACCGAAACGCTCCTGATCGTGGGTCTGGGATTGACTGCATTCTGCCTCGGCACGGCATTCGGCGTCATTTTCGGCAAGCTGATGTACATCTTCACCGGCGGCAAGGTAAATCCCCTCATCGGTTCCGCAGGCGTTTCAGCCGTTCCCATGGCGGCGAGAGTCTCGCAGAAGGTCGGTCAGGAAACCAATCCCTCCAACTACCTGCTTATGCACGCGCTCGGTCCGAATGTCGCCGGCGTAATCGGTTCCGCTGTCGCTGCGGGCGTACTTCTCGCGGTTCTTGGCAAATAATTTTTCCATGGGCTATAATAATTGTTTCGCATAATCACTGCATTAGGAATCAATAAAACCGCTTTAAAAGTGCTTTGCTTAGAGTATTAGGCAAAGCACTTTTTTTGAATAACACAAGCATGAGCGTGTCAATCAATAAATAATTTTCAAAATATATTGAATTTTTATATAAAATATGTTAAAATTATCATGTTAATCAGTTTGCAGACTGTTAACAAATTTTCATTAACTCGGGGGTTGATCCTTTTATGTCTCTTGCCAAAAAAAAGCTGCGCGAAGATAATCGTATTGACAACTGGTCATATCTTTGGATGGCTATGTTTATGGCTGTAGGTTTCTTATTGTTCAATGTATTCTACAGCTTCTTCGGAGTAATTCCGCTAAAGATTCTCTCGCTCGTCATGATTGTGCTGATGATCGGCGGACTGATTTATTCCAAATGGAAAAAATCCAACAGTGAGCGCAAGACAATCTATGTTATTCTGCTGATCTCCATTATCATAAGACTTTGCTACGTGATCATTACTTCGAAAAAGGGTTTTTCCGGTCAGGATTTCGACACGTTTTCCGAGGTGCAGACCAACCTCACGCTTCCTGAAGCCTTCCAGCCTCTTTACTATATCGGTGCGGCTGCCGTATACAACCTGATGGCATTATTCAGATTTACGCAGCACTATTCGCTCGATATAGTACGTCTCGTGACTGAATATATGGGAATCGTCGCAGCCATTGCAGTCTATTACATTCTGTGCGAGCTTGAGTCAAACGACTCCGCTATCTATTTAGGCACTTCCATTATCGCCTTCCATCCCGGACTTATTATGCTCGGCGGAGACATCAGCCCTCTGATGCCGATGTTCGCCGTTATGTGTTTATCTATTCTCTTCCTCACAAGATGGAATAACTTCACTGACGGATTTGACTTCGTCTTTATGAGTGTTTCGTTCGGCCTTGCCACGATGATCCACATGTCCGCCCTCATTTTCCTGCCTGTCGTTGCCACTCTTGTCATCATCAACCTTGTGAGAGTGCTTAAACGCAAAAGCGTGGCCAACACTGTATCTTCGTTTGTGCATATTCTCTGCGGCGTAGGCGCATGGGGAGTGCTCAGCTTCGCCTATCCGGTGAGAAACATGCTCGCAGGTAAAGACACCGGACTGATGCAGCTGTTCGGCAAGCGGGAAGGCTCCATTGACTTCACCACAAAATTTTTCTCCTTTGATCTCAACGAACTTCTTGAGGTATTTACCCAGCCCAATGACAAGAATGCCTGGATCTATCTCGTTAAATCATCTCTTTTCGGAGATCTGACTAAAAACGACATTGATCTCGATTTTTCGATACTTCAGATATTTGTCGGCATCACGTTTGTGGTTGCGGCTATTTCCGGACTTACCGTATTCGGCAACATGATCGCAAGAGCAGACTCGAAAAAGAAAGTGAACATCTGGACAATGATCGCCATGACGGGTTGTGCGGTCGGATATTATTTCCTGCAGAATATCGGTTCAAACAGCGCAGAAACTATGGATTTCAGAGTGGTTCCGATCATTCTCGCTCTGGGAGTTACCATGCTGTGCTGCGGTATCAAAGTGCTCAGCATGAAGAAAAAACTCAGCTTTGTTTCACAGATTCTTTATTTGATGACCGTTGTAATCTGTCTGGCGTTCTGTGTATGCAGTGTGGCATACGGCGTTTGGTGCATCTGACATCCCGGCAGCAATGCTGAACGGGTGCAAAGAATACAAATAGATAATAAGGTGATTCAATTGTCCAAAAAAATCAAGATCGTTGCGGATTCCACCTGTGACATTTCACCTGAACTGACGGCAAAGTATGACATAGAAATTCATCCCTTTGTTGTCAACCTCGGTGAAAACAGCTTCAAAGACGGCGTGGATATTACCACCGGCGATATTCTGAATTATTACAGGGAAACCGGCAACGTTTCTAAAACCGCCGCGGCACCTCCCAGTGAATACGAGGAGCTTTTCAGGAATTGGCCCTCCGACGAGTATGATGTGCTTTTCTTCACGATCAGCAGTGAGTTTTCTTCGGCCTTTGCCAACGCTTCTCTTGCAGCCGAAAAATTCGACAACATCTATGTTGTCGAATCCGCCAACCTCTCCACCGGCATCCTTCTGGTGGTGCTCGCCGCTGCCGATATGATTGAAAGCGGAATGGGCGCAGAGGAAATTGTGGAAAAGCTGAAAGAAATCGTTCCAAAGGTCCGCGCAAGCTTTGTGATAGATACATTGGAATTTCTCTGGAAAGGCGGAAGATGTTCCGGAGTAGCGGCTCTCGGAGCAAATCTTCTCAGACTCAAGCCTTGCATCGAAGTGGTTGACGGCAAAATGTCTGTCGGCAAAAAATACCGCGGCAATATCGACAAGGTCATTCCTCAGTATATCAGGGACAGACTGGATTCCACGCCCCATGTCATACGCAGACGGGTGTTTATCACACATACCTTTGAAAACAGGGCTCCAGTGGAAGCCGCTCTGAAGCAGGCGAGAGATTCCGGCATGTTCGACGAGGTGCTGGAAACAAAAGCCGGATGTACGGTCTACAGTCATTGCGGTCCCAATACACTCGGCATTCTTTACATAGAGGCATAAAGCATTTGACCCCTTCAAAAACAGACACCGATAAAAACACACCGTCACGCGACATGTACGGTGTGTTTTTTTCTTGTATGACAAAACCGCCGCATGACAGCTCAATATGCCATCACGCGGCGGTAATACGCTATTTGAAAAAATCAATCCTCAGGTCCAAGGCTGACCACTACATTGATCATGCTGCCTGCCTGAATCTTCTTGCCCGGTTCAATGCCGTTGAGACGGATAATCTTTCCGCTTTCCACGTCATCGCTGTATTCCTCAGCCTGATCACCGAGCGCGAGACCTGCGCTTTCCAGTTCCTTGGATGCTTCGGAAACGGTCTTGCCGATGATATTCGGCACGGTGCGCATCTTGGAGCCCTTGCTGACCACGACGCCGATAGGCGTATTCTGCGGTACGGTTGAACCTGCCTTTACGGTCTGGGAAATGATCCTGCCCTCTTCGTAGTTTTCGTCATAGACTTCTTCCTTGAGGCGGATATAGAAGTTGCTGTACTTCTCATTGCCGTCCACGCTGCTCCACTTTTTATTGACGAGGTTAGGCACCCTGTAGAGCACCTTCGGCTCGGAATCGGTCGGGTCTTCCGCCGACGACACATAAGCGGACGAAACATCCTCGCCTTCCTGCTCTTTGTTCTTGTTCATCATCGGAATGACAATGAGGTTCAGACAGATCAGGGCAATGACACCGAGAACCACAAAGCCTATCAGTCCCGAAATGATTCCGTACTTATACGGCGAGATCTCCGGCTCATCATCCTCCGGTTCATAGCCTCGGGGAATGTTCCTGTTCATCTGGGCAGACGCAGCCGGAGCCGGCGAGTCCTTATAGGAAGGTTCATCTACATATCTGTCACCGTACCCGGAAGGCTCTGCCGCAGGTGCTGCCGGAACAGGCTTATGCTCGGGCTTGCGCGGTACGGGATTGGTAAACTGATTTTTCAGCTCTTCCATGGAATGCGTGCGCGATTCAATGTTGACCTGAAGACCGCCTGCGAGAGCGGTGACAACGTGGGTGGGAATGTTCTGCGCGACATCCGCCGGCATATTGAGCCGCGGCTCATAGGAACGCGAAACCGCGTCGGGCGGTCTCTTGCCGGTCAGCGCATAGAATATGACGGCACACATGGCATAGACGTCGGTCCATTTGCCCTTTTTGCCCTCGAGGGAATACTGTTCGATGGCGCTGAAGCCCTCGTAAAATTCGGCAGTCAGCTCCGTCTCAGCCAAATGCGCGTCAGGGCTTCCGAATCCCTGCAGCTTCAAAGTGCCGCTGCGGGTCATGATGATGTTCTCGGGGGAAATGCCGAAATGAACCAGTCCGATGGAGTGCGCGGAATTGACCGTTGAAATCAGCGGCAGGAAAAGCGGTCTTGCTTCTTCCCATGTGAAACGGCGGGCACGCTTGATGATTTCATCAAGGGGTTTTCCGTCGATAAATTCATACACGACATAGGCTGTCTTGTTGGCTTCAAACATGTCAATGACAGGCACGATGGAAGGAAGACTCGAGAGCTTTGCAAGCGCTCTGCCTATCTCCATAAAGTCCTGAAGGTAATCCTGATAGACTAACTTGTTGCCGGAAGCTATGATAATGTTGTCATCGTCTTTGATTCTTGAACAGAGCGTTTTGGGCAGATATTCCCTGACCGTCACCTTTTTGTTGGTTGTCACGTCAAACCCGATGTAGGTGACGCCTTCGCCGTTTGCGCTGAGATGCTTGCCGACGATATATCTTTCTTTGAGCAATGTACCGGGTTCAAGATATGGCAATACCTGAGGCGTACCCTCTACATAGCCGCATTTAGGGCATTCCATTGCATCGCCCTTGTTATTCATGCAGCCAAGACACAGGCCTTTGAATTCCATGAAAATCTCTCCTTTAATTTCTAACATTAGGTAATTGTAAAACTTCGAAAATGCCGGAAATTGGTGGGGTCATGCATTGTTCAAAACGAAGTTTTTCTCCGGTCAGGGCAAGAAAATCGTTGTACCTCGTGGGGCTCTGCCCCACTCCCCGCAAGGGCCCTGCCCTTGACCTGCCAGGGAGCCTTGCCCCCTGGACCCCACGCTCGCATACGCTCGCTTGTTATGCGCTGCGCTATTCTTTTTTTCTTTTTTGTTTTACAATCGCCTATTTCTAACATGATTGCCGGACAGATTTCTGACTGATAAATATCCCGCAACCGTAAAAAACTTTCTCAACTATTTAAATGATCAAACACATTCTACCACATTATTTTCCAATTGTCAAAGATTATTAATGCACTGTAACCTCATCAAGAGATATTGATATGAATTTTTAACAAATTAGTCATACTTATTAACCTCTTAACGGTTGACTCTGCGCGGTTCCTCGGTTATTTCCTCGTATTTTTTCCACACATTCAAACGGAAATTATATACGGCCGTATTGCCGCTGATCTCGCCCTTGCTGTAATTCTTTGTCTGATCGTAAAGCAGATCGCTGAGCGAAGCATCATAGACAGAGGGCACGGCAAATTCCAGACTGCGGGCTGCGGAATTATACACCGAGAACGCGTCAAGCCCGTCAAAAAGCGCGTTCGGTATTTTCATGCCGGCCAGCTCATCGCACACATCGCTGTTGTTGACATACTGCATTTCCGCCAGCGCTGTCAGCTTCATAAACCGGCTGTCGCAGGTAAATGCGCGGATGATCTCGGCGGCAATGTCTTTATGCGCGGATTTTTTGGGACAGTAGAGCCAGTTGCCGCCGTAAACAAATCCGTTCGGCGCAAGCGAAGTCTTGAATTTGCCGAATGACGCGCCGCTTCGCTTGGCAGACGAAAACACCGTCGTAATATCAGCCCTTTCCTGACTGTTGCTCTTGCAGAGCCACGGCGCGGCATAAAAACAGAATACTCCGCTGTCAAGAGTGTTATACCATCTGTCGTCAAGTGTCTTGACTCCGGCAAACGCTTTGGCCGATTCAAGCTCCTTCACAATGTCGAGCCAGTGAAGAGCGGTTTCAGAGGACACCGAAAGCTTCCCGTCCGACAGCCAGAGTCCGTACATGGCACAGTCCACCGATTTCCAGAGTTCCCCGCTGTTGGGAAGCATTTTGACCTTGCCTCCCGACTGTTCGTGAAGCGTGCGCGCCACTGCTATGAAGGAATCCCATGACGACAGCTTTTCCTGCATTTCCTCCTGATGGGTGATTCCGAGATACTTCTCGGCGTAATCCGTCCTGTAAAGCAGTATTCCCGGTTCGGCTGTGAATGCCGAGCCCTTCTGAACGCCTTTGCTGTCAGAGCCGAGTATGCGGGTAAAATGATATTGCTTTGAAAGCTCCTTCTCCGTAATACCCACTTCCGCCAGGGAAGCGACGTTTTCATCCTCGGCAAAATAAGGCGCCATTTCATTGTTTCCCAAAAACAGGTCAATCTGTTCGCCGCCGGCAAGCCTTCTCTGCATTCCGCTGCGATAGGTGTTGATCTCTTCGGTTACCCATTCCAGCCTGACATGTTCCATCAGCTCCGGATGCCGGGGGACAAAATATGTTTCCATCATGTCGCGGAAATCTTCGTTCCACGACATGATCCTGAATGTGATGACAGGGAGATTCTTGTTCCTCTCTCCACCGCATGATGCAAAGCTGATCAACAATGACGCTGAAACCAATACCAGCGAAATCACTCTGAGAACACTCTTACGCATCCAATCAGCACCTCATTTCATGTTCCATAACAATCAATAATATATATTATATGAAAAAACATTCGAATTAATATGCAAAAAAACCGTCAGTTTTCTCCGCGCACAATTCTGCCGCCGCAGATCACGCAGTCCCCGTCGTAGCAAACCGCAGCCTGTCCCGGAGCGACCGCACGCTGCGGCGTGTCAAATTCAATCGTTAGCTCATCCTCACCCGTCTGTATCAGGGTTGCCGGAGCCTCTCCCTGCGAATACCTGATCTTTGCAGCTGCCCGGACGGGACCGTCTATGCGGGAAACCGCCATCATGTTGATGTTCCTGACAATGACCCGTCTGCTGAATAAATCGTCATTTCCGCCGAGGGTAACGGTATTGGCTGCCATATCCTTGCGGCAGACGTACATGGGCTTGTTGAAGCCCATTCCCAGACCTTTCCGCTGTCCGATGGTGTAGCGCACCGCGCCGCTGTGTCTTCCGATGACGTTCCCGCTCAGATCCAGAAAGTCTCCTGCCGGAAAATCCAGCCCGCGGTAGCCTTTGAGGAATCCGACATAATCACCGTCCGGTACAAAGCAGATGTCCTGACTGTCGTGCTTGCGGGATGTGACAAAGCCATTGGACTCCGCCAGTTCCCGCACTTCCGGCTTGGTAAGCTCTCCCACGGGGAACAGGATTCTGGAAAGCTGCTCCTGACTCAGCATATACAGAAAATAGGTCTGATCCTTCGCGTGATCGGCAGCCTTGACCAGATGCCAGCGTCCTGAACCGGCATCGTATCTGACCGAGGCGTAATGCCCGGTGACAATATGATCAAATTCCGATTCCGTTGCCCTGTCGAGCAGGCTTCCGAATTTGATGAATCTGTTGCAGATGATGCAGGGATTTGGGGTTTCGCCTCCTAAATAGGCGTCTGCGAAACGACGCATTACCTCCCGGTCAAACTCTCCGCGCATATCAAATACCCTGTGCTCTATTCCAAGACGTCGGCAGACGCTTTCCGCGTCATGAATGTCATTCTCTCCGCATCCGTCCAGCAGCCGCATTGTGGCACCGACAGCTTCCATTCCCTGTTGTAACGTGAGCAATGCCGCCACCGAGCTGTCCACTCCGCCGCTCATTGCTATCATTGCCTTGTTCATTTTTCGTCAATGACCGCCTTTATCAATTGATTGAAGTTATTGTTCATTATACCATACCGGACAGGTCAATGCAACCGTATCGTCATTCCCTCACGCAAAAAACTGCATGAAAAATCCGGCTGCGAATGCGGCAGCCGATGCCGCTAAAGCGACAACGATCAGCGGCATGTCAAAGTATGCCAGAATCACTGCCACCGCAGTGCCGAAAGCTGCCGTCGTCATGCTTCCGGTGGAATAGAAGATCGCCGGAATCGTCATCGCCGTCAGCACAGCGTATGGTACATAATACAGGAAACTGCGGAAAAACCGCGACTTGATCTGCTTGCGGAAGGCGGCAAAGGGAATCATTCTGATAAGATACGTGACACACGCCATGACCGCTATATACATTACAATACTCATTGAGCCTCTCCCTCCGTCTTTTCTTCTTCTGCGACAGGAAAGACCAGCGCTCCTATCACCGCAGCGATGATCGCGCTGAAGATGATCGCAAATCCGCCCGTCACCTGCGGCAGCAGGTATTTGAAGATCATGCTGCAAATGGCTGCCGTCGCCGCCACCGCCAGCACGCCTCTGCTCTTTCTGGCGGGAGGAATCACGATGGCAATAAACATGGCGTACAGCACGATTCCCATTGCATTGGTGAGCGACGCGGGAAGCAGCTGACCCGCTGACGCGCCGAGGAAGGTTCCCGTGCACCATCCCAGGGTCGAGATTGAAATCAGCCCGTACATATAACGCGCCGTCAGCAGTCCCTTCTGCGCCGAGGCGACGGCGAATATCTCATCGGTGATTCCGTAGGCAACCAGCAGCCTTCTCGGTGTGTTGAAGGTACTGTCGAGCTTCTGCGAGAGCGAGATCGACATCAGCCCGTAGCGCAGGTTGATGATAAGCTGTGTCAGTGCCATTTCGATATAGGACCCTCCGGCAGCTATGATGGCGATTCCCGCCGCCTGTCCCGCCGAAGTCAGATTCACAGCCGAAATGATCACCGAGGTAAGTGTCGTCAGCCCTGAGCGCACCGCCAGTATCCCGAATCCGAAGGATACCGAAAGATACCCCAGCGCTATGGGCACGCCGTCCAGCACACCCTTTACAAACGGAGATTTCATAGATAACAGTAATTCCTTTCCGATAGACAGCCTGTTTTCGCCTCCCCCAGTGCCGGAGCGACAAAAACAGGCTGTCAGATATGATGATATTATAAATGCCGTCGGAGTAATTCAATTTCTTCTTCAAAAAGACAGTGCTTCAACGTGCCGGCTTTCATGGCCTGAGAAAGTGCGTCGATCTCCATCCACATGACGCTCTCGACCTCCGATTTCTGAAGCGTCATTTCGGACAGATCCACCTGCCTGCGGAGAAGATAGATCCTGCAATGCTCGCGGTCGTGATAGCCCTCGTCGTCATCGTCGTCATATGTCATGATCAGGGTGCCGATATTTTCCAGTTCTTCCGGTTCCACATGGATTCCCAGTTCCTCTTCTATCTCCCGGACAGCACCGTTCAGCGCATCTTCTCCGGCGGATATATGACCCGCCGCTGATATGTCCAGACAGGAGGGATAGAGACGCTTGCAGGCTGCCCGCCGCTGAAGCAGAAGCTCCGTTTGGCCGCTTTCGTCCGTTCTTACGATCCAGATATGATTTGTGGTGTGCCAAAGTCCCTTCCAGTGCACATAATCGCGTGAAGCGACATAGCCGGCAGGGCTTCCGTCCTCGTTGAAGACGTCAAAAAGCTCCACTTCTTTTCCGTCCACCGTACAGCTGCAAAGACGTTCGCCCCTGTAGGTCAGGATCATCTCGTCAAAACGCCTTCCTGTGACCAGATATTTCAGAAAGATTCTGTCTCCGTCCCAGAGATGCAGATCGAATATCTTGTCCTTATCAATCCAGTGAAGCTCGCCCTCATCGCATTCGGTGAGTTCCCCCTCAAATGCAGTAACAAGAAAGAGGCGCATGATTTCCTCTTCCCACACGTCGGAATAAAAATACACATTGCCGCACGGGAGAAGTCGGGTGGCTTTCAGCCCCGTTTCCTCCGAAATCTCACGTTTGGCACATTCCTCGGGCGTTTCGCCTGGTTCCGCCTTGCCGCCGACGCCTATCCATTTTCCCTCGTTCGGGTCGTTCCGCTTTCTGTTGCGCAGCAGCATGAGATATTTCCCGTCACGCTCTATATAACAAAGCGTCGCATCCTTCATCATTCATTCAACCGTCCTTTTCCGATGATGCCGGACTGAATTTCTTGGCAACCCCGAACACGTCGCTGTCTGAGAAATGCCACCATTCGCCGTAATAGGGTCTGAAACCGCAGCCTGACATGGTCTTTTCCAGCAGTTTTACGTTTGATACCGCGGTTTTGTCCTTTATGTCAGAATAATTTCTGTCTGCCAGTTTTGTGAAATCGTCAAAGGCAGTCGGCATGGCAACCTCGTTCCCATCCATATCCACAAGAGTCACATCCACTGTGTTTCCGCGGCTGTGAGAGGAATATCCCTTATTGGGATTGGCAACATATCTTGCATCAGGACATATCTTCCACAGCTTGAACTGTGCGTTTACCGGGCGGAAGGCATCCCAGATTTTAAGACGCATACCTTTTTCCTTGAGCTTTTCCTGCGCCTTGGAGAGCTTCATGACGGTGCCGTACCGGAGCCACGCGTCGCTGAAATCGTAGATCACCTTGCCGGTGAAATTTTCCTCGGTGGCATATTTCAGATCCACCTCGATGTCCGGAATGTATTCCCTGACGCGCACAAAATCCGACTTCTTGTGCTTGACCTTATTCGGAGCGGTTGTGAAAGCTGTCGAGTCTGAAGAACTGACAGCGGACGTTGTGCTGCCTCCGGCAAAGAATTGCTGATGCACGCCTGTCCGCTTTGCAACAGCATGCGAAGCGGATACATTCTCGGGCAGGGAAGCTTCACGCCCGCCGGAAAAACCAATGCCCAGGGAAATGCCCAGAATTGCCAAGGAAACCGCAAGAAAACAGGCAGCCGTTATCAACTGACGGCATCTGGATTTATTAAGCACTTTATTTTCCAAGCCAGATCAACCCTTTACCGATTCAATAAGACGCTTTCTGAAATCATCGTTTCCGAAATCGGTGATCACCTCGTCAACACCGCCTACACTGGACAGGAATTCCGGACTGAGCGACGACGCAACGGCGATGATGCTTCCGGCTCCGGCGGCAACAGCCGATTCAATGCCGGACGGCATATCCTCAAATACGACGCACTCCGAAGGTTCAAGCCCGATCGCCTCCGCTGCCGCAATGTAAATGTCCGGCTCGGGCTTGCCCGGAAGGGTGCCGTCGCTGTAGATAAACGTATTCTGGTTGAACCAACGCCAGAGATCAAAGCGCTTGATATAAAACTGCGTGTTGGTTCTCCCCGACGATGTGGCGACAGACATGTGCACACCGGCAGCTTTGAGCATATCCAGAAGCTCATACGCTCCGTCGGCAAGATGAAGCTGATCCCCCATCTTCATGCACAGTCTGCGGTAAATATCTTCCTTCGCCTCGGAATGGCGCTCGATCTCACGGTCGGTCAGTCCGTTATGAAGAAAATACTTTAAAATATCGGCATTCGTCCTGCCGTGTATGCAGTAACGGAATTCGTCGTCGGTAATGTCCCTGTCGCAGAGCTGCCGGACATACTCCTTCCACGCCTGTTCGTGCTGTTCCGTGTCAAAGAACAGCGTGCCGTTAAAATCGAAAATTATTCCTTTAAGTTGTTTCATAATCATTTCCTCACTCAATCGTTTTTTCTGCAGGTTCACTGTCATCCGCAGCGTCATTGCCGTCCTCTTTGGATTTCTCCGTATCCTCCGGAAGTTTGTCAAGCTCATCCGCCGTCATACGGCTGATATTCAGCTCCACCGCCCGGAATGCCATGCGCACCTTGCGGCGGCGGGCAGCCTCATGCTCGATCTTCAAAGTGATGTATAATCCTATTACAAAGAGTATCGCAGAAAACCACAGGCTGATGCGGAAACAGGGGGGCGTATAGCTCATGACCACAGAGTTTGTCCCTTTTTCAAGCTGAATGCCGATCAGTCCTCCGTAAAGTTCGAGAGGCTCAACTTTTTCGCCGTTTACGGTGATCTCCCAGCCGTTCTCATATGGAATGGATGTGATCGCTACCTGCGATCTTTGATTATCGAACAGAAACCGGATGGTGCTTCCCCTGTGAGAGATATAATCCGCACATTCCGACTTCACCGCCCGGTCAATGTTTCCGCGGTAGGCCATGAATACCGGCTTGGGAACTCCTTCGGAAAGGTCCGACGAAACATAGGCCTCCACCGTTTCGCCTTCGCCCTTGCCTGTCAGACTGTAAACACCTCCGGCACAGGCCTTTTTCCAGTCGCTGCGGCTGTCGCTGTTGACAGCGTAGGCATAATCCATATCGGGAACAAGCATATAAATGTGCGCTCCGTCCGAAACGTCAAACACATACCGGTCCACAACCGTCGTCTCATTGCCGAAGGTCCATTTGTACCGCTCGCTTTCGGAAGAAGTCTCGGTTGTATGCTCCACAGGCTCAGCGGATTCGAAGAGCTGCACGCCGAACCATTTCAGCGCAAGGTAATTCTGTGTCTCAAAGGCATTCATGCCCTCGGGAATCTCCCCTACCTTGTTTCCGATCAGGTATGCCGGCGAGCATGCCTTATGGAGTGCCGCTTCCTTTGTGTAGTAGCCGAAATCGGTGTTGGCAATTCCGAAAAGCACATCCGTAAACTCCGTAAAGTTGTCAGCTCCGCCGTAAGGTGAGCCGCGCATGATTCCGAGTCTTTCAGCCAGCGCTGTCAGCCCTTCCACTTCATTGCGGTTGATGTCAACGCTGTCCGAAGCTTCGTCGGTACTTCTGGTGCGATAGAACCGCGGTATCTCTTCGTTCTTTTCCCGATAGCTTGCCTCCAGTTCCTCCTTTGCCTTCATCCTGCTTTCTGCGATGAAGGTAAGCCTGCTTGCGGTCACGTCGGAATGAATCCTTCCCACAGCCCCTGAACAATGCACCGCACCGAAAAGCGCAAGCGCTGCAAAGGTAACAGCCGATAGCCGCTTGTTCTCAGCTCCGCTGAAAACAAGCTGAACAAACACGGCGCAGGCAACGACAACAAGACCGCTTTCGGCAATGGCAGAAAAGACGTCGCTGCCCTTTATGGCAAACGAAACTGCCGCCAATACGACGTATATTGCAGCAGAAGAAATAATCCCATTCATCTTCAGCCCTTCGCGTTCGGTATAATTGCGCGCCGTGCAATAGACGCAGAGCAGCGCAAGCATGAATCCGGCGGAGATATATTCTCCGTCGGCATTTCCGAAGCCTAAGGCGTATTTTGCAAACAGCCTGACCGAGTGACAGAGAATAATAATCACAGCACAGGATGCGATGGAAATTTTTTCCATTACATTGATACGATGATTCATCATAAAGGCAAAGAAACTGACAAGAAGCAGTCCCGCCACACAAAGACCCGCTCCGCCGACCGGTGTGGTGCCGAAGCCGCCGAAACAGAGGTCGCTGAGAATATCATTTGTTCTTATATCGGAGAACACCCCGTTTTTATAATAGACCGAACCAGCCCACACAGGGATCACCAAAACCGCATTGATTGCAGCGGAACACAGCAATGTTGCGCCAAACATGGCAAATTTATAGACTCTCTGCCGCTTGCTGCCCTTGCGGACATAAAACGCCGCATACATGGCAAACGAAAATACCAATCCAAGCAGCGTCAGCCGCGGACAGGTGATGAAGAACAGCCCTCCGAAAACAAAGAGTCTGACGGGACGCGACGCCTGCACATAGCTGTATATTCCCGCAACCAACAGCGGAAGGAACACGGCACCGTCTGCGACAGAGGGATAATAGGGCGCAAACGCGGCAAATCCGCAGAGCGAATAACCGCAGGAAACCGCAAAGCTCATCATCCTGTCCGTTTCGGTGCATTTGCGGAGCATGTACCACGCAGATAAGCCGGCGGCTCCTGTCCTGACAACGGTTATGACCGAATAGGCTGCCGCAAGCGAACGCTGACCGAAGAAGAAGGACAAAAACATAAAGGGCGAACACAGTCCCGATGCGAATTCACCGTAAAAGCTGGAACCGAAGCCCACATTGAGATGGTAAAAAACGCCTTCTCCCGAAACAATCGAACGGTACATTCCGGTAAAACTCTCAAACCATGCTGCATTTGCGTCATTGATAAGGGTACCGTCACCAAAGGGAGCAATGCCGCAGATGACCATGATCACGGTCATGATCGCCGCAGGCACGGCAAACGAAAGAAACACCCAAAGCGCGGCACCTTTGAAATCTTTTTTTTCTTTGTTGTTCAAATGACTCATCATGCTCAGCCCTCTGTCAATGCAAAATTTTGATTATACAGTTATTATAATCTGTAACTCTCTTTTTTTCAACGGGTAATTAAATGATTTTGAGTAAAATAAAAATAAATTCCCTTTTCCGAAGGTTTTCTCCGGAAAAGGGAACAAAAATTTATCTCTTGATCTGTGCAAAACTGTAGGCAGAAGGACCTGCCACCACTTCAAACGAATCCACGGCGGCAAAGCAATATGCGCTCCACGCGCAAAGCGCGTCAGCAAGCACAGTGCCCGGTTGCACCGGACCGTCGCGCCGTTCACTCTTGAGTATGTCGTACACGATCTTCATCATCGGGGCTATATCGGCAAGCTCCTGCTGCAGCGAGAACAGACTCGACAGCTTTACCTCTGGCATCAGTTCCTGCGCAAAGAAGATATACTCCTGATAGGCGGGAATGTACATGCCTTCGTCCACAGGCATTGAACAGAGCGTCGGGAACGCACCGGATTTTTTGTAGTTGTTCCTGTCGCACTGTTCCACGATGTCGTTGGCACGGTAGACGTCCTGTTCCGTCACGTCGCGCAGTTCACGCCCGGATTCGTACATCAGCTGCGCCACCGTCCACGCCAGCGAACGAAGTGCAATCACCTGATTCTTGCTGCGGATGATTCCGTAATGCAGCTCACACTCGATGTCGTTGTTGGCCCGGAACTCGATCTCCGGCACGTGGAAGAGCTTAGTAACGAAATGCGCGGCGTCCACCAACTGATCAGCCATTTTGGCGTCAACAGGTTCCAGCACGAAATTCAGACGCTTTTCCAGGAAGCCGTTTTCCACCTGCCGCAGCTGAATGTCCGGCTTGGTGGTCGCCATGGGGCGGTTGCCCTGCAGGTTGATCATTTCGCCTTCAACAGGACCTTCGGGGGGAGCGCTCATTTTCTCCTCTATTTCACGGGCGAAATTCAGCACGTTCTCAAAGTTCTCCACCGGAGTATTGTTTTCATCCTCTCCGCCTCTGACAGGCGTGTTGCGAATCACCTCAAAGCTGTCGCCGTATTCGGAGAGCACCTGCTTGACCGATTTGCGCATGTGCTTGATGAATTCGTTGTTGAGATCCTTGTAGTAGAGCTGCTTGAGGATATTCTGCGAGGGAATCAGCCTGCTGCGGGAGATGAAGTATCTCTCCACCATCTCGGCGGGGTCAAGATAGGCGTACTTGACAAACTTGATGAAGTAAAGCAGTCCCCAGCCGCCTTCCGCAAGATCGCGGTCGCCGATGGCATTGGCAAGACCTGTGAGAATGTTTTCCTGCGTCGCGTTGTCAAATCCGCGGAATATCATGCCGATGGACTGCACGTCCACGTCAATGTCATCGCCCGGAGAGGGAAGCCACGCGCTCTGATTGATCTCATAGCAGAACTTGATGTCGGGTATGATCTTGTAAAGATGTCGGCGCACCTGTCCGAGGGCATAACGCTGTCCGAACTGGTGGAATATCATGACCAGCGCATGCATAGCCACCTCCACCTTCGCGTCAAGGATGGTGAGGTGCTGGTTCGCCACGGGAATCTCGTGATAGCGCCGCACAGCCTCGTAACGTCTGCGGAATTCGGTCGCCGTGGCACAGTTGAGCCAGACGGCGTTGGCGTTGTCGCCGTAAATCTCGCGCAGTGTGGTCTGTCGGATGCCTGCGCTCGCGGGAGTTTCATAATTGATGTCGCCGCAGAGCTGCTGTATCGCCTGCACAAGCAGCCAGCAGACGGTTTTTCCGCCGCGGACAACCATCCGTGCGCAATCGTCGATGTGCTGCATGGGATCAGGCTGTTCTCTGCCGCGAACCGGCGGATAGACGGCGTCAAAGGAGATGAATAGGTCGTCAAACACCGCCATGACCGCGTTCTGCGGAAGGGTATAATCGGTGTCTCCGTTCATCTCGGAATACAGCCTCAGAATGGTGAAGGCCGCAGCCTGAAGATTGTAGGTGTCATCTCCGATAATCTCAATCTCGTCTGTATTCTTAGGCTTTACAATGGCGTCCGTGTCCACCTTCATATCCTGCGGAAGCACCGACTTCAGCACTTCGCGCCTTGCGACGGAATCGCCCAGCAGGATGTATGTCTCATCGTTGACGCGTTCAAGAGAACTGTCGTCGGCGTGATAGATAAACACGTCGGGGGTGAAGGGGTGCTCATACTGATCGCCGCCGAGCTGTATGGTGCAGTCGTAATGGGCGCTGAAGCTGAGCATTTCCCGGATGGATGAGAGATCGTAGTAGTCGATGTAAACAATCTCACGGCAAGGCGCGGTGAGAATCAGATCGCGCCCGTCGGCAAGCTCCGCTAATTTTTCCGGCAGAGCAAGCACGAAGCTCGCAAGATCGTGCTGAATGTAACGGAAGGGACTGCAATCCTCTGTGCTGAAGGAATATCTCTCGCGGAACCGGGTGTTTTTCATGTTGTTTTCCGCTGCGCGCCAGACAAATTCCTCGTCCACGCCCCAGTCTGCCAGCGTCCTTTGTTCGAGATAGAGCAGACCCATGGTGGTCTCGATGACCACGAACTTCATCAGCGTAGGCTCACACTTGCGGTAGACCAGGTCTTCCAGTTCCTCGTAGTAATGACTGTCGCTCAGCTCAATTTTAAGGCTGTCGCGGATGGACTCAAAGGTAAAGTGCGAGAATCCGACCTGTTCGAGTGTGCGGTAATAGGGATAACGCGCATTGGCGTAGAGATTGGCTTTACCGACACCTTTTTCAAAGGGGATCTGTTTATAATGTGCCTCCCGCTGCTCGGGCGGGTCCTTTAATATGCCCTTTGAGAGCAAATAGGAGGAATACTCATAATCTCCCGATTCCTCAAAGAGTGTGGTGCATAAGGTCTGCAAAAAGTCGCGGAATGAAGCTTCATCCTCTGCCACCCGCAGTTTGTAGCTGTACTGTTCGAGAGCAAAATCCATCAGTCTGCGCTTGACAGTCGGATCGGCCTTTGTCGCAAACATAAAGAGTTTGGCGCGTGTCTTTGCGTTGATTCCGCTGAGCGTGTTGGCAGCGAACTGCGCCATTGCAGCCGTTTCCTTGGGCTGTGCGCCGGGGTATATGCGCATAAATTCGTTGAAAAGCTCCGAATTGGTGAGATCGGAGTCGGTAATGCTCTGATTGATGTAGAGCAGCATTCCCATCACGCCGGTGCGAATGGCTTTTTCCTCATCGTCGAGCTTCTTGCGGCGCAGCTTTTCGCCCGCGTCGTCGGCGTTGGCATCGCGCAGCTTATCGATGTGCAGCTGAACCGGCTCAAATGCGTCGTCACGAACACCGATCGCTTCTCCCACCGGAGAAGGTTCCTCAGGTTCGGGAAGCTCCGGTTCGGGCTGCTTGGGGGTGTACCCGTAAAATGGATCGGTCTGTGCGATGGGAATATATTCCGGCTCGGTTTCCGGCTGAACGGGAATCGAAGGCGGAACACTGATGTCAATATCTATAGGCGCAACATGTTCGCCGAAGCTGTACCCCCTCTGTTGCGGCTCCTGCGGTTTGTTGTCGGTATATTCTTCTATGCTGACAGGCTCAAAGGATTCAACGGGCGGTTCATCCTCTGCTTTCTCCGGTTCGGGAACTGATTCCGGAACGGGTGCTTCCGTCTCTTCGGGCACGGGTTCCTCCGCCTGCACAACGGCATCGGCTTCTTCCGCAGCCGTTATGTTCTCAGGCTGCTCATCGGACTGCGGCTGCTCGTCGGTTTTCTGTCCAGTCAGCAGCGTCGCGGGGTCTATCGGCTTGACTGGTGCCAGAATAGGAGCCTCCGACTGAACCACCTTCACCTTGACCCTGTCGGCGATTTCCGTAAGGGGAGATACCTCCGGCGGAACAAGCGGTTCGGTGATCGGGACGGCGCGAACGCGGCTGCCGCGTTCGTTTTCCTCCATGCTTTCCAGTTCAGTGAGAACAGGCAGCACCCTCTTGGGCTTGTCTACAGCGACATGAAGCTCCGCTTTCTGCGGAAGTTTGCCCGCCATGAAGCCGATCTCTGTCAGCTCGGCTGCCGAAAGGTATTTGCCGCATTGCAGATCGTAAAGTCTCTGCTCGAATTTTTCCTGTTCACGCGTGCGGATCATGTCTCCGAATGACTCGCGCAGAATCTGCGCGGCATTTTCTCCGCCGCAGACGGGATAAAGCAGCTTGAAACCAAGCTTGGTCATGAAGAGCTTGTCGCCTGTGTGAGCGCACCGGGCGTCAGATCGTATCAGACGTGCTCCGTTTTTCCTCTCCCATTTGGCAGTCGATCGCTCGATAAGTGCCGCCGCGTCAGCATCAGTGAGTCCCGGATAAAGAGCCGTGATGTCGCTGTAAAATGCCTCCGTGCTGAATGTATCCTGCTGCACACGGCTGTAGAGCCTGAGCAGATAGATCAGCATCGCGCCTTCCACATCCTCGTCAGAGGGTACAGGCTCGACAAATCCGGCGGGATAAATCACATTATCCCTGCTGAATGCGAGTTTCACGCTCTCCCAGTTGAAACCGGGAAGAAGCGAAAAGTCAGAACGGTCGATATCACGGTCGGTGAAATCTGCGTCGTCTATGTCAAACTGCGGCGGATATACGATCTTTCTGATATTCTTCGCCGGCTTGATATGCGCAAAGCGAAGACTTGCCACGCGGCTGAAATTGCTCCCTGAAATATCCTTGCCGGCAAAATCGGCCTTGTCAGGGGCAAAGCAGGAGGGATACTTTATGCCGGTAATATCGTACGCATTGGCAATCTGGCTCCATCTGAGGCTCTCCGCCTTGGAAAAATCACTGCCGGAGATGTCAATATCAGTGAAGTCACATTCGCTGAAATCGAAATTGTCGGGATAAATGATTCCGCTCAGATCGGAAGCGAGGCTGATGTCGCTCCACTTAAGTCCCTTGCAAAGGGAAAAATCGCTTCCGGATATGTCTCTGCCGTAGTACTTCGCCTCCGATGTGTTAAAGGAAGCAGGGTATTTGATGCCTCTGATGTCCGAGGCACTCATGATATGATCCCAACGCAGGCTTCCTATCATGCTGAAGTCGCTGCCCGATATATTCCTTGCGGCAAAGACGGCATTGTCTATGTCAAATGTTGCGGGGTATTTGACGGCGGCAATATCGCGCGCATTCTGGATATGTCTCCAGCGCAGCCCGTAAACCGAGCTGAAATCGCATCCGCTGATATTTCTGTCGTAAAAATTGAAGGAATCGGTATCTATGGTAGAGGGAAAAACAATACCGCTGATGTCGGATGCATTCTCAATATGTTTCCAACGCAGATTTTCGACAAGGCTGAAATCGCTCAGGTCAATCTCTCTGCCCGCGTAATTGACAAGATCGGTGCGGAATCCGGCGGGATATTTGATGCCGAAGATCTCGCTTGCCTCTTCGATCTCCTCGGGCTGCAGATCTGTGCGGTCGCTCAGGTCCATGAAGGCCAGCGACTCGCCGCTGCCGTTCAGTCTGCGGACGGGAGCCTGTACGGGCTCCGATGCGGCAGCCATAGAGGGAATGATGGGTGCAGGACTTTCGGCGTAGCTTTCCGACTCAGTCTTGTCCACACCGTAGATACCCGCTAAATTTTCCATTTCCTTGTCAAACTGCTCTGAGCGTGAGGCTCTCGGACTGATCGGCGTGGGTTTATACACGAGATTCTCCGCACCGGCTCCGCTCGGATCAAATGCAAGGACAGGCGCAAACCCTCCGTCTTTTTTGTCCGAAGGCTTCTCCGCCGCCCTGCCGGAAGAAGACTTACTGTCGCGGACAGGGGCAGCGTTCTCTGTTTCCTTGCGCTTGTTTATTTCATCAATTGCTTGATTGACAGCAGGATTTTCGTAGCGTTTTTTCGTATTCTGATTTTTAAATCTCTTGAAAAAAGCCAACTTTACGACCATCCTTCCTATCGCCGCACAGGCGGCGAAAAATTCAATATATAATAAATTATTCCTGAATAATCACACACAAAAAACATCATTACGGCACACGAATCAGACAGGTTGCCGTCATATTGCTATTGCCGGCACGCGCGGTGATGGTAGCCTGTCCCTTCTTTTTGGCGACCACCTTGCCGTTTTCATCAACAGTGGCGACCTTCTCGTTGTCAGAACTCCATTTGATATAGCTCTGCGGAACGTTGTCCGGGTTGATTTCCACCGAGAGCTTCACGCTCTTGCCTCGCTTGAGGGTAATATCGTTGCTCTGACGAAGGGTCAGGGCGTAAACGGTGTACTGAATCTCCTCTGAGCTGGTATCATCCTTCTTGGGAACCGTGGTGGGTATGGCAGAAGAAACATTGCTGACCTCCGCCACATCGGACGAAAGATCGGAGCCGCTGACTCCCTTGATGACTTCCATATTGTAGTAGCCGCTGTCGTAGTCGTTCAGTCCCTCATATTCAGACGATGTGCTGCCCACGAGCCAGCCGAACACAAAACCCACCCCGACGCCGAACATCATGATAAGACATCCCACCATCACCATGATCATATTCTGCGTGATGTGGATGCCGGGTTCAATGGCTTCCACCACAATCGCGGAAACGTTGTCGTCGCTGTCATCGCTCATGGAAAGCGCCATCAGTTCATTGGTATGTCCGAAGGGATCCTTGCGCTTGCCGAGACAAACCGTTATCTCGTCCTCATCTAACTGGTCGGTCACGCCGTCGCTGCACACAAGGAATTTGTCCCCCTTCTTTACTTTGAAGGGCTTTGCGCGGTAGGGTTCCATCTTTCCTTCACGGCTGTTCATGCCGAGAAATTTGGTGATTCTGCCGTGGCGGATGCCTTCCTCTGTGAGAGCGACACTCTTTTGTCCCTCCACGGCCACATGATCGCGGGTCAGTTTGACGAGCTGTTTGTCGCGGTACAGATACACACGGCTGTCTCCCACATTATAGACATGCGCGTTTCCGTTTTCGATAATGAGCAAAGCCATGGTGGACGCGGTGCGCACACCGCCGGTTTCACGGCGCTGGTCGCGTATCAGCTCGTTGGTTTCCTGCATGTATTCAAGAACGGCATCATCCGGCGTTGCGTCAGGGTCGAATGAAATGCGGTCGGCAAGATTATCCAGCTTGGTCGCGGCAACAAGCGAAGCGAAGGAGCCTGTATTGTTTCGCCCCATTCCGTCAAAAACCGCAAAAATATTGACGTCAGTGTAATCTCCGGTCTTTATGGCAAAAGGTCTGCCGATATTCCGGGGGGTTATGTAATCGCCGTTGAAATACACATTATCTTCATTATTGCCCCTTGCGTTGCCCACGTTGGACTCGGCAGCCGCTCGGATCAGGATCTTGTTGGCCTCGCTCAATTTGCTCTCACCTCAACTCATCAAATCTCCGATTTAAAATGCACTGCGATATATAATAACACATGAGTTTTAAAATACAAAAAACTTTGAGCAAGATTTACAAATAATTAATAAACTATCTTGACAAAAACATCATGACCACCGTCAGCAGCCGAATTTGTCCTGTTTTATCTCACCATCAAAGAGCTTTAAAACGATATAGGGACCAGTATTCCCTGCCGTCGACCGTCTTAGGTGCCAATTCCGCACGGCACTTGCCGGTAATATGGATGAATTCGTTATCATTATCTGTCTTCTGAAGTTTATCCGCGTCAAACTCCACATAGTACCTCTCGCCGTCATAACCGACCGACAGAAGCGTTACATCGTAATAGGAATCGTATATATCTTCACAAAGGGTAAAATAGCTGCCGTTATCCTTATAAAACACGAATTCATTTTCACCGCGTTCCGTAAGCTTGCTGATGTCGTCCTTGCTCAGGTTAAAGATCTCACGGGCGATCAATTCCACGGTTGCGGCGTCATACCTGTAATAGGCATGCGTATCATTCGCCCATCCCCTGGGATCATCTGTTTTTTCAATAAAACAATCCTCCTCGGAAATATCCGAGTAAAGCGTCCAGTCGACGCAGGACGCCGGTGTCACAATACAGGCCAGGACGTTGATGCCGTTCTCGGAAGGAGCTGTGCAGTCATACTCCCATTTGCCGTTGACAGCTACCGGATAACCTTTGACAAACCTCGCAAGAAACGCCTTCAGTGATTCTTCCGCCTGACTGCTGAGAATTTTGGTTGCGTCCGGAACATCGGTTTTGCTCCCCGTGTCGCACGAAACCGCCAATGACAGCAGTACGGATGCCGCAAGCAAAATGGCTGCGCCTTTTTTTATTTTTTTGATTATTCCTGTCATGTCGTTTGGCATGTATACCTTCTCCTTTATAACTACGATATTCGCACTTGACATAAAAATGCGGCATTCATCAAAAGTGAAGAACACCGCATAGAATGAACATATTTTTGGACTTCCCACACAAAGGCTGCGCGGTACAGTCAGCTGCAAGCTACTGATTACTTACTCTTTCTGTTGGTCTTTACTTCATTGTACATCGGGGGGATATATCCCTGTGCGCCTGATGCGCCGGGAATCTCCTGTGTCCTCTTGCCCTTGAGCATACCAACCACTGTGCCAAGAATACCTGCAACATAGGCAACGTCATCAACCCAGCCCACAACAGGTATGACATCCGGAAGAGCGTCGATCGGTGAAAGCACCAGAACCGCAAGAATAATCATAAGAACAATTTTCCAGGCGATGCCTGACTTCTTGGCGCCCTGACCTTCTCCCTGTGCGTTCACGTTTTTGTTGAATTTTTCGTCCATTTTTTTCAGTCCTTTGTATGATATTAGAGCGAGAAGCAACTTGATAAACATTCTGCAAACTCAACTCCTTTTCTACGGAATATCATCCGTCTTTTCTAACTTAATTATCGCACAAACCAAATGAAATTGCAAGTGTTTTGTGTATTTGTTTAAATAATTTATTTTTTGTTAAAAATATCTCATTGCTTATTGAATAATCAGATTATTCGTGGTATTATTATATTGATATATTATGCATACAGAAAAATGATGCGGAGGTATCGGTAAGGTGATCAACAAATTATTCGGAAACATTACAAAAAGCTCCATGGGCGGCGCGGTATGCATCGGCGGGTTTATCGGCTGGTATCTCACTGTTAAATTCATCTGCGAAAAAAGTCTCGAGATATACGGCACATCGTCGCTCTATGAGGTCACAAACATTATTTTCGGAGCGTCTCTTGCCGTGACGCTCGGCGTCATGCTTATGCTTATGTTCCACCTGGATTTTGAGGGACTGCTCGGACACAGATATTTCAGGATTGTTCCCGCGGTGCTGATGGCGGAAAGCGGTATCGCCCTCGCGTTCACCAACGCCGATTCATTCAGCGTATACTCGGTGATTACAGGCATCTGCGCTGCGTTCGGAGTGCTTGCCTTCTTCTCGCGGCTGCTGAGCATCAGGGTAAGCCACAGACTCTTCGCCGTGGCAGGCGGTATTGCCATCGGAGGACTCGTGAGATACGCCGACCACGTGATTTATACCTATATGGACATGACCCGCGGCATCTACGCGCTCGCTGTTCTCTCGGGAGCACTCGCCCTGTTGACGGTGCGTTCCTCCGGATTCTCCAAGGAACAGATGCCCATCATCAGCTATTCAGAAGCCTCTCACAAGATTCTGATGCGCAATATCCCCGGAGCGTATTGGCTGCTCTTTGTGCTGGCGGGCATTTATTACCTCTGCCTCGGAAGAATCAACACCCTCGGTTATGAAATGTATGTCCCCATTTTCCGCAATTACGGACTTTACACCTATATTTCCTATGTCGCCGCGGCTTTGATCATAGCGCTTTTTGTAAAGTTCCACAAGGTCACGCCGCTCTATGTCTACAGCGTATGCTTTATGGCGATCACTGCGATCATGCTCCAGCTTCCCTACTTCTCACGCAGGGAAGAAGCGGTCTTCCTGGTGTGCAGCTTTATCGGACAGGCGTGCTTTGCCGTGTTTGTCTATATCTTTATTATCAATTTTGCCATGGACAGACAGCATCCCATGTTCTATGCGATATTCGGATATGCATGCGTGATTGCCGCCCGGCTTGCTGCCGATATATTCAACTATTATCTGCAAATCAGAAATAAAGACCTGATCATCGCGGCAACAGCCGCATTGCTGGTGATCGGCGGACCTGCCGTCTTCTCGCTGCTGAAAAAATACGGCCTTACCCAGGAGAGTCTGGAACATCACCGGCTGCTCAGGGAGCTTATCATCCAAAAGTCGGACGAAATGCAGCTCAGCGACCGTGAAAAATATATCCTTGATCTTGTCGTACTTGGCGGCTACACCATGGAACAGCTCCCCGACAAGATGATGCTCTCGCGCAACACCGTCCGCGCACAGAGCCGCAACCTGCTCAAAAAGCTGGATGTGGATAATCTCTCGGATCTTCGCGGGTATTTTGAAAAAATACTTGATCCTTCCTATGATCAGGCGCAACCGGATGAACTTACCGAACTCGTAACGGAACAATAATTTCATTCCGGAAAACCTCACGGGAGTTTGTTTTCGGCAAGCCGTCCCGTGAGGTTTTTTACTGTTAGTCATAAAAAAGGTTTAAATCGGAATTATGTGTTGTGTACTAAAATTCCGTTTGCGATATGTTAAAAGTTTACATATGTATTTTATGTGAGCATGTTGACATATCAACAAATTTCATATATAATTATTGTAAATAACTGAGACAATTCAATGCGTTGTGAAAGGACGATGCTGAGTATGCAGGAAAACAGATTTGAATTGTTTGATGTTTCCATGTCGCTTATATGCAAGAGCATCCAGAAGATCAAGAGCGAGATCATGCAGTCTTACGGTCTGAAAAGTTCCCATGTGTTATTTATGGTGCAATTGGGCGAGCGTGAGGACGGATTGACTGCCTCGGAGCTTTCCCGCGCAGGACATATGGACAAGGCGCAGATCTCCCGCGTGGTTTCCGAGCTGACAGACAAGGGATTCATCGCCCGGTGCTCCGGAAACGGTCAGAAATACAAGAATAAATTCACTCTGACGGAAGCCGGCAAAAGTATCGCAAAGGATCTCAACAATCTCATAGACAAGGCTCTGGAATATGTCAGCGGCTCTATTCCCAAAGCAGATCTTGAAGTATTCTACCGCACATTATTCACTATCAGCGACAAGCTCTTTTCCCTCACCGAGGAACCGGAAGCGCTTAGCACCGCACATTAAGATTCATTTGGCGTTGCGCATGTTTTGTTAATAGTTTGGTTTGTTTGTTATTGGCTACATTTGATATGCATTATGCGTTAGGAGAATTAAACATGTCAAAAATAAGGATTATCACTGACTCCGCAAGCGATATTTCAGAAAAGCACGAAAAAAAATACAACATCAAGGTCGTCCCCTTCAAAATAGCTATGGGAGACAAATCCTATGTCAGTCGTGTGGATTTCAACAACGACAAATTCTACAGCATGATGGAGGCATACGACGGGCTTCCCCTCACCTCGCAGTTCACGGCATTCGAGTTTCAGGAAGTTTACGAGGAAATGTACAAGGACGGCGTGACCGACGTCATCTGCGTGCTCATCAACGCGCAGGGGTCGGCTACATACAACAATTCCATCATGGCTGCCGACAATTTCTATGAGGATAACCCCGAGGCAGTGGGAAAAATCAGATTCATCTCCATCGACGGCAGAAGCTACACCGGCGCATACGGATATGCCGCCGTGGAAGCCGCCAAAATGGTACAGCGCGGCGCCGACGTCGATCAGATCGTTGATTTCATCAACAACTGGGTCGAAAACTGCATGATCTATTTTGCCCTCTATTCCCTCAAATACGCCAAGAAATCAGGTCGCATCCCCGCAGCGGCTGCCTTTGTAGGCGACGCGCTGGGACTGAAGCCCATCATGAAGATATTTGACCATGTGATAACTACCGACGAAAAGGTTCGCGGCGACAAGATGATCATTCCCACCATTGTCAAGAAAACTGCCGCCGCCATTGAGCCGCAGACGCCCTACTGCATTGTCTACGGCAACGACACTTCCGTTTGCGACGACCTCGCCAAGGCGATGTACCAGAAACTGGGTTATCCGCCCGCAGGATTCTATCAGATCGGCGCAGCCATTGCGGTCAACGCAGGTCCCAAGGTGGTCGGCGTCATCTTCAAAAAGAAGAGATAACTATTTATAGATAATATCATTAAAACTTTCATCACTCGCGCATTATTTTGCAAAAGAACGGCGAATATTGCCGGGGCTACTTGCAATTTCCGCAAACAGGCTATATAATATGATTTGTCGTTCAGGCATTGTCGGTTTTGGCAATGCCTGCGCCAATCAAGTTGAAAAGAGGAATTATGTTTATGAGCGAAGAAGTAAAAGATACCGAAACAGCACAGAATATGCCCTTTACTCCCAACGAGGGCAAGAACCTTGTCATAACCACCGATGACGGCAGCTTTGAGCGCTATCCCGTCAAGACTCCCATCATCAAGAGCGGAGACGATCTCGTCGCGCTGCTGAATGAACTGGTCAAGCCCTACCTGCAGGAAGGCGACATGATCTACATGAGTGAAAAGATTCTCGCCATCAGCCAGGGCAGAGCCTTCAAGATTGAGGACATCAAGCCTTCGCGCCTTGCACGGTTCCTCACCAAATTCGTCTATAAGTCCCCCTACGGCATCGGTTTGGGAATGCCTGAGACAATGGAACTTGCCATCCGCTCTGTCGGCAGACCCAAGATTATTTTTGCAGCCATTATTTCCGGCATCTGCAAGCTCTTCGGCAAGCGCGGCGTCTTTTACAACATTCTCGGTCCCGACGCAAGAGCCATCGACGGCCCCTGTGACTGCACGATTCCTCCCTACAACGGATACGCCAAAATGGCACCCGACAAGCCCCACGATGCAGCCAAAAAATTCACCGAGGCTATGGGCGGCAATATGGTGATCGTAGTCGATGCCAACGACATCGGCGTCAACATTCTCGGCAAACCCACACAGGATATTCCCGACGAATACTTCTCCAAGATATTCAAGGACAACCCCCTCGGTCAGGGTCACGAACAGACTCCCCTCTGCATTGTGCGCAAGATCGGCTGATAACAACGGCGGCAGCTTTCCCGAAAGGAACGCGCCGCTTTTTTATTTTTTGAATTGAAAAAATCCGGTGAACATCATTCAACTGATGCTCACCGGATAATTTTCGGTTATGTTGTTTTTCGGATAAATCCGGACGTCATTCCTCGGCGTATGATACTGTGATAACAATTTCATTATCTACAATGGTGATATTCTTGAATTTAAGGTCATGAATCATGTCGCTCACAATGGTAGCTGTCTTTTCCTTGAACCAATCCTTCACCTTTTGCCACCAGCTCTTTTCTTCGGGATTGGACTCGTCAACCTCGAGACCGAGCTGCTTGATTGTAACTTCGGCGATCTGATCGTTGAATTCAGTCGTATCATAATAAATCATGCCGTTGTAAACGGAGATATTATCATTTTCAATGTTGTCGCCGACAAATTTCATTATGCTCTCGGACGGAAGATCCAGTTTGCCGAGGTACGCCTTATCGACTGAAATAATGATATTCGGGTCATCATACCCCAGCTTGACGATAACCTTTGCCGGCCATGTAATGCCTTTATACTTGATGCGGGCGTATATAGTAGCCTTGTCGCCTGCGATGACAGAAAACAGATCGATGATCTCAACGCCGTGTTCCGCCGCTTTTTCAGCAGATTTTTCTTTAACCGTAGAAAGGAAAAGATTGATTTCATCGGAGTTAAGCCTGATTTCCCGTTCCCTGATTGCCTCCCATGCCGAATCAGTCGCAACGGTCTTCATATCGGTTTTAATTTCGGGAGCAGACGGCAATTCATCCCGTGTCGCCAGAACGAACAGGATTGCTCCTCCGATGACCACAACAACCAACAGGAAAATAATCAGCGCACCAAATGCCTTGACTGCTTTGCCGACAGCACTTGGCTTTTTTGGCTCATCAGACTGAAAAACGGGGCCGCCGCTTACATCAAAAGTTTCTTCATCCGACCTGACGATTGATTTTGCGGATTTTTGCCTGTTGCTCTGTGACTTTCCGCTTTTCTGTTCGGGTTCCCGAACACCTGACGCGGAAGACTCTACCGGACCGACAGTGGGCTGAACCTGTGCGCCGTCAACCGTGCTTCCTCCCAGTGGGATTGCCAATGTTTTTTCTTCTTCCATTTTTCCATGTCTCCTTATAAAAAGAATTGGTAAATATTTATGATCTGCCATCGGCATAGCAAATGCCGCAGCAAATGATTGCGCTGTACTATTTCAATTCAAGTATGGTGACACCGGTCTCTCCCTCGCCGTATACACCGAGCCGGAAAGACTTGACATTCGGATGCTTCCTGAAGTGCTGATGGAGTCCAGCACGAAGGGCACCTGTTCCCTTGCCGTGAATCACCCTGACCTCGCCAAGCTTCATCACAACCGCGTGATCTATCACACGGTCCACTTCCAGAATGCCTTCCTCTACCGTGCAGCCCCTTACGTCAACCTCTGTCTGCACCTTCTTGGTGTCGATGGAACGGGTGGTACTTCCCTTCTGACGGCGGTTCTGACCGTTAAGGGTGACCTTTTCCTCCTCCACCAGCCGAAGCTCGCCGATCTTCACACGGGATTTGATGATTCCCATCTGCACCTCGACATTGCCGGATTTATCCGGCAGACGAAGCACGGTTCCGCGCTCATTCAGACCGAACACCTCGACAGTGTCCCCTATCTTCAACGCCCTCGGAAGGACATATCCCTCGTTGGAACGCGCTTCAACAGGATTGACCGAATCCTCTATCCTGCGCAGCCTTGCGCGGAGACTCGCCTTTGCGTCGCCGTTCAGAGCGGAAATCTTCGCCGATTCATAATCCTTGCGCAGTCGGTCGATCTCTTTGAGCAGGTCGTCCGCTTCGCTCCTGGCCATGGAAACGATGCGCTCCGCTTCACGGCGTGCGCTTGCTATTTCATCACGCTTCTGCTGCTCCAGCTTCCGCTCCTTCTCGAGCATTTCCGCCTTCAGAGCCTCCGATTCTGCGCGTATCTTCTCGGCTTCATCGAGCCTGCGCTCCATCTCCTGTCGGGAAGTGTCAAGCTGCGCCACTACATCCTCCACGCGGGTATTCTCCCCCGAAACAAAGGTCTGCGCACGCTCTACCACTTCTTCCGGCATTCCTAAATGCGCGCATATCGCAAAGGCATTGGAACGTCCCGGCAAGCCGATCAGCAGCTTGTAGGTCGGACGAAGGGTTTCCACGTCAAATTCACAGCTGCCGTTTTCCACGCCCGGTGTTGTGAGCGCATAGCTCTTTAACTCCGCGTAATGCGTGGTAGCTGCGATCTTGGCTCCCTTATTTCTGAGCGTTTCTATGATGGATTCGGCAAGCGCAGCGCCTTCAATGGGGTCGGTTCCCGCTCCCAGCTCGTCCAGCAGCACAAGGGAATGCTCCCCGGCAGTCTGAATGATACGGATGATATTGGTCATGTGCGCAGAGAAGGTGGACAGCGACTGTTCAATCGACTGCTCATCGCCAATGTCGGCGAGAATGTTGTCAAAGACCGAAATGCGGCTGTTCGCACCTGCCGGAATCATGAGTCCGCACATGGTCATGGCGGTGAGAAGTCCCAACGTTTTCAGCGTAACGGTCTTGCCGCCTGTGTTGGGACCCGTAATCATCAGTGTGTCAAATTCCTCACCCAGACGGATATCGGAGGGGACGACCTTCTTTTTGTGTATCAGCGGGTGACGCGCCTTTTTAAGGTCAATCACTCCGTCTGCGGTAACCACCGGAAGCGAACAGTCCATGTCATAGGCTAAATTCGCCTTCGCAAAGAGAAGGTCAAGCTCAATCAAATTGTGATAGCTGGCTATCAGCATGTCCGCGTTGTCGCCGCATTCACCTGAAAGCGCGGTGAGAATGCGCTCGATCTCCTCTTGTTCCCTGCCTTTCAGCAGTTTAATGTCATTGTTGGCTTCCACCACGGCCATAGGTTCAATGAACACCGTTGCGCCGGATGAGGAAGTATCATGTACCAGACCCGCAACCTGACTGCGGTATTCCGCCTTGACGGGTACCACAAAACGACCGTCTCGCAGCGTGACAAGCGCCTCCTGCAGGTATTTCTGATAGGTAGCCGAACGTATGATCTTGTCCAACTGTTCGCGCACCCGGTTCTCCGCGCTCTTTATCTTGCGGCGTATGTCGTAAAGCTCTGCGGATGCACGGTCGTTCATCTCATCGGGACTGTCGATGGAGGTGACGATCTTTTCCTCCAGCCGGTTGTTCGAGGCCAGCGTCATGAACAGCCCGTCCAGCGAAGTGGATACACCTTCGCAATGGCTACGCCAGTCGCGCAGTGTTCGTACGGTCCGCATGACCGAGGCGATCCGCAGCAGCTCTCCCATGGAGAGAACCGCACCCGACTGCGCCCTTCTGAGGGCGTTGGAAATATTCGGCGCACCAGCAAAACCGGGTGTTCCGAATCTTCCAGCCAGCATATGCGCGTCCGACGTCTGCTGCAGCATCTCGTGAACCTGATTCAGGTCGGTCTGCGGCTGAATTCTGAGCGCTTCCTCTGCCGTATCGGCGCAGGAACATTTTGCCGCAAGCATCTCCAGCACCTTACCGAGTTCCAGCACTCTGTAATCTCTGTTTGTTTGGTTTTCCATTATTTCTCCGTTACTGTTGTCATTCTGTATCTTATCAAATGCTTTGCATAGCCGCTTCGAATTCCGGCACCGTCATGTTGACCTTTTCGGCGGCCTGGGCAACCGTCAGCAATCCGTCCTTCACCAGGCTGACGAATGCTTTCATTTTCCCTTTTTCTTCTCCGATTGCTATGCCTTTTGCTTCTCCTATTACTAAGCCTTCCGCTCTGCCCTCTGCTCTGCCCTCTGCTCTGCCCTCTGCTCTGCCCTCTGCTTTCTGTTCGGCAAATGCTTTCTGTTCGTCGTATTCGGTAATAAACATATTCTTTACCTCCGCTCTGTTGGCTAATAAGTAAGGTTTGATCTGCGAATCATCCGGAAGCATTTCTATGGCAATATCAATGGCTTTTACCAGCGATCCGGTTTGCTTCTGATTGATGCGTGTCTCATGAACGAAATACGCGTAATCCCCCAAGGGTTCGCAGGCTTTAAGCAGCTCACTGTTGTGACCGTAGTTGATATTGATCATCGTCACCTTCACCTCAATATCCGGTTCGACAGGGGAAATGAATGCGTCGGATAATCTCAGGATCACTCTGTCTCCCATCTCCTTTGTGCCGTTGTAAAAACAGACACATTTGGGAGTAGGAGCTTTTTGCTGTTTCGAACTGAACCGGTGGTATTCCTCCGTGGTTTCGGTGTATTTATCATAGAGCATTCCGGCATAAATCAGGAATCTCATGGGCATATTGGGATTGTAACTCGATTGATGTTCGTAAAGGTTGAAGGTGTCGGCAATCAGAAAGGATACATCGTTTTTCATGCCCATATAGACGGCGTCTTCAATGGTATTCAGACTGATTGCATCCGGGTCTGTGTATGATGAATTGTTCATCGCATTGTAAAGACTGAGCGTCAATTCCTTTTTCTCCGGATTGCCGAAGATGAATTTAAACAGTCTGTCCTTGTAATTGCGGTTAATCTTGCTTACATCTGACATTGGATCATTCGCTCCCGTTCATTTTATTGACAAAATCAATGCTCTTGGCGGTGAGTTCCACCCATGCAGGGCGGAATCCGCATTTGACGGCATTTCGGGCGGACTTGATGTTCGACCACGCCGCGCAATAATACGGCACCTTGCCGGCATGCATGATTTCACTGGCAAGCCTGGATGTGATTGCAGAAGCAATGCCTTGTCTGCGGTATTCCGGAAGAACGTCCACGCCGATCTGCCACATGCTGTCGCAGTCGGCGGAAGCTCCCGCCAATCCCACCAGTTTGCTTCCTTCAAAAGCACCTACGGCTATCACGTCGCGTTCGCTGTTCTTTGCGCAAATCGCGTTGCCGAACTGCGGAAGGTAATACTTCTCAAACTCACGCTTTTCCATGACCTTCAGTTGATATGGACACTCCTGCACAACCATCAGCTCCGGCACAGGAAGGTAATACCGCGCCATGAAGCACACCTTATGACGGTACTTCATAAGCTCTTCGTTCAGGGACAGAATGGCGGGCGTTTCAAAGCATCCCACCGCGCCGTACTTGTTTATGTAAGTCTTCACAAATGCCGCTATATTTTCATTGACTGATGCCACCACATTATTCCCGTATGTAACCAACTGACAGAAAAAAGGAAGTTCAAGATATTTGTGGGCGTTTTCGCTGGTTTGGGAGATGACAACCTGATTTTCGGCGGAACTGAAATCCTCCGGTTGACAGCTAAGATCAGTGGCAGACTGCTCCATTGCCATGCGAAGTATTTTATCATATGTCATCATCAATAATCACTTATTTCTCATTTTTATTCTACATCATTGTACGTAAAAATTCAAGTGTCGTCAGGCTCTTTTCTAATTTGGACAGGGTAAATGCCTCCGCCGCCTGAGAGAACTGCTGCAGGCTCTCTTCCTGCAGCGAAAAGGCAAAGAGCTTTTTGAGATCGGCATACACCGAATGCCTCATCGCCGTCATGGCTCCTCTGCCCAGCTTAACGGAATATTCTCCGCCCTTCACGCCGCAATCGCGGCAGCTGATCTGTCCTGTCGCCGGTATGAAATACATCAGGTCACGCTCGTAGGTGCCGCATTCACGGCACATCACAAGATCGGGCATATACCCTGCCATGCTCAGCATACGCATTTCCGCCGCTGCCTTGACAAGCATCGGGGGACGGCTGTTTTCCGAAAGGTACCACAGCGCTGCGCGCATCAGCGGCAGATATTCCCCCGCGGGCTGTTCGCCCGGAACAAGCTCCATCGTCAGCTGACAGAGATACTGCGCTACCGACAGCCTGAATAAGTCCTGACGCAGTCCGGTGTATAATTCCTCGTACTGCGATTCATCGATAAAATAATGATCCCGCCGGCGAAACAGCTCGTAGCTGCCATAGACAAACTGAGCTGTCGCCGTGGAATTCTTGTTTTTCATGCTCTTTGCGCCCTTCGCAAAGGCGCGTGTCGGTCAGGATCGTGCAGAATCTGTCGCTGTCACCCGATTGGCTGACCTTCAGCACTATTCCCGAAACCGTCAGATTCATGTACATCCCCTCCGACTTCCTTTTCCGCAGCTGAATCCAGCGCCTGCGGGCGCTTCACATAGCCCTGTTCATACACGTCTATTCCACGGCTGAGAAGATAATAATCCACCCGGCCCGTCTCGATAAATTTTTCCCACGCTTCCCTGTTGTCCATATTTTTGGATCACCTATTTATCTATCATCATGTTACAGTCTTTGAAAAACCGTAACAGTTCTCCAAAACTGCTCATTACTATCATTGACAGAATATTAAAAAACATCGGAACAGGTCAGCATTGTTTACAAAAAATTATTGAATCGCGCCGGAAGTGACAGGCTTATTTTTCCTCCACGTAGCCAAAGCGTCTGAGTCCTCCCGCTTTGTTGCGCCAGTCGGGAGTGACCTTCACCCACAGCTTTAAATTGATCTTGATTTCGAGGAATTTTTCAAGATCTTCACGGGCATAGCTGCCTATCTTTTTGAGCATGGCTCCGCCCTTGCCGATAATAATTCCTTTGTGGGATTCCTTCTCGCAGTAGATGATGGCTTCTATATCCATCATGCCGCCGCCTTCGCGCTCCCGCATTTTTTCTATCTCAACAGCCGTGCCGTGAGGAACCTCGTCACTTAGCAGACGCAGCATTTTCTCGCGGATTATTTCGGAAGCAATGACCCTCTCGGGCTGATCGGTGAGCGTGTCGTCGTCAAAGAAGTGAGGGCCTTCTTCCGCCATCTCACACAGCTTTTCGATGAGCTGCTCCACGCCTTCGCTCTCCTGCGCGCTGATCGGAATGATTCCGGCAAAATCGTAGAGCTCTGAAAACTGCGAGATCCGCTCCAGCAGCTTCGTCTTGTCGCTCAGTCTGTCAATTTTATTGATGGCAAGCACCACCGGCATATCCAGCTTCTTGCATTTTTCGATCAGCTCAAGTTCTGCTTCGTGCAGCTTGCCGCTCTCCTCCACCACCATCAGACAGAGATCGACATCGCCTATGCTGTCCACAATCGTCTTGACCATGTAATCGCCCAACTTATTCTTGGGCTTGTGCATTCCGGGCGTGTCGGTGAAGACAAGCTGTGTCTCACCGTATTCTCCCGCATTCATGACGCCCATGATCTTGCTGCGTGTGGTCTGCGGCTTGGCAGAAACAATGGCGATCTTCTCTCCCAGCAGCCGGTTGAGCAGCGAGGATTTGCCGACATTCGGCTTGCCGACTATCGCCACAAAAGCCGATTTTGTCTTTTTCATATGATCCAAATCAGTCAACTCCGTATCATTCATTTTGTCTGCACACATATTATACCACATGAATTACACGATGAAAACATTTTTGGAATAATTTTATCTTTTTTTAAGGAATCCGATTTACACAAAATTCAAAAATAAATGGCTTGCTTCCATTGATAATTGACAAACAATATATTATAATTGAATGAAAGAACAAAAATAATGAAGGAGCTGTTTTCATGTATTACGCATACACACCCAAAGGCGTATGCCCCATCAAGATTGAATTTGATATTGACGACGATGTCATCAAAGACATCCGGTTCACCGGAGGCTGCAACGGCAATTTAAAGGCAGTCTCCAAGCTCGTCAACGGATGGACGGTCGATCAGATTGAGAACGCACTCAGCGGCAACACCTGCGGCAGAAAGCCGACCTCATGCGCTGATCAGCTCGCCAAGGCAGTGCGTCAGGCTTACAACGACACCCATACGGCATAATTATTCCTTTAAAAAGATACACGTATCATCCGAACGCGTGTGTCTTTTTTCTTTGCTCAAAAAATATCCCGGAACATATCCAGTCCCGATACTTTAAAAATCCACTTAAAAAAACGCAGCGAAAGCACAGGGGATACTTTGTAGGACACTGACATGAAGTGCGCGTCAAAACCAAAAACGATCCGGCTCCTGTGCGCGTTGGCACGTCGCAAAAGAATCCGGGCAGCCTTTTCGGAGGGCATGCTGAAGAATCTGATCAGGGGGCTGACGGTTCTCCCCTGACCTTTCATTATATCGGTGCGAATGAAACCCGGACATACCGCCGGAATGTAAATACTCCCGCGGTATTCCTCCCTGAGTGCCTCCGAAAATGCCCTGACCGCCGACTTGGCCGCCGAATAGACCGACGTGCCCGCAAGTGGACAGAGCGCGTCCGCACTGGCGACGTTGATAATGGAACACCCTTCCTTCCTCCCGAAAATCGGAATGAATTCCTCCGATGCCCATATGACCGAATTCTGATCGAGAGAGAGGCACTTTTCCGTTTCTTCGGGAGAGTACATCCCGAATTTTGCAAATCTCGGCAGCATTCCCGCATTGTTGATCAGCACGTCGGCATCAAATCCTCCCGAATTGACATATGCTGCCAACTGCGTCCAGCTTTCGCGCCGTGAAACGTCAAGTATCATATACCCGAACTTATCCGCAAGCTCTCCCAGCTCGTTTTTGATCGACAACAGTTTCTCCTTATTCCGTGCCACGCCGAGCACATTGCAGCCGAAATGGCGCACAAGCCGCAATGTCAGGGCTTTGCCAAGCCCTCCGGATGCGCCCGTCACGATTACGTTTCTGCCTTTCAGACCAGACTTCTTATTAAATTCCATTTTCACTCACCCATCCAGAATTTCATCAGATTAATTGTCAAAAATCCAACTTTTTAATTGACATTCTATTATAATAATTGTATAATAGTGTTAAATAACTATGAATAATTGGAGAGGTGTTTCTTTGTGTTAAGAAAAGCAATCGCAATGCTACTGGCGATCGGAATGCTGACGGCAGTCATGGCGTCATGCAACGGCGAGAAGCAAGAGAATAATAAGGTCTACGACGACAATTACAGGAATTTTTACGAAATCTATGTGCGTTCATTCAGTGATTCCAACGGCGACGGAATCGGCGATCTTCAGGGCGTTATTTCCAAAATTGACTACCTGAAAGCTGCCGACGGACAGGACGATTCTCATTCGCTCGGTATCAACGCCGTGTGGTTAATGCCGATCTTTTCGTCTCCTTCCGACCACAAATACGACGTGACGGACTATTACAGCATTGACCCCTCCTACGGAACAATGGGTGATTTTGACGAGCTGCTGAAAAAATTCCACGAGCGCGGCATTCATCTGATTCTCGATCTGGTCGTCAATCATTCGTCGCAGCGTCACCCGTGGTTTCTGCAGGCTGTTGAAGCGCTTAACAAGGGCGACTTTGAAAACAAGTATGTGAAATACTACAATTTCACCACCGAGCCCGAAGGATTGGATGAAGAAGGCAACGCGAAAGGATACACTGTCGTCCCCGGCAACGAGGAAGGATATTATTACGAATCAAGATTTTCCCCCGATATGCCCGACCTGAATCTCGACAACCCTGACGTCTGGGCAGAAATCAAGGACATCATGAAGTTCTGGCTCGACAAGGGCGTGGACGGCTTCCGTCTTGACGCCTGCAAGAGCTATTACACAAACTCCATGGGTCAAAGCATCGAAGCCCTCGCCAAAATAGTGGATTACGGAAAATCAGTCAAATCCGACTGTTATTTTGTCGCCGAGGTGTGGGACGGTCCCTGGATGATCGCACAGTATTACAAAAGCGGTGTGGACAGCATTTTCAATTTCGACTGTTCCTATATGGGCCCCTACGCTGGTCTTTTCAATAATATTAACACCGGCAACGGTCAGAAACTCGGACGCCATCTTGAGGAATTCAACGTCGATATCCGCAACCAGAACATCAACGCCATCGACGCTCCTTTTCTTTCAAATCACGACACACCGCGCAGCGGAACATACTTCAAGGGTTCCGCCAATAAAAAACTCGCTGCCAGCCTTTACATGATGCTTCCCGGCAACCCCTTCATTTACTACGGTGAGGAGATCGGCATGACAGGCGGATGGGAAAACGATCCTTACAAACGACTGCCGATCAAGTGGTCCGCAAACGAAAGCGGATTCAACATCCTCCCGCCTACCGGCGGCAAAAACGTCAATGCCCCGCAATACGGAGCATTGGAGCAGCTGAACCACGAAACATCTCTTGTCAACCATTATCGAAGACTCATAAAGCTGAAGAATCAGAATCCCGAAATTCAACGCGCCCAGGTAGTTTCAAACTCCGACCTCGGCAACAGAAATGTCTCCGCCTACACCTGCTCGTTTGACAGTTCGTCAGTCATGGTGGTCACCAATATCACCGGAACCCCCAAAACCATTGACGTCAAAGCCGCCGGTTACGGGGATTACAGTGAACTGAGCGGATTTGTCATCGCCGACGATTACATCGAACAGGAACAGTTCAGGGCGTATATGGAGGAAAGCGAATACGAAGTCCCCGAAATCCGTCCTATGGCATCGCCTGTCTTCTACGTCAACGGCATTCTGACACTGCCCCCGAGGGCAACGGCTGTGCTTCGCAATCCCGGCAAGGTCAATTCGACATTTGTCACCACCACAACAACCGCAGCGCCAATTGTCACCCCGACAGATATTGTCACTCCGACCGACTCGGAATCATCTGTCGGCGAATAGAAACGTTGCGTATTCCTCATTAACAGTAATGCCCGTGATCTGACATTCCGGCGTCAGACCGCGGGCGTTATGTTTATTATGTTTATTATGTATTTTTGTATTTATTTTGCTGAATACGCTCTTAACATTTTGCGGGATGAGGCTTTGCTGACGACATGCATCTGTGTACTGCTTCTTTTTTCACGGGAGTCTTTCTTTTCCGGTCTGAAATCTATGTACAGAGCTAAACCGGCCATCGTAAATAGTACAAGCAGTCCCATTTCAATCGTCACAAACGATCCTAAACAATCCGCCAGCAGGTTGACAACGTAAAATGCCCCGATAATCGCACCTGCTGCCAGAATGATTTCTACCGCATAAACCGCAAATTCCTTGATCAGCATTCCTAAATAATTCTTTTCTTTCTTCATTTTTGAGACCGTCCTTTCATTCTCACAGTTGAGACTCACATGGTAAAAAAATAAATGTAAATTGCAATTTATCCACCGTCAGCAGAGTGCTCTTTTCTTCAGTCGCATTTTTGCCAACTTTCGAAATCTCAGTTATGAGATAGCAATTCATTTTCTTATACTTTTCACAAAAAATACATTTATTTTTTTACAAATAATCGTTGCATTTTTGAGATGGATGTGATATAATTATATTGCAAACAAGAAACAGAAGAAATACATCAGGTATTATTTATGCGACAGAAGATAAAAAGGACGGTATGAAGCATGACCATTAATGAAAAAATCAAGCAGCGCAGACTCCAGCTCGGACTCAACGCAAACGATGTGGCGGAAGCATTGGGCATTTCACGCGCAACGCTCTACAGATACGAGAGCCACGAGATTGAAAAACTGCCCATATCCACCATTGAGCCTTTGGCGGATATTCTCGGCACTACGCCCATTGAGCTTATGGGATGGAATGAGCCGGGATTCAGCGGCACAAAAAAAATCCCCCTTGTGGGGACGATCGCCTGCGGCAGCCCCATTCTGGCAGAGGAAAACATCGAAGAATACATTGCCGCCCCTATCGGCTGCGATGCAGACTTTGCCCTCCGCTGCCGTGGTGACAGCATGATCCGCGCGCGCATCTGTGACGGCGACATTGTATTTATCCATTCCCAGCCCGATTGCAGCAACGGTGAAATCGCCGCTGTTCTCATCGGCGAAGACGCAACGCTCAAAAGGGTATACAAGCAGCCCGATGCTATTACACTCATGCCGGAAAACAGCGAGTATTCTCCCCTTGTTTACCGCAGAGAGCAGATGAACGAGATTCGCATTCTCGGTAAGGCAGTCGGTTTTGTAAGCTATTTATAATGTATCACACAAAACAAAAGCACAGTCCCACGCATCATGTTTCGCAAGGGGCTGTGCTGATTTTTTATGTTAGTTTAGTTTGGCGTAACGATCTGATAGACCGTGTTCTGTTCTGTGTTGTGTTTCTCAGACCTGTCAACGGCACGAATCACCAGGTAGTATTCCTTGCCGCTTTCCAGACCGTTTATCTCCGCCTGATACGGCAGAGCGTCGAATTGTCCCTGTTCGTATTCGGCTGTGACAGATGGTTTAAGCAGAATCTTGCCTGCTTTTTCCAGATCCGGATCTGCGGCAAAATCAAACGGCTTGTCGCTGTAGTAAAGCACATAGGATACACCCGACTTGTCAAGAGCCACATCCCAATAAACCATTGCTCCGCCTTTAGCGGGAACGGCAGCAGATATGCCCACTCTCGGCTCCGGTTCATGCGGGGGCCATTCGGTGGAATTATTGTATACACTGCTCCAGACAGGTTCGTCATCGTCTCCGTCAATGCGGTTGTTCATGACAAAATCGTTGATCTCGGTCAGGTTGGCATTGGTGATATAATGAGAGAATCCCGCCACATTTTCCGCCTCGGCTATCTCTCCGCACAGAATGGCAGTTCCCTCACCGCCTTTTCCTTCAAGCGCCTTTTTCAATCCGTATTTTTCCGGGCCCTCAGCGTATCCAAGTGAAAGCACGGTAAATCCGTCGGGGCAACTCGCTTCAACAGAGAGCTTCGGAAGCTGATTGAATTTGTTGTCGGCAAAGAATCCTTCATTGAAAAGCTGTGTCGGACTTGAATCGAGCATGTAGCTCTCATAGAACAGATAATCAACGTTCTCACGGGGAGAGTATTGATAATGCTCCAGCAGATGATTGTAGAAGAACAGACCTCGGTTCTGACAGATGAGCTTGTCAGGGTAATTCTGCTTCACCCTTGCCATGAAGTCCTTCACACCCGGCGCAGTCCATTCAAACCTTGTTCTTCCCGGATCTTCATCCGAAGTGTAACCGTTCGGCGCACATGTGTCAACGGTATCCAGGAACAGCCCGTCACATCCAAGACCTCTTCCGTATTCGGTGGTAAGAATCTCCCTGATGCCCGGAACATTGTCTTCACCGTCGAATTTCATATTGTCCAGCACTTCATACCAGTTCGGGTCGCCGATGTTGGTGTATGCGCATGTGAAATAGGGATTGAAATCCGGTTTTCCGTCGCGGTCGTTGTCATCCAGGTAATACGACGCAAATCCGGAACCGGCCGGTGAAGTCACTCCTTTTATATCGGCGGCTTTGAGAGAGGTCTCCCCCTCTGTGCGTGCGTCGACTTTGGGACCTGTCCCGTCCCCTGTGAAGCGCTCTTCCGCCAGCATTTCTTCGGCGGTTTTTCCAGCCGTGCGCAGGTCCTCGCCGATGGCGATATATCCCAGCACCTTCGTGCCGGTCGACTGTATTTCCTCCACCTGTTCCCTTGTGAGATTGCCCTGTCTCGGATGAAGAATGGCTAAATCGTATTGTTTCGCGTTTTCTACAACGGCTTCGTTTACCTCTCCGTAATAGATCATGTAGGTCGGTTTTTTGACAACGGGAATGTCAATGACGTTCCCCTTTTCATCCGAACCGCAGGAAGACAGAACCGAAGTCATCATGATCACCACTAACAGTATTGCAGTAATTCTTTTCATTATGATCCTTTCCTTTTTAAATCAAAAGCCCGGACAGTACTTTATGCTGTCAACGAATAACGAAAACAAATAAACTGCCGGGCTTTTTTATTTTTTATTTCAGGATACAAACACAAACCTAATACTAATTGGCGATTGAAAGTAGACAAAGGATTTGCGAGGATATTTCGTGTCATGCGAGGATGACGACGACGGCAGGCTGGCGCCTGCCTAGGAGGAAGACGAAGCAGGACGCGAAATAGACCGCAAAGAATGTCTTCTTTTGGTTGACAATTAGTATATGATCAGTTGGAAAGCAATGCGCGGTCGTTGGCAAATTCCGAACCGCTGAGCTTTGCAAATTCTTCCAGAAGCTCCTCCACTGTGAGGTTCTTCTTTTCCTCACCTCTGACGTCGAGAATGATTCTGCCCTCGTTCATCATGATAAGGCGGTTGCCGTGGGCGATGGCGTCGCGCATGTTGTGGGTTACCATCAGCGCGGTCAGATGGTTTTCCTCGATGAATTTGTCCGAAAGGTCAAGCACGTTCTTGGCTGTTTTCGGGTCGAGAGCAGCCGTGTGCTCGTCGAGCAGCAGGAGCTTCGGATGATTCATGACCGCCATGAGCAGCGTAACGGCCTGGCGCTGACCGCCGGAGAGAAGTCCCACCTTGGTGGTGAGTCGGTTTTCCAGACCTAAGTCGAGCTTGGCAAGCATTTCCTTGAATTCCTTGCGCTCCTTGCCGGAGATCGCCCAGTTCAGACCGCGGAACTTGCCGCGGCGGTTGGCGATAGCGAGATTTTCCTCCAGCCACATATCCGCGGCGGTACCCATTCGGGGATCCTGGAATACTCTGCCGATGTATTTTGCCCTTTTGTGCTCCGAAAGCTTGGTGACGTTGATGCCGTCAATGGTAATGGTACCGCTGTCCACCGGATAAACGCCTGCGATCATGTTGAGCATGGTGGATTTACCTGCGCCGTTGCCGCCGATGACGGTCACAAAATCGCCGTCGTTCAGTGTGAGGTCGATGCCGCTCAACGCCTTCTTTTCATTGACCGAACCGGGGTTGAAGGTTTTATAAAGTCCTTTGACTTCAAGCATTTTCGATTACCTCCTCTTTCTCGGAATAGGTCTTTTTGCTGAATTTTTGTGTGAGCTGCGCTTTCCAATAGGGAATGCCGAGGAACAGACCAACTACAAGTGCCGTAAAGAGCTTGAGGTCGTTTGCCTTCATGCCGAAATTGAGCACAATCGTAATGACGATATAGTAAACGATTCCTCCAAAAATGGTGGCAAGCAAACGAAGGGCAAAATTATGGAATATCTTTCCAAAGATGACCTCGCCTATAATGACGGCTGCCAGACCGATAACAATCGCGCCTCTTCCCATGTTGACGTCACAGAAGCCCTGATACTGGGAAAGCATTCCGCCCGAAAAAGCGACGATGCCGTTGGAAAGAATAATGCCGAGAATCTTGTTGTTATCGGTGTTGATGCCGTTGGCACGGGCCATATCGAGATTGCTTCCGGTAACGCGGAGAGAATGCCCCCTCTCCGTGCCAAAGAACCAGTAAAGCACAGCGATTAGCGCAACCGCGATCACCGAGCAGATAATCAGAGATTCATTGATGTTTCTCAGCGTAATGGGATAGTGGTACTTCAAATATGGAAGCGGCAGGTTTGCCATATCCGACTGAATTCTCAGATTGATGGAGTAAAGTCCGAGCTGTGTAAGGATACCTGCAAGAATCGCCGGTATACCGAATTTGGTGTGGAAAATACCTGTCGCAAGACCCGCGGCACAGCCTGCGAGAAACGCGCAAAACATAGCAAGATAAAGATTTTGTCCGGCGGTCACCATTGAAACCAGCACGGCGCCGCCTGTGGCAAAGGAACCGTCCACTGAAAGATCGGCTACATCGAGAATTTTAAAGGTGAGGTACACGCCTATTGCCATTATACCCCAGATGATGCCCTGCGTTATCGCACCCGGCATAGCATTTAAGAATGGCACAGAAAACCAACTTCCTTTCGATTAATAATGAATGGATAAATACCAAAATCAGCGATAAGGCGTTTTTTGAACACCCTACCGCAGATTTTTAACAAATTTTTGTTATTGAATTGTGTTTTTCCTACAATTACTCAGCAATTGCCTCGTAGCTTTCGGGAACATTAATACCAAGAGCCTCGCAGCGCGCGGGAGCATACTTGTATACAGGCGCATTGTCATATTCAATTGCCATTTCGCCCGGGTTCTTGCCGTTGACAAGAATCTCATATGCCATCAAACCGGTGTTGTAACCGATGGTGGAATAGCTGATAGAAAGGGTAGCGATACCGCAGCCCTTGCAGATGCCTTCTTCACCGGCAATGATCGGCTTCTTGGCAGGCTCGGCAATGCTGTTGATCAGCTCTGCATTGTCAGCGCACTTGTTATCGGTGGGAATATAAAGAGCGTCCATCTCTTCGCAAGCCTTCGTGACAACCTGTGCAATATCGTTGGAGTCAGCAAAGCTGTATTCGGTCACTGTGATACCAGCCTTTTCAAGCTCAGCCTTGACAACGTTAACCTGGTACTTGGAGTTAGCTTCGTTGGAGCAGTAGACAATGCCGACCTTCTTAGCTTCGGGGAGAAGCTCTGTAAACATAGCTGCCTGCTTGTCGAGAGGGGCAAGGTCGGATGTACCGGAAACGTTGATGCCGGTCTTGCCGCTGAAGCCGTCAATACCGAGGGCCACGCCGTACTCGGTGATAGAAGTGGCAAGAATCGGAATATCAGCAGTGGCAGAAGCTGCTGCCTGAAGCGCAGGCGTTGCGTTGGCCATAATCAGATCGACGTTGGAAGACTTGAACTGATTGACAATGGTGGTGCAGGTAGCGGAATCGCCGGAAGCGTTCTGCTCATCAAACTTCACCTTGTCGCCCAGCTTCTCGGTAAGAGCTTTCTTGAAGCCCTCAGTAGCAGCGTCAAGGGCGGGATGCTGCACGAGCTGGCAGATACCGACGGTGTAGGTGCCGTCTTCCTTCTTGGTGTTTTCATCGTTACAGCCTGTTACAGCCATGAGTGATGTTGCGATCAGTGCGCAAGAGAGCACGGACGCGAGAATTCTCTTGAATTTCATGTTTCTACCTCCTGAAAAATAACTCACGGGTTATCCCGTTGAGTGCTGATAGTGAGTATAGCACTTTAAAGCGCTGATGTCAAGATGTTTTTATTCATTTTGGCAAATAACTTCAAACATACCAAAAAAGAAGTATTGCATTTTAGCAAAATAACCAATCCTTTATGGAAAACGCCAAAATATTATCACATTTCCACTTGCACCATTGACATTGTATTGAATTGTGATATAATTATTTTAATAAGCGCTTTTTAAATTATTCATACTGCAATAATTTCCAATGCAATCAATCGACAGACAAAGGCAGGTGACAGCTTTTGCGCTACAAAACACACGGGCTGCGTCACGAGCTGAAGTACAGCATCTCCTACGCCCAATATCTCGAGCTTCGCAGTCGTGCGTTGTGCTTCATGCGGCACGACGAGCACGGAAACGACGGCAAATATTTTATCAGAAGTCTGTACCTCGACGACATCTATATGGCTGACTTCAACCAGAAGAACGCCGGACAGAGCCGCAGAAGGAAATACCGTATCCGGATTTACGACTGCAAGGACGATGTGATCAAGTTCGAGATCAAGGATAAATTCGACAGCTACATCTCCAAAAAGTCCTCCCTCATCACCCGCGAACAGTGCGACAGCATTATCAGGGGGGACTTCGGGTTCGTCAGCGACATGATTCTTCACGACCGCGCGAACGCCGCATCGGAAAAAAACCGCGCTCTCCGGATGGGCTGCATAGACTGCGCGTGCAGAATCCTCCGTCCGCAGGTGGTGGTGGACTACGACCGAGAGGTGTTCATCTGCGACGAGGGCAATGTCCGCATGACCTTTGACATGAACCTGCGGGCAGGTCAGTCGACAGGCAGCATATTTGACCCTCACCTCCCCACCGTTCCGGCTTACGAGAACGGCAAGATGATTTTAGAGGTCAAATACGACGATTATCTTCCCCAGTTCATCCGACGGTTGCTCCGCTCAAAGAAGCTGAGTCTCTGGCAGTCAGCCGAATCAAAATATTCTCTCTGCTGCATGGCGCAGTCAAATTATTTAGGAAAGGTTGTTTACTAAATCATGACTTTTACTGATGTATTCAAAAACAAATTCTTAGCCCAGTTTCAATTGACTTCCCCCATCGAATATGTGTTGGCGCTGGTATTCTCCATTCTGGTGGGACTGATCATTTATTTTGTATACAAAAAAACCTACAACGGCGTCGCATACAGCCACAACTTCAACATGTCGCTCATCCTGATGACGCTCATCACCACTGTCATTATATTCACCATCACAGCTAATCCCGTGCTGTCGCTCGGTATGGTCGGCGCTCTCTCCATCATCCGATTCCGCACAGTGGTGAAGGACCCCGTTGATCTGATGTACCTCTTCTGGGCCATCTCCATGGGAATCATCATCGGCGCCAAGCAGTACATCTTTGCGCTGATATGCGTTATCATCATCACCATATTCTGCATGATCATGTGCAAGCTCAGCGACAGCGAAAAGCTTTATCTCGTAATTGTTCGCTATGACGTTTCCGTCACAGACGAGATAGACAAGGCGATCGCAGACGTCAAAGGCAAGATCCGCAACCGCACGGTCGGCAAAGCCGGCGTGGAAACGATCATCGAAGTCAAGGACAACGCCATCGACGATCATTTTGTTGAGAAAATCACCAAGATAGAAGGTGTGGAGAGCGCTGCTCTGGTCAACTACAACGGCGACTACGCCGAATAATCTCTGCTATGCAAAAATAAAACCGTGCCTCATGTCATAAAGCGCATGCGGCACGGTCTTTTTTTGGTTTTCTGACAATTACTCGGCAAAGTTGAAATAATCCTTGTTTCTCTCCTTGAAGATGTTGAAGACAGCCTGTGCGACTTCTTCGCTCTCCACGGTAACGAAGTCCTCTTCCTCCTCCTCGTCGGGAGTAGGCTCGACCTTGAGAATAACGACCTCGTCGTCGTCCTCGTCAGTAGAAACCAGCACTACGTATTCGTCGCCTTTGTATTCTACCGAATCGAGATACTCAAAGGCAACTTCGTTGCCGTCCTCGTCGCAGAGATAAACCAGATTATCCAGTTCTTCTTCGTCCACTTCTTCTTCGTCAAAGATATCGATATTTTCATCATTCATGTCCGTATACCTTCCTTTCGGCGCAGTTTTTGCGCGGATAATGCACCATCATTCCCTGTTCGGCGCATTTCAAAGATGATTTTACCATATCGGGTATAGTATTGTCAACAGGAAATTTCAATATACCCGCGTAACCCTTCTGCTCAGGCTGCACACAAATTCATAATTGAAGGAAGCCGACATATCGGCGGGTTCCTCCACCGGGATAAACTGATCACCGTCCCCGCCGAAGAGGGTGACGACGTCCTCGATCCGAACATTGTCAATATGGGAAATATCCACCATAATCTGATCCATGCAGACTCTTCCCAGCACGGGAGCGAACTGTCCGTGAATGAGCACGCGTCCTTTGTTGGAGAGCGCTCTCGGATAGCCGTCGGCATATCCCACCGACACAGTGGCAATGCGTGTCGGCTCCTTCGTCACGAAGGTTGCCCCGTAACTGACGCCCACGCCGGCGGGAACGGTATGGACGTTGACCACGTGGCTGCGGAAACTCATCGCAGGACGCAGATCAAGCGCCTTCTTGTCTACCTCTTCCGAGGGGTACAGACCGTATGTAATAATTCCCGACCGCACCATCTGAAAACGGTGGCTGTCAAACTCCATGATACCCGCACTGTTGCAGATATGCTTGATGGGAATGACGACATTCCGCTCGTCCAGCATTTCGCACATGCGGTCGTACTTTTCCATCTGCATCTGGCTGTACGTCTTGTCGTACATATCGGCGCAGGAAAAATGCGTAAACATCCCTTCTAATTCCAGATGCGGCAGGAGACTGATTTTTCGGATGTCGTCCGCGCTCTGTTCGTTGAGCATAAAGCCGATGCGGGACATTCCCGTGTCGAGAGCGACATGTGCCTTTGCGGTCTTTCCCTGTGCCTGCGCCGCTTCCGCCAGAAGTTCCGCGGTTTCAAGCGAATAGACCGTCTGCGTCACGTCGTACTGCACGACCTCGTCGTACCGGCTCGGAGAGACATACGATAGTATGATAATCGGCAGCTTGATTCCGGCTTCGCGCAACTCAATTGCCTCGTCCACCGTGGCAACGGCAAAATACTCCACCGCGTTCTCCAGATAACGCCCCACGGCGACGGCGCCGTGACCGTACGCGTCCGCCTTGATGACGGCGCAGATTTTTACGTCCTTGCCGACGTTTTTTCTGACCTCTGCAATATTATGTCCTATGGCTGCAAGGTCAACCTCGGCATAGGCTCTGAGATATTTTTCCAAAGTTACATCTTCTTTGCTGATTATTATGTAATTATTGTTTTGACAAAATCATTGAGCTGTGTCATTCACAATGAGCCTGAGCGCCTTGGGAATAACCTCAAAAGTCACTTCGCTCAAAGTAAGGCATTCGCCGTCGATGTTGACAATGGCAGGTTTGGCGGACTCAATTTTCATCTTCCTGCCGCGTTTAACAGTGAGCAAGCCCTCGAATTTCTTGGAATCGGGATAGCTGCCACTCTTGTATTCGCCCAAAAGCCGCGCCATTTTCAGCTTTGAAACCCGCTTGATCATGACGAAGTCCAGCAGACCGTCGCTCGGGTCCGCCATGGGCGCCCCCCGGTAGCCGCCGCCGTAATACTGACCGCATGCCGCGAGCGAAAACATGAATTCGCCCTCGTACACCTCGCTGTCGTCAATGGTGACCTTCAGGGTATTGTACACCTTGCCGAGCATGGAGATCAGAACCGCAAGAGTATAGGTTCCGGAGCCGAGCAGCTTTTTGGCACGTGTCATGCGGTTTGTCCGGTCACAGATGATGGCGTCGATACCCATTGAACAGATATTGACCGAGGCAAAATGTCCCGTGTCGATCGCGTCCACATAACGGGACGGCGCGGTAAGATAACGCTCGACGTCCTCGAAGCCCTTCGCCCCTCCGAACGACTTGACATAATCGTTGCCGGAGCCGCAGGGAATAATGCCGAATTCCACATTTTTCATGCCGATAACGCCGTTGGCTGCGCCGCAGATGCCGCCGTCGCCGCCTAAGACGATGATCCTGACCTCGTCGCCCTTTTCACCCTCGCTGCGGGCGAAATCGGTGAGGTCTGTGCCTGAGCGGGTCAGCATGAATTTGTAGGGGACGCCCATCTTCTCGCATGCCGCGATCAGTCTGTCCTTATACTTATTAAATCCCTTTCCTGCTCCCGCTTTCGGATTGGCGATAAACACATATCTCACAGCAACCCCTCCCTTTCATCAGTCGTCATCGGTGTCATCTTCACTTTCCTCCGACTTGATGGAAGCACGGAAATCGGGACCGTATGCAGCGGTTTCGGTGGGAAGTCCGCGCTTTCTCAGGAAGTATTCGGCGACACGTTTGACAACATAATAAATGGTGGCAAACAGCGGCACACCGATAATCATGCCGATAAATCCGAAGAGTGAGCCGAACAGCAGAATGGCGATGGTGACATAGAGCGAGGAAAGACCCGTGGAATCGCCCAAAATGCGCGGTCCTATGATATTGCCGTCAATCTGCTGCAAGATGACCACAAAGATAATGAAGATCAGGCACTGCTTGGGAGACACCAGCAGCAGGAGAAAGGCGCAGGGTACCGCGCCGATAAACGGGCCGAACATGGGAATAATATTGGTAACGCCGACAATAACGCTGATGAGCAGAGGGTATTCCAGACCCAGTATCAGCATAAACACAAAGCAAATGATACCGACAATCAGCGAATCAATCAGCTTGCCCGAAATAAAGCCGCCGAACATCTTGTTCGCCTGGTGCAGGGTATCGTAAACGGCGTCATTGACACGCTCGTTCCGGCTGACCGTGTGGAACAGCTTTCTGCACTGGTTCATGTATCTCTCGCGGTCGAGCAGCAGATAGATGGTGATGATCAAGGCAAGCAGAAGATTGACAATCGCGGAGCCGACCGACATCAGGCTGGTGGCAATATTGGAGATGGTTCCCAGCAGATTTGTCTTAATCCACGTCATCAGCATGTTTTCCGCCGACTCCACAAGATTGGCAGCCGTGGATGAAAAACGATTATTGGAGGCGATGAATGTCTGCAGTCTGTCAAGCTGTTCCTTGAGCATACCCGGCAGCTTTCCGGCAAGGTCTGTGACGCTTGTGATCAGCTGCGGCAGCAGCACCGCGCAGAGCAGCGCAATAAACGCAACCACCAGAAGGCTTGTGATCAGCACGGAAACCGGGCGTGCATAACGGGAAAGTCGTTTGCTTTTTTGAATCAGACGCTCAAAGAACGACGCAACGGGCACGAGCAGATACGCAAAGGCAATACCGACCCACAGCGGTTCGAGCGCAGCAAAGAACGCCATAAACGCATTCTTGATGTCGCCGATGTGAAAAAGAGCGAACAGAAGCCGCAAATGAACGAATTCATTATATCACACTGCTTCGGGCAAGTCAAGTAATGACGAATGAAGAGCTTAAATTATTCTGTCATAATCAATCAATGACGTTTTAATTTAGAATGCCCATTTCTCTGTCCGGATGCCGGCTGGCGCTGCCATCGGCATTTGCCATATCCAATCTGATACGGTCGGCGAGCATGGCAATGAACTCGGAGTTGGTGGGTCTGCCCCGCATGTTGTCCACCGTGTAGCCGAAATATGCTGTGATTACCGCCGAACGTTCGGACTTCCACGCGCCGGCTATTGCTCCGCGGATCCTGCGTTCCACACAGGAGGGCGTCGTGCCGAATTCAGCCGCTACGGCGGGGTATATGCTCTTGGTCACGGAAAAAACGGTGCTTCCGCCAAAGGCTGCCATGGACACTGCTCTTTTCAGATACCGGCATCCCACGTCGCTTTGATTCAGACCAAGCCTTTCAAATATTTCGTCTATGGCAGCGTCGGCCTGTTCACGTTCCGCGTCAGGCTGACAGGAAGCGTGACGGTGGTGCAGCGTGTGGACCGTATGTATTCCGGAGCTTTTCAGTGACGCAAGCGGAGTCGTTTTCAACTGAGCGACCTCAGCAAGAACCGCGTCAAGATCGCGCTTGGAATAGGGATGGCCTATTACCCTGTTGACGCCGCATTGATCCAGTTCCTTTTTCAAACTTCCCGTCAAAAACGGAACAATCACTGCGAAATATGTAAATGATTTCGCATACAGCAGTCTGTAAGCCTTGATGATTTCGATCGCGTCCACATCCGGCATAAAGAGATTCATAAACACCACATCGGGCTGCATGCAGGCAATTTTTGACGAGAGATGTCCGTCACTGTCAAGAAAATATTCGATTTCGGCAGCATACTTTTTTCCGTTGCATTCCAGCAGGGGCTTCAGTCCGGCAGCCGCAAGTACTCTGATGGTGTTCTTCATGATTCCACATTCCTTTGTTTTCCTATTTCATCATCTGGCAGTTCCATGAGAAAAATTATAGCATTTTTCTTACCGAAAGACAACGGTCAATTGGAAGAATATTCACTGCCCATCTAATCATTATATTGGTAAATGAAACGGAGATTGCGGAATTCTGTCGATTCATTTGCTTTTTTCTACTCACAGACAAAAACCTCCCGTCCATGCTGAAAAATTGCATGAGCGGGAGGTTAGTTTTATGTTTGAGGAAAATTTTTATTTTAAAATCTTACTGATAAAGCGGATAAGCTTCAAGCAGTTCGGTGACGCCGGCGCGGATTGCATCGGCACTGTTGTCGAAGTCCGTGATAGCAAGCGAAATATACTCGGCTATCTTCTTCATGTCCTTCTCGACAAGTCCTCTGGTAGTGACAGCCGGTGTACCGAGACGCACACCGCTGGTCACGAACGGGCTGAGCGGCTCGTTGGGAATGGTGTTCTTGTTGGCGGTGATGTAAACATCGTCCAGACGGCGTTCCAGCTCCTTGCCGGTGATGCCTGTGTCGCGGAGATCGAGCAGAATGAGGTGGTTGTCGGTACCGCCCGAAACCATCTTGACGCCGCGGGCGTCAAATTCCTCCGCCATGGCGGCGGCATTGGCTACGATCTGCTTGCCGTATGCCTTGAACTCCGGCTTGAGAGCCTCGCCGAAGCAGACAGCCTTGCCTGCGATGGTGTGCATGAGCGGACCGCCCTGTGTGCCGGGGAATATCGCCTTGTCTATTGCCTTGGCGTACTGCTCACGGCAGAGAATCATGCCGCCTCTGGGACCGCGCAGGGTCTTGTGTGTGGTGGTGGTAACAATATCGGCATATTCCACAGGATTCTGATGAACGCCTGCTGCGACCAGACCTGCAATGTGTGCCATATCGACCATGAGATAAGCGCCGACTTCCTTGGCAATCTCGCTGAACTTGGCAAAATCAATTGCTCTGGGATAAGCGCTGGCACCCGCGACAATCATCTTGGGCTTGACCTGCAGAGCCGTCTCATAGAGCTTTTCATAATCTATTCTGCCGGTTTCGGAATCAACGCCATAGGGGACAAAATTGAAGTATTTGCCCGACATATTGACGGGTGAACCGTGGGTGAGGTGTCCGCCTTCGGCCAGATTCATGCCCATAACGGTATCGCCGAGTTCGAGCAGAGCAAAGTAAACCGCGGTGTTGGCCTGTGCGCCGGAATGAGGCTGCACATTGGCATGCTCAGCGCCGAAAAGCTCACAGGCTCTCTTGCGTGCAATCTCCTCGACAACGTCAACGCACTGGCAGCCGCCGTAGTAGCGCTTGCCGGGATAGCCCTCGGCGTATTTGTTGGTGAGCACACTGCCCATTGCTGCGAGAACAGCGGGAGAAACAAGATTTTCGGAGGCGATAAGCTCGAGATTTCTTCTCTGTCTGGCAAGCTCATCGCCCATTGCTGCGGCAACTTCGCTGTCATATGAATTAAGGAATCCGATGGAATCAAGCATATCTGCGTACATTGGCTTCAACATCCTTTCAAAAATATGAGCTTATATAACTGCTACATTATAACAGATAACAACGCCGCATGCAAGAATTTTTATGAAATTATTTTCAAAACATCAGATTGTACAGAATAATTGTGTTTTCTATGAAAAATGCTCCCCTTTTTGACATTGAAAACCCGTCAAACAGGGGAGCAAAAGAATTATTGTTTCATACTGTCGCTGTACATATCATCATTGCCGCCTGGGAACCCCTGGCGCCTGAGGTAGTACACCGCAGCCATTCCGCCCAATGAAAGCATCAACAGCAGATAAGTCACAACAACATAACCAGAAGACTCTCCCGTATCAGGGGTATTGCCCTTGTTGGATGTGCCGTCACCTGTTGAAGAGGTTGTATCGCCTTCAGAAGAAGTTGTATCGTCTCCCGACGGAATGGTGCCCTCTGCCGACGGAGTTGTATCTCCTCCCGAAGGTGTTGTATCCCCTCCCGACGGAGTTGTGTCTCCTCCCGAAGAGGTAGTGTCATCTCCTCCTTCACCAGAAGCTTTCGGGCTTGCGATAAATGTATAAGCGCTGAACCTGTGCCCGACAAATACAATTCCCGCTTCATCCGCCGTGCAGGTCATTTTTTCAATGCCTGCGACAGAATCATTGTGATAGAGAGCGAAGGTATTCTCATTCCTGTCGATGCCGCCGTATGGGAGCGTTATTCTTATACCCGCTGTTCCTTTAATCTTCACAGGTCTTCCGTTTCTGTCGATCAGAGAAATGTCATAGCCGTCCAGAATATCGTTGTCGGCAACGTTGTAGCCCTTGCCGATGATTGCGGCTTTTTCGGATTCGATTTCATCGGAATGGAGGTGTCGGATTCTGAGTGTGACATCATCAATATCTATGGGGTTGCCGTCGGCGTCTTCCAGCGTAATGTCATCCTCCGGCACTGCCGTAACGCCTGAACCATCGTCATCCACAAAGAATCCTGACATCACCCTGATGCCTGTCACATTGACCGTCAAACCGCTGTAGTCAGGATGAGTGATCACTCCGGAAATGCTCTTTCCCTTTGCATTGTCCCCGAAGGAGATGACTCCGTCGGTGTTTCGGAATGTAACATCATTGGGAGTCCATGTGAACACTGTCTTCCCGTCGACATATTCGGTCGAGAGGTCGATTGTCTGTCCTGCCCTGACAGGTTTGGCAATGACAATCGCCTCATTGTCCTGGTTGCTGTAATTGCCGTTTGTAAAGCCTTCCGGCTGATGAACGGTGGAGAATTTCAGCTTGTTGCCGCTTGCGTCAAGTGTGGCAAGATGGCTGAGACCCGCAATATCCAATTCGGCAAGGTCGTTTCCGCTGACATTGAGGGATGTCAGACCGGTGCAATGCGAAAGGTCAGGCAGTCCAAGAGCCGGATTGCCGCTGACGTTCAGGCTCTTCAGCCCGGTCAGTCGGGAGATGTCCATCCCGGTCAGGTTGCACGACGGAACCGACAGCGAAGTGACGTTTTCCGCGTAGACCTTGACCGTATTTCCCGCAAGCGTCCCGGAAATGCTGCCGCCGCTCTTTTCTACAAAGCCGCTGCCGAAATCGACATACACCTTTGTCGCACTGTCGTTGAGCGCAAAAGAGATTGTTCCCGTGCTGTCACTGGTGGTCAGAGTGAAAACAGGAGCGGAAGGAATGATTTTGGTTTCGGAGGTTTTCACTTCCAGACCCGGGAAATCGGGATGCGTGATGACGCAGGAGGTGGTCTTGCCTATATCGTCAGCGTCGAAGGTAGCGATACCGCCGCTGCATTCGGGAGAAACGCCGCCGCTCCAGGTGTACAATGAGCTGGCGTCTACATATTCCGCCGAAAGGTCTATGGGCTGCCCGATTCCGATGGGATTTGTCAGGGCAATCATGCCGTTGTCCTGATTGCTGAAATTGCCGGTTTTGAAGGAGGCAGGCTTTTTGATACCGGAGAATCTCAGCTTGTTGCCGCTTACGTCGAGGGTCGTAAGCATGGTCAGCCCTGTCAGATCAAGCGTCGTCAGTCCGTCGTTGCCCGCGTTGACCGTTTTCAGCTTCGTACAGGAGGAAAGATCCAGCGCTGTCAGCGACGGATTGTCAGGAACAATAAGAGTGGTCAGATCGGGTGTTCCGTACAGTTCGATACGCTTGACACTGGAGGGTTCAAAGGAGAGCGATTTGAGATTCTCAGCGTAAAAGTGTATGGTTCTGTCAAGATTGCCTACTTTGCTTAGCGGGGCGAAAACATTGCCGGCGCTTCTGGGGTAGAACCTCGTGTTTCCCCCATACTGTACAAAAATGTGTTGGGCGTCGGAATTGGTGGTGAGATAAAAAGTATTCCCCGAAAGGCTGTCATCCGCCACAACCGTAAAGGATGGCGATTCGGGAACAATCAACGTAGTTGACGTTTTCCATACGCACGTCTTCCCACTCGTGTCCTTGAAAAGTGGGTTTGTCATCACGCAGTAATAAGTCCCGCTAAGCAAATCGTGAGAAAACAGGTATTTGCCGTTTCCTTTGTTCTGCACGGAAGAGGTAACGTCATTATCGCTGCCGTCATACCATTTGAAGGTGGTTGTCTTACTTGTACCCGCGCCGTCCGCATTGTAATGGGTAAGCTTATACTCAGGCGCAAGCTCGTCATATACGGTATCATAAACGACGTTTTGTTGGATATTCACATCATAGTTGTCCGAAACCGCCTGGGGCACATACGTGCCCCTCTGCCCGTAAGGGATGTCAATGGTGGAAGGTCTCAGCAGGTTGTGGCTGCAATCCAGCGCCGACAGGGAAACCGTGTGAGGGAGCTTGAGTTCCCGGATGGAATTGTAGGAGCAGTCCAGCTTTTTCAGATTGACAAGAGCTGACAGATCGAGTGTATAGACAAGACTGTTGTGGGAAACGTCAAGCTCCTCGAGCGTAGTGCATCCGGAAGCGTCAAAGTCCTGAAGATAGCTGTTGTCGTTCCGGTCGGAAATAAAGCTTTTGATGGTGGAATCCGCCGAGATGCGGATATTGCTCGGACTGTTCTGAAGCGAATCATTGTAGAAATAGCCGTTTGAGGACGTTTCTTTTTTGTATGTGCCCGTGCCCCAGTCTACATATACCGTGGTGGAAGAACCGGAATTAATCGTAAATCCAAGATTGGGACCGTGCGCGGTAAAGGTAATATTGGCCGTTCGCGCCAGAGTCGGACGAGGCTCTACGGGATCCGTCCTCGTAACGGTTCTCTTGGACTGTGAAGCAATATCCTGCTTTTCCTCAGCAGCACCTGCCTCAGCAGCCGCAGCATCCGTCTTGCTGACAGCAGCATCCGAATTGCTTGTCAAGAGATCGCTGCCGGATACCGCTTCCGAAGCGTGTGTATTAAAGAACATCACACCTACGGACATCAGCATGACTGTCATCAGACCCAAAACTGAAACCCGGATCAATTGCCTGTGTTTTCTCGTTTTCATAATTATCTTCCTCTTTTCAGTAAGTAATCGCCATGATAACACAATGAAAAAATGTTGTATAAATTGTGAAACCGTCTATAAATATTATAAAGATTTCCAACGAATTTGTCAACAGAATTATGAAAACTGACGAAAAAGTCCACAATAGCAGGCTACCAGCCCGTTCGGAAAGCCGCCGCTTTGATGGCAGGCATTTCTGACAAAACCGCCACCGTTGCCGTCACGCAATAAACCGCTTTTGCACCGGCGTCAAGCAGCGTAATGGCACATTCGTTAAGGGTGCTCCCGGATGTGGTCACGTCATCACATAACAGCACTGTCTTTCCGCGTATCATTTCGGGACGTGCCACCCGATAAACGCCCTCAATATTCCGCTTGCGTTCCATAAATGAAAGGGTATGCTGCGGACGGTTTTTCTGGTACTTTATGAGCACCTTATTGAAGAGAGGAATTTCTGTTTCTTCCGCGACTGTTTTGGCAAGCAGCACCGCCTGGTTGTAACCGCGCGTGAGATAATCGTCCTTGAACATCGGCACGCCTATCACACAATCAAAGTGAACGCCGCTGTCAAGATATTCCGTTCGAACGACATTTGCCATCAGCTTGCCGAAGTATGTGCAGGAATAGGGCGAATTGTTGAACTTCATGCGGTGAATGCCCTTTTTGGCAGACTTTGTATAAACCAGAGGCGCAACGTTGCGGACAAAGGCAAACTCACCTCTTTGGCAATTGCAGCTGTAGAGCGGTCTGCCGCAAAAACGGCAAATCGGACGACGGATAAATTCGACGTCCTTTGAACATTTATTGCATATGCGCTCATTGCTGTTGATCAAAGAACCGCACAGCGGACACCTGCGCGGAAAAAACAATTCCGCCACACTCTCTTTTATTCTTTCCAACATTTCCATCAATTTACAAACCTTTCTTATTATCACAATATGAAGCGGCATGTTGCAGCGAATCGGACATTACATGGTATTCCGTCTTAAAAAGACATCCAGGGCGGAATACCGCAGTGTCTTTTTCTGATTGCGCACCATCTGGTATACGATTTGCTTGTGACCCACCAT